>JBBSDB010000202.1:0-6714 GCA_038249735.1 Burkholderiales bacterium
CGGTTGGCATCACCAAAGAGGTGGTGCTGCTGGGCATGGGCAGCTGCTTCGAGCTTTGGGACAAGCCGACTTACGTCGCGAAACAAGCGCTGGCCATGCAGGGCGAGATGCCCGATGGGCTCAAAGGCTTCGCTTTCTGAAGGCCCGCGGTGCAAGATCCATGGAGCCACCAAACCGTCTTGTTGGCCGAAGCTGTGCAAGCCCTCGCCATCAACCCCGACGGACACTATGTCGACGCGACCTTTGGCCGCGGAGGCCATGCGCGCGCCATCTTGGAGCAGCTCTCAAAGCGGGGGCGTTTGACGGTGTTCGACAAGGACCCGCAGGCGGTGGCTGCGGCACAAGAGATCGCGGCGGTTGACGCACGCCTGGCGATCCGCCACGAGGGCTTTGCCCATCTCGGCGAACTCGGCGTGGCCAGTGTGGACGGCCTGCTGATGGACCTTGGCGTGAGTTCGCCCCAGATCGACAACCCCGAACGGGGGTTTTCTTTTCGCCACGACGGTCCGCTGGACATGCGCATGGACACCACGCGTGGCCAGAGCGTGGCCCAGTGGCTGGAAACCGTGGACATTCCTACCCTGACGGAGGTCATTCGTGACTATGGCGAAGAACGGTTTGCTCAACAGGTTGCAAAGGCGATTGATCGTCGCCGACAGGAACGGGGCCCTCTTCGAACCACCCGTGAGTTGGCCGAAGTCGTGGCTGGCGCGGTCAAAACCCGCGAGCCGGGCAAGGACCCTGCAACGCGCACATTTCAGGCTCTTCGGATTTTCATCAACGCCGAGCTTGAAGAGCTGCAACAAGCGCTGAACGCAAGTCTGCCGGTGCTGCGCTCGGGCGGGCGCCTGGTGGTGATCAGCTTTCATTCGCTGGAGGACCGCAAGGTCAAGCAGTTCATGGCCGTCCATTCGCGCCCGGTGGTCGATCGTCGCGTGCCGTTCGCGGAACCCGCACCGATGCCGCTGCGCGATGTTTCGCGGTTGATGCCCAGCGACGCCGAGGTGCAGGGGAATCCGCGCTCGCGCAGCGCGGTGATGCGCGTGGCCACACGCACCGAGGCGCTGGCATGAGCGCGGCGACGGCTGTTGGGGCCATGCTGAGCGCAGCGCCGAGCGTGGGGGCCATCCTGAGCGCCGCGCCAGGCCGCCCCAAGCAAGCCCGCGCCCCTTCTGGGGGCAGCGGAGGTCGCGCAGCGCCGAGCGTGGGGGCCATCCCATGATCCGGCTCAACCTGGTGTTGCTGCTGGCTGTGATGGTCAGCGCGTTTTACCTGGTGCACACGCAGTACGAGTCGCGTCGCCTCTACACCGCGCTCGACCGCGGTCACTCGCAGGAGCGCAAGCTGGATGCCGAACACGAGCAACTGGTGGTGCAAAAGCGCGCCCAGGCGGCTTCGGCCAGGGTGCAGCAACTGGCCACGCGGCAGCTGCAGATGCGCCCGGTCACACCGGGCATCACCGAGTACGTGGCGCTGCCCGTGGCCGCCACACCGGAGGCCAAGCCATGGGCCGGCGCCACAACGCCGATCGCGGTGCCAGCCGCAGCATCAGCTACAGCGCCAGTCCGCTGTTGGCGAGCAAGACGCCGATGTGGCGCAGCAAATTCATCGTTGCGGCGTTGGCGGTGGCTTTTGCCGGGCTGGCCGGGCGCGCTGCCTATGTGCAGGTGTTCGGCAACGACTTTTTTCAGCGCCAGGGTGAGGTGCGGTTCGCGCGCACGCTGGAGCTGCCGGCCAACCGCGGGCGGGTGCTGGACCGCAACGGCCTGATACTGGCCTCCAGCGTGGTGGCGCAGAGCATCTGGGCGATTCCAGAAGATGTCGACAAGGCCCACCCAAAGCTGCGCGAGCTGGCCAAGTTGCTGGAGATGCCGCTGGGCGAACTGAAAAAGCGGCTGGGCAACGAAGACAAGACCTTCGTCTGGATCAAGCGCCAGGTCGACGATCCGGTGGCCAAGCAGATCGCGGCCCTCGACATTCAGGGCATTTACCAGCGCCGCGAATTCAAGCGCGAGTACCCTGAGGGCGAGGCCGCCGCCCATGTGGTGGGCTTCACCAACGTAGAGGACCGCGGGCAGGAGGGTGTGGAGCTGGCATTCAACCGGCAGCTCTCGGGCAAGAACGGTTCGCGCCGGGTGATCAAGGACCGGCTGGGTCGGGTGGTCGAGGATGTCCGCGATGTGATCCCGCCGCTGGATGGCCCCGATTTGCAGCTTTCCATCGACAGCAAGGTGCAGTTCTTCGCTTTCCAGAAACTGCGCGAGGCGGTGCAGTTCCACAAGGCACGGGCGGGCAGTGTGGTGGTGCTCGACGCGGTCACGGGTGAGGTGCTTGCGCTGGCCAACTACCCAAGCTTCGACCCCAACCGCCGCCGCAATTTGAGCGGCGAGCAGCTGCGCAACCGCGCGCTCACCGACAGTTTCGAGCCCGGCTCGACCATGAAACCGTTCATTGCTGCTCTGGCGCTGGAGAAAGGCATGGTGACGCCCACCACGCCGATTCAGACCGCGCCCGGGCGCATCCAGATCGGCCGTTCCACCATTTCCGACTCGCACCCGCACGGCGTGCTCACCGTCAACGAGGTCATCCAGAAATCGAGCAACGTCGGCACGGTCAAGATGGCCATGCAGATGCAGCCGCGCGAGATGTGGGAAACCTATGCCCAGGCGGGTTTTGGCCAGAAGCCGCAACTCCCGTTCCCGGGGGCGGTGAGCGGTCGGTTGCGACCTTACAAGTCGTGGCGCCCGATCGAACAGGCGACCATGAGCTATGGCTACGGCCTCTCGGCTTCGCTGTTTCAGCTGGCCCAGGCTTACACCATCTTCGCGCGCGACGGCGAGCTGATTCCGGTCAGCATGCTGAAAAACGAAACCCCGGCCCATGGCGTTCGCGTCTTCAGCGAGCAAAACGCACGCGCCGTGCGCCAGATGCTGCAGATGGCGGCCACCACTGGTGGCACCGCACCGCAGGCGCAGACCATGGGCTACTCGGTGGGTGGCAAGACGGGCACCGCGCGCAAGCAGGAAGGCAAGGGCTACGCCGAAAAGAAATACCGCAGCTTTTTCGTTGGCTTGGCGCCGGTGGAATCGCCGCGGATCGTGGTGGCGGTGATGATCGACGAGCCCAACAACGGCACCTATTACGGTGGCGTGGTCGCCGGCCCGGTGTTCAGCGAGACGGTGCAGCAGACCCTTCGGATCTTGGCTGTACAGCCCGACATGAGCGTCAAGCCGCAGATCGTGACCGAGTTCGTTGAGGAGTCGTTCTGATGAAGGCGCTGAACGAACCCGCAGCCATCTCCAGCTGGCTCCAAGCACGCGTCAGCGGTGGGCTGCAGTGCGACAGCCGCAGCCTGCAGCCGGGCGACGGCTTCATTGCCTGGCCCGGCGCGGCCACCGATGGCCGCCGCTTTGTCGCCGATGCGCTGGCCGGCGGCTGCGTGGCGGTGCTGGTGGAGCAGGACGGCGCCGAGGCGTTTGGATTTGCAGACGATCGCGTGCTCGCGGTACCCGGTCTGAAAGTGCTGGCGGGTCCGATCGCCAGCGCTTTCTATGGCGAGCCGAGCGCCGCCATGGCGCTGGTGGCGATCACCGGCACCAATGGCAAGACCTCATGCGCTTGGTGGACCGCGCAATTGCTCTGCGCTCTGGAGCGCCCCTGTGCGGTGATCGGCACGTTGGGCATCGGCCAGCCGCCGGGCGCCGCTGGACGGCCGAACGACCTGGTGTCGACCGGGCTCACCACGCCCGATCCGGTGCGCCTGCAAGCCAGTTTGCGATCCCTGAGCGAGAAGGGCGTGCGCGCTGTCGCTGTGGAGGCCTCGTCGATCGGTTTGGTGGAGGGGCGCCTGAACGCCACCCAGATCCGGGTGGCGGTGTTCACCAACTTTACCCAGGACCACCTGGACTTTCACGGCAGCATGGACGCCTACTGGTCGGCCAAGGCCGGCCTGTTTGACTGGCCCGGTCTGGCCGCTGCGGTGGTGAACCTAGACGATCCGCGCGGCGCCGATCTGGCTGCGCAAGCGCGCGCACGCGGGCTGGATCTGTGGACCGTCGGCCTGGATGCCGGCAGCGAAGCCCCGCGTCTGAGCGCCGCTGGCATCACCGTCACCCGCTCCGGCATGCGGCTCACCGTGGTTGAGCGTGATGCGGTGGGCGCGGTGCGCGCCTCGCATCCGCTCGCGCTGCCGCTGGTGGGCCGATACAACCTCGCGAACCTGCTCTGTGTGCTGGGCGCGGTGCGTGCGCTGGGACTGCCGCTGGACGACGCCGTCCATGCCTGCCAGGTGCTGACCCCGGTGCCTGGTCGCATGGAGCAGGTACCTGCAAGCGAGGCCGCACCACTGGTGCTGGTGGACTACGCCCACACGCCCGACGCGCTGGAAAAAGCCTTGCAGGCACTGCAGCCGGTGGCGAAGCAGCGCGGTGGCGCACTCTGGGTGGTTGTGGGTTGTGGCGGGGATCGGGACGCCTCCAAGCGCCCGCTGATGGCGGCGGTGGCCGAGCGCGAGGCGGCGCAGACCGTGCTCACCAGCGACAACCCGCGCAGCGAAGACCCGCTGGTTATCCTGCGTCAGATGCAGGCGGGCTTGAAGCTCGCGGCCCGGGCCCACATCGAGCCAGACCGCGCTGCCGCCATCGCGCTGGCAGTGCGGTGTGCGCAGCCAGTCGACGTGGTGCTGATCGCCGGCAAGGGCCACGAGGATTACCAGGAAATCCAGGGCTTCAAGCGGCCCTTCTCCGATCAGGCACATGCCGCCGCCGCGCTCGCGCAACGCAGCGCTCAGCAGGGAGTCGGCGCATGAAGCCCATCGCCGCCCTGCTGCTACAACTCACGGGTGCCCGCGTGGTGGGTGGCGCCGCCGCGTTGGCCGCGCTGTCGATCGAGCGGGTCAACACCGACACCCGCAGCCTGCAACCGGGCGACCTGTTTGTGGCGCTGCGTGGCGAGCGTTTTGACGCCCACGACTTCCTGCCGCAGGCCAAGGCGCAAGGCGCGGTGGCCGCGCTGGCCGAGTCAGGACTGGCCCCAGCGGGTCTGGTGGGTGTGGAAGTGCCTGACAGCAGACAAGCGCTTGGCGAACTGGCACGCCTGTGGCGCGCTCAGTTCACCCTGCCGCTGATCGCGGTCACCGGCAGCAACGGCAAGACCACGGTGACACAGATGATCGCGTCCATCCTGCGCGCCGACGTCGGTGAGGCGGCGCACGCCACCCGGGGTAACTTCAACAACGATATCGGCGTGCCGCTCACGCTGCTCAAGCTCTTGCCGTCACACCAGATGGCGGTGATCGAGCTGGGCATGAACCACCCGGGCGAAATCGCCGCCCTGACCGCGATCGCCCTGCCCACCGTGGCCCTGGTCAACAACGCGCAGCGTGAGCACCAGGAATTCATGGTCTCGGTGGAGGCGGTAGCGCGCGAAAACGGTGCGGTGATCGCGGCGCTCGCCGACGACGGCGTGGCGGTGTTTCCGAGCGATGAAGCCCATACCCCAATCTGGCGCGACCTTGCTGCTGCGCGCCGTGTCATCACCTTCAGCGACACCGATGCGAGTGCCGCTGTGCACGTGCAAAGCGCGAGCTGGCAAGGCAACGCCTGGGATCTGCACTTCAACACCCCGCAGGGCGCCAAGCGCTGTGCCCTGCGCGTGGCCGGCCGACACAACCTGCGCAACGCCATGGCGGCAGCCGCCTGCGCGGTGGCGGCGGGCGTGACGCTGGGGGCGATCGCGCGCGGGCTGGCTGCGTTCGAGCCGGTCGGTGGCCGCTCGCGTGCACTGACCGTGACTCTCGCCAACCACACGCTCACCGTCATCGACGACAGCTACAACGCCAACCCCGATTCGGTGCTCGCCGCCATCGACGTGTTGGCCGAGCTGCCCGCGCCGCGCCTGCTGGCACTCGGTGACATGGGGGAGGTGGGCGAGCAAGGTCTGGCGTTTCACCTGGAGGTGCTGAGCCACGCCCAGGCGCGCGGGATCGACGCTGTGCATGTCGCGGGCGACTGGATGCGCCAGGCCTGCGAAGCCCTGAGCACCGCTGGCAAGCCAGCACCCACCCATTGGGACGAGGTCGATGCGCTCGCGGCTCACCTGCTCAGCGCTGTGGCCGCAGCCGGTGCAAAGGCGCCTCGCAGCGTGCTGGTGAAGGGCTCGCGCTTCATGCGCATGGAGCGCGTGGTGCAGGCATTGCTAGCGCTGGGCATCACGCAACAAGAACACAAGGACGCGACGCATGCTGCTTAGCCTGACCGGATGGATGCAAACGCTGGGACCAGAATTCGGTTTTCTGCGGGTGTTCCAGTACCTCACCTTCCGCGCGGTGATGGCGGCGATGACCGCGCTCATCATTGGGCTGGTGGCCGGGCCGTATTTCATCCGCCGCCTGACCGCACTCAAAATCGGTCAGCCGATTCGTGAGTACGCGATGCAAAGCCACCTGAGCAAGAGCGGTACGCCGACCATGGGCGGCGTGCTGATCCTGTTCTCGATCGCTGTGTCCACCTTGCTCTGGTTCGATTTGTCGAACCGCTTCGTGTGGATCGTGTTGCTGGTGACACTGGGTTTCGGCGCCATCGGCTGGGTGGATGACTGGCGCAAGGTGGTTCACAAAGACCCCGAGGGCATGCGCTCGCGCGAGAAATATTTCTGGCAGTCTGTGATCGGGCTGGTGGCCGCGTTCTACCTGGTGTTCAGCGTTTCCGAGACGAG
>JBBSDB010000203.1:0-6647 GCA_038249735.1 Burkholderiales bacterium
AAGCTCGGTATCGAGCGCCGCCTGCTCACCGCCGGCAGCAACAAGGGCATGCTCGACCCGTTCAGCCCGCAAGACGAAGCGCAGCGCGCCTACATCCAGTCCATGCTCAACGAGATCCACACCCAGTTCATCGCCACGGTGAAAAAAGGCCGCGGCGAGCGCCTGAAAGAAACGCCCGACACCTTCAGCGGTTTGATCTGGAGCGGTCAGCAGGCTGTCAACCTCGGCTTGGCCGACGGCCTGGGCAGTCTGGACTACGTGGCGCGCGAGATCGTCAAGGCCGAAGACATCGTCGACTACACCCAGCGCGAAAACTTCGGCCTGCGCCTGGCCAAGCGCTTCGGCGCCAGCGTCGGCGAGGGCATGTTTCTGGCCGCGCGCGCGGCGGGTGTTCAGCTGCGCTGAAGTGCCGCTGCGTGTGCAGCAGCGCTGCTCAATACACGCCATTGTGATCGCCCAGGTTGAGCAGCAGCGCGTCTTCTTCGATCACGAAGTCCAGGGTGATGCGGCACGAGAGGTTGATCGACACCGAATGCACACCAGCGAGTCGGCCCTTTCAACGCATGCAGGCGCAACGAGGGATGAAACGGGTTGATCTCCAGCAACTGCAGCGCCTTCAGATATTGCTGGCGCGTGTCAGGATACCTCTTCAGTCAGCGGGCGGCCCGGCGGCTGTAGTTCTCGGTGTAGATCAGCGCGTAGCGCGGTGTGGGCGTGCCCTTTGCCTGCTCCGTCATGCCATGCGGTCCAGCCGCGCCAGATGCGCCTCGGGCGGCTTTCGCCATCGGTACACTTGGCTAGGAACATTGGTTTGTCGGGTGCGCAAGTTCGTCAAGCGCAGGCCGTTGTTGAAGCGCACATTCAGGAGATTCATGATGCATGGCACCGTCACTTTGGGGGCTGAAGTCACCAACGTCTCGCCGCATTGTTTCTGGCTGCTACTGGGAGACGAGGAATTGGCTGTGCCCTTCACGGAGTTCCCCTGGTTCAAGCAGGCCACGATTGAGCAACTCTCGGACGTTCAACGCCCAACAGAAAACCATCTGTACTGGCCGCAGCTCGACGTGGACCTTTCCGTCGAATCCATTCGCGCGCCAGAGCGCTTTCCCCTGGTGTCGCGCGGTGCTGCCTGACACTTCACTCAAGCTCAGCCCTGGCGGCTATCACGCCGATCACAAGCGCCGCGCCTGAAGCCCATAGGGTTTGCTTCATTCTGGCGCTTCCCGGCGCTGAACAGCCTCACAGCGCAGCCCGGCCCGACACCCAGTAGGCCAGCAGCCCGAGGCATTCGTGCAGCGCGAGCTGCCATTGCCGCACACCCAATGTGAGCGAGTACGCGTTCCAAGGCATGTGGTCGTTGCTGCGGAAATCCGCCGGCCAGGGCGTCACATTCCAGCCCTGGGCGCGAAACGCGGCCATCGAGCGCGGCATGTGCCAGGCCGAGGTGAGCAGCAGCCAGGGGCGCGTTTTGTCCACGCCGGGCAGCTGCGCGGTGAACAGAGCGTTCTCGAACGTGGTGCGCGAAGCCGACTCAAAGCGCACCCGGTCCGGTGCCAGCCCCATCTGGGTGAAGAAGCGCTGCGCCAGCTCGGCCTCGCGCACGCAGCCCTCGCCGGTGTCCACACAGCCACCGGTGAAGACGATGGGCAGACCCGGGTAAGCGCGCGCCAGCGCCACCGCTTCGGTCAAACGCTCGGCCTGTGCGTTGAGCTGGACTTCGGACCGCCCGGTCTGCAACGAAGCCCGCTCAAACGAGCCGCCCAGCACCACCACGCCTGCGTAGGCCGAGGCGGGCTGGCCGGCCGGCGCGTGCCAGGTTTCGAGCGTGTGCATCAACCGGTCGGGCAGCGCCCGCCAGCCCAGCAACACCAGCAGCACCAGACCGCAGCCGACCCAGCGACGTGCTGCGAGCGGCCGGCGGCGCATTGTCAGCAGGCTGGCGGCGAACATCAGCACCACCCAGAACAGCGGGTCGGTCAGAAGGCTCCTGGCCAGTCCGTAGAGATGCACACGTTAGCCCCGGTAGCCGTTGGGGTTGGCGCTTTGCCAGCGCCAGGCGTCGGCGCACATCTCGTCGAGCGAGCGCAGCGCTTCCCAGTCCAGCAGGCGTTTGGCCAGCGAGGCGTCGGCATAGCACTGCGCCACATCGCCTGCACGGCGCGGCGCGAACACAAACGGAACCGTGCGCCCGCTGGCCCGCTCCACCGCGCGCACCACCTCCAGCACACTCACGCCACGCCCCGTTCCCAGGTTCACGGTGAAGCTCTCGCTGCGATCCAGCAGCGTTCGCAGCGCCGCCACATGCCCCGCTGCAAGGTCTTGCACGTGAATGAAATCGCGCACGCCGGTGCCGTCGGGCGTGGCGTAGTCGTTGCCGAACACGTTCACATGCGACCGCTGGCCGACCGCGACTTGCGTCACATACGGCATGAGGTTGTTCGGAATGTCGGCCGGGTCTTCGCCGATCAGGCCGCTGGGGTGGGCGCCGGCCGGGTTGAAGTAACGCAACACGCCGATGCGCCAGGCCGGGCTGGCCGTGCCACCTTGACGCAGGGCGCTCAGCATGTCTTCGATCACCAGCTTGGTGTGGCCGTAGGGGTTGGTGTGCGAGCGCGGGAAGTCTTCGGTGATCGGCACCGAAGCCGGGTCGCCGTAGACCGTGGCGCTGCTGGAGAACACCAGCGTGGGGGGCTGCGGTGCGCTGCGGTCGGCGGATGCTGCGGACAAGGCGCTCATCGCGCGCAGCAAGCTCACCGCGCCGCCAATGTTGTTGTGGAAGTACTTCAGCGGGTTGGCCACACTCTCGCCCACCGCCTTGTCACCCGCGAAATGCACCACGCCCGCGGGCTGGTGGCGCCGCAAGACCGCTTCCACCCAGGCCGTGTCCAGCACATCGCCACGCTCCAGCGTGACCGGCCGGCCCGTGATGCGTTCCAACCGGTTGAGCACCTCCGGGTGGCTGTTGGCGAAGTTGTCCAGAATCACGGGCTCGAAGCCCGCCTCGCGCAGCGCAATGAAGGTGTGGCTGCCGATGTAGCCGGCGCCGCCGGTGAGGAGGATGTTCATGGGGTTAGCGGGGTGAAAGGGGTGGCGGGTAATTGGAATCTGACCCCAATAATCTGTGGCGATGTTTCAGTCGTCATAGTGGCCGCGGCAAGCGATCACGTCCAATTGGGCGTCGTCTGCGGCGTACACCAGCCGGTGAACTTCATCAATGCGGCGTGACCAGTAGCCCGACAAGTTCCCCAGCAGCGGTTCAGGCTTCCCGATGCCAGAAAACGGGTCGCGGGCCGTGGCCTCGATCAGCGTGTTGATGCGCTTCAAAGTCTTTTTGTCCTGTCCCTGCCAGTTGGTGTAGTCATCCCAGGCGGCGGGGGTGAAACAAACGGATCTTGGCATGCTGTGGCCGCGCCGCCTCAGGCATCCATCAACGCACGCCGAACCGCAAGCCCCGCCTTGTGCTCAGCGATCGATTTGGCCAGATGCGCCGCGTTGGCCGGAGCGGCCAGCAGGTGCAGCGTCTCGACGATGCTCTGGTAATGGTCCAGTGACATCACCACAGCATCCGCACCATCGCGCCGACTGATCACCGCAACATCCGCGTCTTCGTGCACCCGGTCCAGCACAGACTTGAGCGAATTGCGCGCTTCAGAGTAGCTAATGATCCGCATCTTGATCCTCGAACTTGTACAACAACCAGTGCAACTCTAGCAGGTTCGGTTGTTTGCTGGCCCGCAGGGGTCTCGCCGGCCGGATAATTGGAATCTGACCCCAAATACACAAATACACAAATACAGCGGTCGGCGCACGGGTTTTTGTAGGAGCGGCGCCAGCCGCGAAGCCAGACCAAGAACCAGCGGTCAGTAGCCCTGAAACAAAAAGTCCAGTGCTGCCGTGATGGTCAGCTGTTCCTGGGCGAGTGAGGCGACCGGGGTGCGCAGGAGGCGTCGCGGCACGGCCGCCATCTTGGGTGTTTCCAACAAGACCTGCTGGCCCCGCACCACGAACATCGGCAGCAAGCGTGCCGGCAGCGTCACCTTGGGAAATGTCTCGGCCAAGCGCAGCGGAATCACCACGCAACTGTCCAGACCGTCGAGCAGATCGCTCTGTACATCGAGCAAATAGGGTGTGGTGGCCGCGTGGCCCCCGGCGTTCTCGTACACATCGAAGCGCGCCATCAAAAACTCCGCCAGGCGTCCAACGGCAAGCCCTCGGCGTCAAGGGTCGCGTTGTACGCGGCCACAAAGTCGCTGTGTTCTTCGCGCCAGCGGCGCTCTTGCTCAGCGCGCACCACCTGGCGCAAATGGCTGTCGCAAAGCTGCGACAGGTTGATGCCAAGTGTCCGCGCGGCGTCCAGCACATCCACGCTCAGACTCAAATTCACAGCGCGCTTGCTGACTGTGCGCGCCGTATTCTGCGAAGCATGCATCTTGGTCTTCATACGCATGAAAAGATGCGCACATGGTAGTCCACACCGACCCCGTGCAGGGTTGCTCTTCCAATCTTTAATTGGAATCTGACCCCAATAACAAGAATGTCCGCGCAGAACATCGTTCACTGCTCAAACAACGGGATTTGTACATCGCGCGCATGGTGCAGAACGCGCAAAATCGTAACGCCAGCTTTCTCGCTGACGTAGCAAACGATGTAGGGCGTGGATGTCGGCCAACTGCGCACAAGCTGACCCAGTTCCGGTCTGGCGCGTCCCATCAGGGGTTGGTCCTGCAAAACCCTTGCGTCACGCTCAATGGCTTCTAGCAAGCCGTCGGCGGCGGCCAGGTTTCGTTCAGCAACATAGAGCCATGCCTGCAACAGATCCGCCTGTGCGTTCTCGGTAAAGCACAGTATCGGCATCATCCCTGGCTGCGAGCAGAAAGAACCGAGCGGCCTTTGGCCTTCATGGCCTCAAGGTCCAGCGGTGTCGCTCTACCGGCCTGGTGATCGGACAAGCCTTGTTTAATGTCCAATTGCAGCGCAGCCAAGGTGGCGCCTTGAACCGAGTGATAAGACTCAAACAAGCGCAGGGCTTCACGGACCACCTCACTGGCGGAGCCAAACATGCCGGACGCGACATGCGAACGCACCCGGTTTTCCAATTCAATCGGTAAGGAAATATTCAAAGACATGGCGGCACCTTGGTGAATGGCAGAGTTTGCCATGTTAACTGGCTGTGTTCTTTGGGTGCGCAACACCTCAGCGTTTGACCAATCCCATCGTGTGCGCCAAAGCCCGAGCACCGGTAGCCGCAAAGGCGTTGGCGTGCGGATCGTCTGGCGGCGGTTGCGGGTTCGCCGCTCGCTCCATGAAGGGGGTCTGAACTGAGCCAACGGCTAAGCGCTGGCGATCACCTCCACGCACGCTTGAGCGTTCACCAACAAGGCTTCTTCGATCATTGGCCGATGTTCAAGCAGGATTTTTAAGGTGGTGCCCTTGGATGGGTTCGGGGTTCTGAGCCAAATCACCTTGGGCGGTTGTCCCCACACCAGCGAGCGTTCTGCAAAGTCAACATCGCGGGTGACAATCACAAAACCCTGATCTTTGGCGGTTTGCCAAACCACACTGTCCAGCGCGGACTCCAGCCCGAGCAGTACCACTTGGGAGGTTCCTGGATAGGCATCAGCGAGCAATGGAACCAGCCGACGCGACAGGTTTTCGTCAAGCAGCAGCTTCACGGCACGGGCAGCGAGTGAACCTTGTGCTCACGGTCTGCGGCAAATGCCAAAACGGCGGAAATGTCTTCGGCTTGCAGTTCTGGAAAGTCGTCCAGAATTTCTTTCTTTGTCATACCGCTGGACAACATCAGCAGCACGTCATAGACAGAAATGCGCAAGCCCCGTATGCAGGGTCGTCCGCCGCGTTTACCCGGCTCAAGGGTGATTCTGTTCATAGCGAACCCGCCTGGTGGTGAGGTATCGATTTTGCACCACTCCCCTTGTTTTGAGCACTTGTCCGAAGCAGGTCAGCGAACCTGCGGCGCCGCAGGAGACGACGGGTAACACTTGATTTTTGCAATCAGTGGCGCCAGCCGCTAAGGCTCAGTGCGGCTTTAACCCACCAGCGTCACCACCCCCGGCTGCTTCTCCGAGCGCGCGCTCTCCACCCAGTCCACCACCGCGCCCTCGGGTGTGTAGCCCGTGAGTTGCTGCAACTGGGCTCGTACCGCGAGCAGATCGGCCGCTTGGAGCGCCGTATCGAGCACAGCGAGTTCGGCTTCCAGTTCCGACCAGGGCAGGAAGTACTCGCGCGCCTTCATCACCCGAGCCAGCTCGGTGGGGTGGGGGTCGTCGCCAATCAGCAGCTCTTCATAGAGTTTTTCGCCAGGGCGCATCCCGGTCACCTGGATCTCGATCTGCCCGTGGCCCGTTTGCGCATCGCGCACCCGCAGGCCCGAGAGCTCCACCATGCGCACCGCCAGGTCGTAAATGCGCACCGGCTCGCCCATGTCCAACCCACACACCTCGCCGCCGCTGGCCATCGCGCCGGCCTGGATCACCAGCTCGGAGGCCTCGGGGATGGTCATGAAGTAGCGGGTGACCTCGGCGTGGGTGAGCGTGATCGGCCCACCTTGCTCGATCTGCCGGCGAAACAGCGGCACCACGGAGCCGGAAGAGCCCAGCACATTACCAAACCGCACGATGGAGAAACAG
>JBBSDB010000204.1:0-6618 GCA_038249735.1 Burkholderiales bacterium
CACCCGGGTCTCAGCGCCTTTGATGCGCTGGCGTCCCACCCTGAACACGGCCACCAGATCCACGCCGTCGCGGTGCGCGCCCTCGGGCGTGGGACGGCCGATGCCGTCGGTGGTGTCGATGCGGAACTGATGTGCCTCCGCATACCAGGGCTGTGGCTCGCGCAGCGCTGAGGCCACCGCAGCGAGCTGCACCATCAGCCGCTGCCAGGCCGGGCGCGCCACCATCTCGGGCGCAATGGGCTCGAACCAGCGCTGCATGCCGCCATGCAGCGCGTTGTATTGCAGCGGCTGCCAGTGCGCGCGGTGCGCTGCCAGCGTGACGCGATCGGCATCGACCACAAAGCAGCTGTGGCGCCGGCGCCGGTAGTGGCCGCCGTCTTTCAGGTAGTTGTCGCTCGGCAGATCGTCCCAGTGCGGCAGCCAGGCCAGAAGCGCGACATCGTCTGGCCGGACCCACTGGCGCACGGCGGCGGCTGGCAAGACAGCGAAGCCTTGCGCTTTCAGCGTGTCGTCGAGCGCGCTGACGGGGGTGCAGGACGGGGTCGGGGCAGATGTTGTCGTCATGGCCGGGCAGTTTACCGGGGCGGGCAGGCGCAAACCTGGTGCAACAAGCCGCCGTTGCCGCATTTTCTGCGCTGGATCAAAGCCCTGCGGGACACACGCTGGCACGCTGCACGCTGTGAACCCAAGGAGACTGAGATGAGCCCCATTGGATGGACCGATGCGCTGCACCTGGCCTACGAGCCGATGGACCGCGTGCACCGCGAGTGCATCGATTTGCTGGCGGCAGCCGAGCGCGCGGACGACGCCGAGCTGGCGAGCGCATGGGGCGCGGTGGTGGATCACACCGCGGCGCACTTTGCGGACGAGGACCGCTGGATGCGCGAGACCCACTTCTCGGGCGCTGCCGACCACCAACTGCAGCACCGTGTGGTGCTCAACCTGCTGCGCGATGGCCTGGCCATGGCGCGCGACGAGCATTTTGAGGCGGTGCGCGAGATGGCACTTGAGCTGGGTACCTGGCTTGCCAAACACACCCAGACGATGGATGCGGCGCTGGCGCTGCACATGCGCCGCCAGCCCGAGCCAAGCCGGCGCACCAGGGCAACGGGCAAGACGGTGCGCAGGCCGACACCGTAGATACCTGCCTTCCCGATCTGCGCGGGGAAACCCTCTGGAATTGCCCATCCCCACTGGCACTATATTGAGACGAACTCAGGAGAGAACACCATGCGCCAAGCGATGCCCGCACCGCCACCTGCGGCGACCCAGCCAGCGCCCGATCCCCGCGGCGCCACCCAAGACCCCGCCGCAACGCCCAGTGGCGACGACACCCCCACCACCGACGGCGCCCGTGGCCCGTCGGTTTTTTCACTGAAACTGGCGACCCTCCGATTTCGCGACCCGTTCACCTGGTTGCGGCTGGGCTGGCAAGACTTCACACGCTGCCCGAGCATCGGACTGTTCTACGGCCTGTGTTTCTTCGCCATGGGCCACGCCTTGCTGGCGGTGTTTGAGCAGGCGCCCGCCTATGTTTTGGCCCTGAGCGCCGGCTTTTTGCTGCTCGGGCCGTTTCTCTGCCTGGGTCTGTACGACGCCAGCAAGGCGATGCAGACCCACAGCCACCGTCCCTCGCTGCGCGCTTCGCTGACCGCCTGGCGGCCCACCAAGGGCGCGATGGCGATCTTTGCCGGTGTGCTGCTGATCCTGGAAATGCTCTGGGGCCGGGCCTCGATGGTGGTGTTTGCGGTGTCGTTCAACAACCTGCCCACCGGCAACTTTCTCGCGCATGTTTTTGCCTGGGAAAACATCGGTTTTCTCATCACCTACACCGTGGTGGGTGCGGTGTTTGCCGGCCTCATCTTTGTCACCAGCGTGGTCTCGATTCCGATGATCATGGACCGCCAGGTGGACGCGGTCTCAGCCGGCCTCACCAGCATCCGCGCCTGCCTGCAAAACCCGGCGGTGATGCTGCTGTGGGGCGCGCTGATCACGGCTGTGATCGTGCTGGCCATGCTGCCCTGGTTCCTCGGTCTGCTGGTGGCCGGTCCGGTGATCGGCCACGCCACCTGGCACGCCTACCGGCACATCGTGCCAGTGGAACCATAGCTGTCTAGCAGAATTCAGGCGTTGACGTTCACCACCACGCGCCCACGCACCTGACCGGCCAGAATTTTTTCGCCGCATGCAATCGCCTCGGCCAGCGTCACCTCGGTGGTGATCGCAGCGAGCTTTTCGCGGTCCAGTTCGCGCGCCACTTGCGCCCACGCCGCTTCGCGTTTGGCCAGCGGCGCCATCACGCTGTCGATGCCGCAGAGCGTGATGCCACGCAAGATGAACGGCGCCACAGAGGCGGGGAAGTCCATGCCCTGCGCCAGCCCGCAGGCCGCCACCGCGCCGCCGTAGCGCGTGCTGGCGCAGGCGTTGGCCAGCGTGTGGCTGCCCACCGAATCGACCACGCCAATCCAGCGCTCTTTCTGCAGCGGTTTGCCCGGCGCACTCAACGTGGCGCGGTCGATCACGCTGGCTGCGCCCAGGCTTTTCAGGTAGTCGCTCTCATCGAGCCGGCCGGTGGAGGCCACCACCGTGTGGCCTTGTGCGGCGAGCAGCGCGATCGCCACGCTGCCCACGCCGCCGCCTGCACCCGTCACCAACACCTCGCCATCACCAGGCTTCACGCCAGCAGCGCCCCAGTGGCGCTGCAAGGCTTGCACGCACAGCATGGCGGTGTAGCCGGCGGTACCAACCGCCATCGCGTCGCGGGCGCTCAGGCCCTCGGGCAAGGCCACCAGCCAGTCGCCTTTCACGCGCGCCATCTGCGCCAGACCGCCCCAGTGGCTCTCGCCCACACCAAAACCGTTGAGTAACACGCGGTCCCCCGCCTTCCAGCGCGGATGGTCGCTGGCGGTCACCGTGCCGGCGAAGTCGATGCCGGGCACCAGCGGGAAGCTGCGCACCACAGGCGATTTGCCGGTGATGGCCAAGCCATCCTTGTAGTTGATGGTCGACCACTCGACGCGCACCGTCACGTCCCCCGAGGCTGGCAGTTGCGTCTCGTCGAGTTCGGTCAGGGTGCAGCGGTAACCGGCGTCATCGGTCTTGTTGACGAGCAGGGCTTTGAACATGGTTGTCTCCAGAGTTTGAGGGTTCGGCGCCGGTGCGCCAGAGGATCGTGAGCAGCCACCAGCCCATGACGGCGTTGGACAGGGCGAGCAGTGTGAGCAGCACCAGCAAGCCGCCGGTGGGTTGCAGCAGGTGCAGCGTCCAGGCCAGCACCGATGAGAGCGCGTTGAACGCCAGCATCAGCCAGAACAGGCCGCGCTGCGGCTGCCAGACGCGGCGCCAGGCCTTTTGTAGATGGGTATCGGAACGGCTCGGGTTTAGAGGCATGGCGCATTGTGCCGCCGTGCGCTGAGCGCTTGAGTCGCACGGATCAGACGTGGCTTTCCTGCTGCTGCAGCAAGCGCCACATCACCTTGCCGCTGCCGCTTTTCGGCAGCGCCTCCACAAACTGCACCACCCGGGGCGCTTTGTAGACCGCCATGTTCTCGTGGCACCAGGCCACGATCTCCTGCTCAGTGACCTGGCCGCGCGACTCGGCGCGCAGCACCACCACCGCTTTCACGCTCTCGCCCCGGTAGGCATCGGTGGTGCCGATCACGCAGGCCTCGGCAATCGCGGGGTGGCGAAACATCAGCGCCTCGACCTCGGCTGGCCAGACCTTGAAACCGCTGGCGTTGATCATGCGTTTCAAGCGGTCGGTGATGAAAAAATAGCCGTCTTCGTCGACCCGGCCCAGATCGCCCGAGCGGAAGTAGCGTTGACCTTCGAACATCACAAACGCGGCCTCGGTGGCCTCCGGCCGTTTCCAGTAACCGGCGAATACCGAGGGCCCGCGCATGATGATTTCGCCCGCCTCGCCCACCGGCATTTCCACCAGCGTGTCCGGGTCCACCACCCGCGATTCCACGCTCATGAACGGAATGCCCAGGCACTGCTGCTTGGGCGCGTCGGGTGGGTTGCTGTGGGAGGGAGCGGCGGTTTCCGTCAGGCCGTAACCTTCAGAGAAGCGCAAACCGTAGGCCTCCAGCAGCCGCTGCGCCACCGCCTGCGGCATGGCCGCGCCGCCGCCGCCGATGTAGACCAGGCTGGAGAGGTCGTACTGCGCGAAGTTCGGGCTGGCCAGCAGGTCGATCACCATGGTGGGGATGTTGGTCCAGCTGGTGACGCGCCAGCGCGAGATCAGGCGCCCTGCCAGGTCGCGGTCCCAGCGCGGCATGAGCACGATGGTGGCGCCGGCATAGAGCGCGGCGTGCAGCCCGCTGACCATCCCGGTGATGTGGAACATCGGCACCACCAGCAAGGTGACCGCCTCGACCGTGACGTTGCCCCAGACTGCGCTGGCGATCGCGTTGTGCCCGATGCTGGCGTGGGTGTGCATGCAGCCTTTGGGCATGCCGGTGGTGCCGCTGGTGTAAGGCAGCACGCACAGATCGGCCGGCCCTCGGTCGTGCGGGCCCAGCGCGCTGGTGCAGGCCAGCGCCTCGTGCCAGTCGCTCACGCTGCCCTCAAGCAAGGTGGGCAGCGGGTGGCGGGCATCGAGCCAGGGCTTCCACGGCTCGGGCAACTCCGCATGGGGACCGATGGCGTCCCGGTAGTGGCTCACCAGCAGGTGCGTGAGGCGCTGCTCGGGCGGCAGTTCGCTGCTGGCCTTCAGCAATTCGCCCGCCAGATCGGCGGCGCAGATCGCCACCTTGACGTCTGGGTCGGTGATGGTGTGCTTGAGCTCCTCGGCCCGGTTCATCGGGTTGACCGGCACCAGCACCGCGTTGACACGCGCAATCGCATAACAAGCCACCACCCACTGCGGGCTGTTCTGCATCAGCAGCATCACCCGATCCCCGGTCTGCACGCCATGCGCTTGCAGGTGCGCCGCCACGCACTCGGCCTGTTCGTAAAGCTCGCGGTAGCTCAGCGTGCGATCGAAGAAGACCAAGGCCGGTTTGTCGGGGTAGCGCCGAGCGCTCACCTCCAAATTGAACCAGAGCGAGGTCTGCGGCACGCGCAGGCTGTGCGGCAGGCGCTTGGGCCAGAAGCGGTGATGGGCGCGCTCGGTCATCGCTGCGGGGGCTTGGGCTGAGTGCATGGTTTGTCTCCGGTCGCTGTTGTTTTGCGCCCGAGCATACGGTGGCGCTGCTGCCAGCGAAATCTGCCCATGTCGCAACTGACACCAAATGGGCGAGGCGAGCGTCTGGCACGGAATATGCTTCGGTTTACAGGTGGGTGTGAACTTGCGTTTGCGTTGTAACAATATGCACTCTTTGCATGAAACGCCCGCGTAAATCCCAATGCAACGGTGCTGAACGCCCAAATACAGTCAAGCGCCGGCGCCGAATCGCACCGACCTGGTGCGGCATGAGCCTGTCAACCCATCTGATCCCTACCAACGGAGAAACTCGATGAAATTGAGATCCACGAAATTTGCCCTCGCAGCAGCAGCGGCTGCCACCACGCTGATCAGCCTGCCAGCCCATGCCGGCAAAGACCTGGACGCCATCAAGGCGCGTGGTTCCCTGAACTGTGGCGTCAACACGGGATTGGCGGGCTTTTCCCAAGCAGACAGCCAAGGCCGCTGGAGCGGGCTGGATGTGGACGTTTGCCGCGCGGTGGCTGCCGCGATCCTCAACGACCCCAACAAAGTGCGTTACGTGCCCCTGAATGCGGCGCAACGGTTCACCGCACTGCAATCGGGCGAGATCGACGTTCTGTCGCGCAACTCCACCTGGACGCTCACGCGCGACGCCTCGTTGGGCATCGTCTTCACGGGCGTCAACTTCTACGATGGTCAAGGCTTCATGGTGCCCAAGAGCCTGAATGTGAAGAGCGCCAAAGACCTCAAGGGCGCCACGGTGTGCGTGCAGGCCGGCACCACCACCGAACTGAACATGACCGACTTCTCGCGCACCAACAACCTCAACCTTCGTCCGATCGTCTTCCAGGAGCTGCCCGCCACCAACGCCGCCTACTTCGCCGGTCGCTGCCAGGCCTACACCACCGATGCGTCGGGCCTGGCCTCCATCCGTTCGAAGGAAGCCGCCAAGCCAGACGATCATGTGATCCTGCCAGAGCTGATTTCCAAAGAACCGCTGGGCCCTTCTGTTCGCCGTGGCGACGACGAGTTGTTCGCCATCGTCAAGTGGGTGGGCTATGCCATGCTGGAAGCCGAAGAGCTGGGCGTGACACAGGCCAACGCCGATGCCATGAAGCGCGACAGCAAGAACCCCAATGTGCTGCGCCTGCTGGGCGGTGGCACCGAAGACACAGGCAAGGTACTGGGTATGGACAAAGACTGGGCCTTTCGCGCCATCAAAGCCGTGGGCAACTACGGTGAGAGTTTCGAGCGCAACATCACCCCGATTGGTCTGCCGCGCGGCGTCAATGCCCTTTGGAGCAAGGGCGGGCTGATGTACTCGCCGCCAGTTCGATAGTCATTCAGCTCGGTCAACAACGCCGGCGTGGATTTCCTGCCGGCGTTGTCACATCTGGGGCCTGTGGGCACCCATCCTCCTCCAGGAGATCTTTTTGACATCCGCTATCAAACCCCCAAGGCCCCCGTGG
>JBBSDB010000205.1:0-6617 GCA_038249735.1 Burkholderiales bacterium
TCGGCGCGCTGCCGATCTACACCACCGGCACCGCCTTTCTGGTGACACCGGTGGTGGGCCTGGTGCAACCAGGATTCGTGCTGCAGCCCAACCCCCACGAGGTGGACGCTGTGTTCGAGGTGCCGCTTGATTTTCTGATGGATCCAGCGAACCACCGACGCCACATCCTTGAGTGGGAAGGCGCTTGGCGCGAGTGGTACTCGATGCCGTACTTCGAGTCCACACCGCAGGGCGCCCAGGAGCGTTTCATCTGGGGCGCTACCGCCGGCATGTTGCGCAATTTCTACCGCCTGCTGATCGCCTGAATCCACTTGCTGTGAGCGCTTTGCACAACCGTTGAGCTGGGGGGTGCGCCGCTATGATGGGCCCATGGGTTTTTTTGCCATCCTCATTGCTTTGCTGCTGGAGCAGGCGCGGCCTTTGGCCCACGACAACGCTGCCCATTCCGCGCTGCGCAGATGGGCCCGTACCGTGCGCCGCAACATCGATGCCGGTCATGCGGCTCAGGGCTGGATCGCCTGGGCGCTGGCGGTTGGCGTACCGTCACTGCTTGCGGGGCTGATTTATTGGGCGCTGTGGTCGTTCAGCAGCGTGTTGGGCTTTGTGTGGCTCGTGGGTGTGTTGTACGTGACGCTGGGTTTTCGCCAGTTCAGCCACCACTTCAGCGAGATCCGGCGCGCGCTTGACGAGGGTGACGAAGCGCTGGCGCGCGACAAGCTCGCCGCCTGGCTGCGGGTGGATGTGAGCAGTCTGCCGCGCGCCGAGCTGCTGCGCCAGGTGATCGAGCATTCGGTGCTGTCGGCGCACCGCCACGTGTTTGGGGTGCTGGTGGCTTTTGTGGTGTGCTGGATGCTCGGCCTAGGGCCAGCCGGCGCTATTTTCTACCGCATGGCCGAGTACCTCTCGCGCAACTGGCAGGCCCGCACCGACAACTCGCGCAGCCCCGCGCTGCAATCCGCTGCCGCCCAGGCCTGGGTGTGGATCGACTACTTGCCTGCGCGCACCACCGCTGTGGGTTTTGCGGTGGTGGGCAATTTCGAAGAAGCGGTGGCCAGCTGGCGCAGCGAGGCTGAGACCTACGCGCCTGGTAGCGACGGTGTGGTGCTCGCGGCCACGTCAGGTGCGCTCAACGTGCGACTGGCGCCGCGCGCCCAGACGGTAACGCCGCCAACGGAATTGCAAGACGACGCCCAGACGGCCCGGCCCGACCCCCAGTTGGCGCATCTGGGCGGGGTGGTGGGCCTGGTGTGGCGCGCGGTGGTGCTGTGGATGCTGGTGCTGGCGCTGCTCAGCCTCGCGCGGCTGCCCATTTGAATCGGATTCAGTAGCTGCGCTTGTCCGACAGCTCGGCGAACAGCTCGCCGTAGATGCGGTAGCGGTTGGCGTCGATCGCCAGCGGGTCGTCGCCCACCGGGGCACCAACCTCTTGCACATGCGCGCGCACCCCGCATCCCGGTTCGTGCAAATGGGTGCAGTTGTAGAAGCGGCAGTGGCCCAGCGTGGCGCGCAGATCGGGCATGCACGGTGCGAGCTGGGTGGGTTCAATGTGGTTGAGGCCGAATTCCTGAAAACCGGGTGAGTCGATCAGCGCGGTGTGGCGGCGCTCGTCGGTCCAGTACCAGGTGGTGCTGGTGGTGGTGTGTTTGCCTGAGTTGAGTGCGCGCGAAATCTCGCCGGTGAGTGCGCTGGCATGGGGCACCAGGCGGTTCACCAGCGTGCTCTTGCCCACGCCAGACGGACCCAGCACCAGCGTCACCCGGCCGTCCAGCTGCTGTTGCAGCGCTTCAAGCCCTTGTTCCGCGCCTGCACTCAGACACAGAGGAAGCACATTCACACCCATGCGGCGGTAGGGCGCCAGGCGTGCCCAGGCGCGGTCGAAGGCGGGCTGCAGGTCTCGCTTGTTGAGCACCACCAGCACCGCAATGCCTTCGGCTTCGGCCGCGACCAGCGCGCGCGCCAGTTGGCGCTCGGAAAATTCGGGGTCGGCCGCCAGCAGCACCAGCACCTGATCGAGGTTGGCCGCAAACGACTTGGTGCGCAGCTCGTCTTGGCGGTAAAACAGGTTGCGCCGCGGCTCAACGCGTTCGATGCTGCCCTCGTCACCACTGATCTGCCACAGCACCGCATCCCCCACCACCACCAGGTTCTTCTTGCCGCGCGGGTAGCAAATGCGCCGCTCGCCATCGGGTGTCTCCACCAGGCAATGCCGGCCAAATGCCGCCACGACACGCCCAGACAACAGGTTGGTGCCGGCGGTGGCTGGAGCGCCGCGCCGGGGCTCCGTCATGGGCGGGCTTTCTTGAGCGATGGCATTCAGGTTTCGAGTAAGGCATCTACGGCAGCGGCGCAGTGGAAGTCGCTGATGGAGATGCCGCCGACATCGTGGGTGTTGAAGCGCACCGTGCAGTGGCCGTAAGACACCGCAAGATCGGGGTGGTGGTTTTCCTGGTGGGCCACCCAGGCCAGCGCATTCACGAAGGCCATGGTTTCGTGGAAGTTGGCGAACGGAAATGCTTTCTCGAGAGCGCCGTCGATCAGCTTCCAGCCTTGCGCAGCATCTCCATTGAGCTGGGTCAGGTGGTTGACGATCTCGGTCGCAGAGAGGGCGCGGCGGTTCTGGTGGATGGGGTGCATGGTGGGTGGCTCAAAGTGTGTTCAGTGGGAGGCACGCAGCCGAGCCAGCCGCTCGCTGGCGGGTGGATGCGAGTAATAGAAACGGGCGTACAGCGGGTCGGGGGTGAGGGTGCTGGCGTTGTCCTTGAACAGCTTGAGCAGAGCGCTGGCCAGATCGGTCCCACTGGTCTGGCGCACTGCATAGGCATCGGCCTGGAACTCGTGGCGGCGCGAGAGCTGCGCCATCAGCGGCGAAAGGAAAAAGGTGAACAGCGGCACCACCATCAGGAACAAGATGAGTGCCAGCGCATCGTTGGACGCGGCCAGCTCAGGCCTCACGCCCAGACCGGTGAAGAACCATGCCTGGCCAGAGACCCAACCCAGTGCGGCGAAGCCCAGAAAACTCATGGCAAACAGCAGCACCACCCGCTGGATGATGTGACGGTGTTTGTAGTGGCCGAGTTCGTGTGCCAGCACCGCGTCGACCTCGGGCGGTGAGAGCTGTTGCAGCAGGGTGTCGAAAAACACCACGCGCTTGGCAGCGCCGAAGCCGGTGAAGTAGGCGTTGGCGTGGGCACTGCGCTTGCTGCCGTCCATCACGAACAAACCCTTGGCGGCAAAGCCGCATCGCTGCATCAGCGCCTGAACCCGCGCTTCAAGCGTTTTGTCTTGCAGGGGCTCGAATTTGTTGAACAGCGGCGCGATCAGCGTGGGGTAAAGCACCAGGGCGAGCAAGTTGAACACCATCCAGGCGCCCCAGGCCCACAGCCACCACAGCGGGCCTGCAGCGCTCATGAGCCAGAGCACCAGGGCTGCGATCGGCAGCCCGACCAGCGCACCCACCAGCGTGCCCTTGGCCAGATCGGCCAGCCAAAGCGACAGCGTCATTTTGTTGAAGCCAAACTGCTCTTCGGTGCGGAAGGTCGACCACCAGGCCAGCGGCAGTGAGAACAGGCCGCCGATGGCGGCGAAGGCGGCTAGCAAGGCGAGTTGCTGCGGAAAACCGCTGCCCATGGCGTCCAACAGCAGGTTGTTGAGCCAGTCGAGCCCGCCGAGCAGCGTCCAGATCAGCAACAAGGCGGCCTCGAACGACATGTCGATCAAGCCCAGGCGCGACTTGGCCACCGTGTAGTCGGCCGCTTTCTGGTGGGCTGAAAGCGGTACCGTGTCCGCAAACGCAGGCGGCACCGCACTGCGGTGGCGCGCGACAAAGCGTATTTGGCGGCTCGCCAGCGTCACGCGCACGAAGAGGCCGAGCAGAAGCAGAGCACAGAAGGTAGCGGTCATTGACCAAGCAGCGAAATCCATGGTGGAGAGTCTATCGAAGCGTCTCTGCCTTCGCTGGCGCAGGGGCCACCGCCCGCATCGGCGAAAATCGCGAAATGACTTTGAACACCGCGCCCGCCACTTCCCCGTCCACCCCGAGCTCAACAGCCTCGCCCGCCAGCAGCGATGCCGTCCCCACCACACTGAGCAAGAGCGACCAAAACCTCATCTGGCTGGACTGCGAAATGAGCGGGCTGGACCCCGAGAAAGAGCGTTTGCTGGAGATCGCGGTGGTCATCACCGGGCCGCAGCTCACGCCGCGGGTCGAAGGCCCGGTGATCGTGATCCACCAAAGCGATGCGATTCTGGGCGCCATGGACGCCTGGAACAAGGGCACCCACGGCAGAAGCGGGCTGATCGACAAGGTGCGCGCCAGCACCGTAGATGAGGCCGCCGCGCAAACCGAGCTGCTGGCGTTCATCCGCCAGTACGTGCCCAAGAGCGGATCGCCCATGTGTGGCAACACCATCAGCCAGGACCGGCGCTTTCTGGTCAAGTACATGCCGGGACTGGAGGACTGGTTCCACTACCGCTGCCTGGATGTCAGCACCCTCAAGGAGCTGGCCAAGCGCTGGCGCCCTGAGGTGTATGACAGCTTCAAGAAGCAGCAGAAACACACCGCGCTGGCCGATGTGCACGAGTCGATCGACGAGCTTGAGCACTACCGGACGCACTTCCTGCGCTGAAGTCCTCTCCGCAAGGGTGGCCGGCTGTTGGCGGGTCTCGGCGCACCACCTGCGTGTCAAAATCGTGCGATTCATATGAAGAAACCATGACAAAACGATCTCGCGCGGGCTTCGTCGCCCAAAACCAGGACGTGTTGCAACTGGGCGCCGCGCTGGCCTTCTTGCTGCTGGTGGGGCTGTATGCCTCGTTGCGCGGTGGCGATCTCGCCGGCTTGTCCGGCCCGGCGGTTTGGTTGCTCATCATCAGCGCGGTGGTGGGCGCATACATGGCGATGAACATCGGCGCCAACGACGTGGCCAACAACCTGGGCCCAGCGGTGGGCTCGGGCGCCATCACCATGGGCTGGGCGATCCTGATCGCGGCCGTGTTCGAGGCCATGGGCGCCATCGTGGCGGGTGGCGAGGTGGTGGGCACGATCAAGGGCGGCATCATCGACAGCCAGCAGATCGCCAACCCCAGCCTGTTCGCCTGGGTGATGTTCTCCGCTTTGTTGGCGGGGGCCTTGTGGCTCAACCTGGCCACTGCCATCGGCGCGCCAGTCTCCACCACCCACTCCATCATTGGCGCGGTCATGGGCGCTGGCATTGCCGCCGGAGGTTGGGGCCTGGTGAACTGGGACACCATCGGCAACATCGTGCTCAGCTGGCTGATTTCGCCGCTCGCCGGTGGCGCCATCGCCGCCGCTTTTCTCTACATCATCAAGCGCAGCATCACCTACCGCAGCGAAATGACAGAGGCTGCCGCGCGCGTCGTGCCGTGGCTGATGGCGGTGATGGCGTGGGTGTTTGGCACTTACATGATGCTCAAGGGCCTGGGGCAGCTGTTGCACGTGTCTTTCACCGTGGCGGTACTCGGCGGCGGCGCCATCGCAGCGGTCGTTCTGGTGTTGGTTCGCAAACCGGTGGCTCGTCTGGCGCAGCAGCAGGACAACAGCAAGCAAGGTGTGAACCGCCTGTTCACCTGGCCGCTGGTGTGCTCGGCCGCGCTGCTGAGCTTTGCTCACGGCGCCAACGATGTGGCCAACGCGGTTGGGCCGCTGGCTGCGATCTACGAAGCGGTCAAGAGCGGCGCCATCGCCACCAAGGCGGCCACGCCGATGTGGGTCATGGTGCTGGGCGCGCTGGGTCTGTCTGTCGGGCTGGCGCTGTATGGCGCGCGGCTCATCAAGACGGTGGGCAAGGAGATCACCGAGCTCGACAACATGCGCGCCTACTCGATCGCGATGGCCGCGACCATCACGGTGATCTTTGCCTCGCAGCTCGGTATGCCAATCTCGACCACCCATGTGACGATTGGCGCTGTGTTCGGCGTCGGGTTCTTGCGCGAACTGCTCAAGGTCAACTACAGCAAGATGGAAGCCCTGGTTTTTTCGGGCCACCAGGGCGACGACCGAGAAGAGGTTCAGACCTATCTTCAGCGCTTTCAGACCGCCGAAGTGGCAGACAAAAAGCGCATGCTGGCCGACATGAAGCGGCGCACCAAGCTGCGCGAGCAGAGCGAAGGCGCGGTGTTTGCCAAGAACGAGCGCCGGGCGTTCAAGAAGGCCTACAAGAAAGAGATCGTCAAGCGCTCGGCTGTGCTGCGTATCGTGGCCGCCTGGATCATCACCGTGCCCGCCACCGCTGTGCTGGCCGCAATCCTGTTCCAGATCGTCTCCGCTGTATTGGGCTGAGAGAAAAAGGCTAGGGTTTTCCCGAAAAGCGTGCCATAATCGCAGGCTGCGCAGGAAACTGCGTTGATTTGTGCATCTGCCTCACACACAGGCCTCCCGAAACACGCTGGCGAAACTCCCTCAAGGAGAAGCCAGTCGCCCTGGTTTCCACCAGCGGCCACGCGGAAGAGGCCATTCGCTCCCGGTGTCACCCGATATTTTGTGACCCAAGGCGCGTTGCCCGTTTGATGGTTGATGTTTTGTAACCACGAACGGATTCAGCGCCTGGGAGCGCCCGCCAAATCTGGCGGCGCCCAACCCTGTGCCTTGATTCGATCAA
>JBBSDB010000206.1:0-6577 GCA_038249735.1 Burkholderiales bacterium
CCAAACACCCAGACACCTCTGCCCGATGGGGTCACGGCGCTGCTCAGCTACTCGGAGCGCCTGCGTTTGCTCAACCCCAACGAGCTCGCTGCTGAGATCGCGCTGCAGGGCGATCCCGGCAATGCGCCGCTGAAGCAAATGCAGTTGTCTGTTGCTTTGATGCAGCTTCCCCAGGCGGTCGATACGGCGCGCGCGCTGGGACTGTTGCAACGCGTGGTGAGCAGCCCTTCGCCCGATGCCACACCACTCAATCCGCTGGCACGCTTGCTGGCCCAGCGCTTGCTCGATCAGCGCAAGCTGGAAGTGGGTCTGGACCGCCAAAGCCAGCAACTGCGGGAGAACCAGCGCCGCATCGACCAGCTGAGCGACCGGCTGGAAGCCATGCGCGCCATCGAACGCAGCCTGACGACACGCCCGCCTGCGGCTCCCAACGGCACCCGGTCCCCGCCGCCATGAGCGCCGCGTGGGGCCGCCCCAAGCCAGCTCGTACCGCAACGAGCAGCACGAAGGTTGAACGATGACACCGCCGCGCGCGCGCCTGCTGGTTGTCGACGACGACCCAGACATGCTGCGCCTGCTGGCGATGCGGCTGGGCTCGGCGGGCTACCAGGTCACCTCGGTCGGCTCGGCCGAGGCCGCGCTCAGCCAGCTCGACATCGAGCGGCCGCAACTGGTGTTGTCTGATGTGCGTCTGCCCGGACGCGACGGGCTCGCTTTGTTCGACGAGATCCGCAAGCGCCACCCCTCGCTGCCGGTGATCCTGCTGACTGCCCACGGCACCATTCCCGACGCGGTGGAGGCCACGGCGCGAGGTGTCTTCACCTACCTCACCAAGCCCTTTGAGGCCAAAGAACTGCTGGAGAAGATTGCCCAAGCTCTGGCGCTGGGCGCACCGGCGAGCGACAACGCACGGGGCAACGAAGCCTGGCGCAGCGAGATCGTGAGCCGCTCCAACCGCATGGCCGACCTGCTGGCCGAGGCGCGCCTGGTGGCCCAGTCCGACGCCAGCGTGCTGCTGCGCGGCGACTCTGGGACTGGCAAGGAAATGCTGGCGCGCGCGATTCACAAAGCCAGTGCGCGAGCCAACAAACCTTTTATCGCGGTCAACTGCGGCGCCATTCCCGAGGCGCTGCTCGAATCCGAGCTGTTCGGCCACATGAAGGGCGCCTTCACCGGCGCCGTGGCCAACCACAAAGGCCTGTTCCAGGCCGCCGACGGGGGCACGCTCTTGCTTGACGAAATCGGCGACATGCCGCCGGCCCTGCAAGTGAAACTGTTGCGGGTGTTGCAGGAACGCGCGGTGCGCCCGCTGGGGTCGAGCCAGTCGCTGCCAGTGGACGTGCGCATCATCTCGGCCACCCACCGCGACCTGGAAGAAGCGATGGGCACCGCGCAGTTTCGGGAAGACCTGTATTACCGCCTCAACGTGGTCACGCTCAACCTGCCCACGCTGGCCGAGCGGCGCGATGACATTGCGCTGCTGGCCAACCATTTTCTGGCCAAGCTGACCGCGAAGTACGGCAAACGCAGCTCAGGCTTTGCTCCCGAGGCGCTCAAAGCGCTGACCATGTCGGCCTGGCCGGGCAATGTGCGCCAGCTCTACAACGTGGTCGAGCAGGTGTGTGCGCTGTCCACCACGCCACTGGTGTCGTTGGCGCTGGTGCAGCGCGCGCTGCGCACCCCCTCGGTGGAGGTGCTGAGTTTTGCCGATGCCAAGCAGCGCTTCGAGCGCGACTACCTGGTGGGCCTGCTCAAGATGACCGATGGCAACGTGGCCGACGCAGCCCGACTGGCGCAGCGCAACCGCACCGAGTTCTACCGGCTGCTGCAAAAACATGCCCTGACGCCGGGCCTCTTCAAAAGCGACACCGCCCCGAGCTCGTCAGGCCTTCCTGGCGACCTTGTCGCCGATGAGTGACACTCTTAAACCGTTGTTTTCATTGGTATTTTTCGGGATAGTGGTGAAGTCTGTCGCCGTTTAACGACAAAAACAGGCGTTTGAGGCGAGCCCCGATCTGCAAACCGGGGTGAGAAAAGAAAGCTCTCTCGCAAGTCTTTGATTCAGCTGGGTTTTTTCAACCTGGCACAGGGTTTGCCCTAGTCAAGACATGCCCCACCCATTCCACCCCCTTCAAGCCGTCCGGCGCATCCGTGCTGCGGTCTTGCTGGGCGCCATGCTGGCCCTGCTTTGCGGGGCGTCGGCCCAGGCGCAGCGCTTCGATTGGGACAGCCTGACCGGGCTGGCCCGAAGCCGCGCCACAGAGCCCGTGCGCGCAAACAGCGACAAGCTGCCCGCCGAATTGGCCAGCATCACCTACGACCAGCTGCGCGACATCCGTTTCAAAACCGACCGATCGCTCTGGCGGGCCGAGGCCCTGCCTTTCGAGGCCCAGTTTTTCCACCTCGGTCTGTACCAGACAGAGCCGGTGCGTATCCACGAAATCACGCCCGACGGCTCGGTGCGCCACCTGCCCTACCGCGGCGCCGACTTCAACTACGGCAAGAACACCTTCAACGTTGCGCGCTGGGGCGACCTCGGCCATGCTGGCTTTCGCCTGCACTACCCGCTGAACAGCCAGGCCTACAAGGACGAGCTGGTGGTGTTCCAGGGCGCGAGCTACTTCCGCGCGCTGGGTGCAGGCCAGCAGTACGGCCTGTCGGCCCGGGGTCTGGCGATCGACACGGTGGGTGGCGCGGGCGAAGAGTTTCCGCGCTTCACCGAGTTCTGGCTGCAGCGTCCGGCCGCTGGCGCGACCGACGTCACCGTGCTGGCACTGCTCGAATCGAAACGCGCCACCGGTGCCTACCGTTTCGTGATCCGTCCGGGCCAGCAAACCACCACCACAGTCAATGCCCGCATCTTCCTGCGACCCGGTGCCGGCCCGGTGAACACACTGGGCATTGCACCGCTGACCAGCATGTTCCTCACGGGCGAAAACCAACCTTCGTCGAGCGACTTCCGCCCCGAGGTGCACGACTCCGACGGACTGATGATGGTCACCGGTGAAGGTGAATGGCTGTGGCGCCCGCTGCAACGGCCCAAGGCCGTGACGGTGAGTTCGTTCACCATGCAGAACCCGCGTGGCTTCGGCCTGATGCAGCGCGACCGCAACTTCGCCAGCTATGAAGACGTGGAAGCTCGCTACGAGCGCCGCCCAAGCGCCTGGATCAAGCCGCTGGGCGACTGGGGCCCGGGCCGTGTGGAGCTGGTTCAGCTCCCAGCGCCGGATGAGACGCACGACAACATCGTGGCGTATTGGGTGCCCGCAGCCCTGCCTGCTGCGGGTCAGCCGCTGGAAGTGGGTTACGAGCTGGCCTGGCAAGGCGACGTGCAGCAGCGCCCGCCATCGAGCTGGGTGACCCAGAGCCGCCGTGGCTATGGCTACACCCAGCTCAGCCTGCAGGAGCAGGCCCGCCAGCCGCAGTTCGTTCTCGACTTCGCCGGCCCCGCGCTGGACGCGCTACCCGCCGACGCCGCGGTCAAAGCCGTGGTGAGCGCCAACAACAACGGCCGCGTGCTCCAGACGCTGGCCTATCCCAACCCCGCCACGCGCACCTGGCGCGTGACTGTGCGCGTCGAGCGCATCGATGCGGCGCAGCCGGTGGAGCTGCGCGCGTTTCTCCAACACAACAACGACACCGTGAGCGAAACATGGACACATCTGCTGTTACCCGAATGAGCACTTCCGCGAACCCCAGCCCATCCAACCGCAGCGTGCTGCGCGAGGAACGCCACCCCAACGCAGTCACAGCGCCGCCGCTCAACCGCGGATCCATGGCGCCGCGTCCCTGGCGCGGTTTCTGGAACAGCATCGGCACCGCGCTGCTGAACACAGCCAGCGGCGTGTTGCCGCCGTATTCGCAGACCGCACAGGTTGACCCCAAGCCAGCAACCGAAGCATGGGTCACGGCTGCCAATCGCCGCCGTGGTGTGTTCATGCTGCTCACCGTGCTGAGCACGGCGTTTGCCACCAGCCTGTTTGCGGGCGCCCAGCCCGAGCACAGCAACGGCTGGCTGCAATACGGCCAGCTGGCGCTGTTCGGCCTGCTCTCGGCCTGGGTCGTCACCGGCTTCGTGACCGCACTCATGGGCTTCTGGGTCTCGCTGCGCGGTGACGCCCACACGCTCTCAGCTGCCGCAGTGCGCAAACATCCGATGAACCCGCAAGCGCGCACAGCGATCATCATGCCGATCTGCAACGAAGACGTGGCCACGGTGTTCGCCGGCCTGCGCGCGACCTGCGAGTCGCTTGCCGCCACTGGCCACGCCAGCCAGTTCGATGTGTTTGTGCTGTCCGACAGCTACGACCCAGCCATGGCTAGCGCCGAAAAATCCGCCTGGGAAGACCTGCGCGCCGCGCTCGCCGCCCAAGCCGGTTTGCCACAGATCGAGGTGTACTACCGCCTGCGCAAGCGCCGCAACCACCGCAAGGCCGGCAACGTGGCGGACTTCTGCCGCCGCTGGGGCAAGGACTACCGCTACATGGTGGTGCTTGATGCCGACAGCGTCATGAGCGGCAGCTGCCTGGTCTCGATGGTCAAGCTGATGGAAGCCAACCCCAAGGCCGGCATCGTGCAGACCGCCACCCAGGCCATCGGCCACGCCACGCTGCACGCGCGCGCGCAGCAGTTTGGCTCCCGCGTGACGGGCCGGCTGTTCACGCTGGGCATGCAGTTCTGGCAACTTGGCGAGTCCCACTACTGGGGCCACAACGCCATCATCCGCCTCAAACCTTTCATGAAGCATTGCGCGCTGGCGCCCATCAAGGGCACGGGCGGCATGTCAGGCGGCATCCTGTCGCACGACTTCGTGGAAGCGGCGCTGATGCGCCGCGCTGGCTACCAGGTCTGGCTCGTGTCCGACCTCACCGGCAGCTACGAGCAGCAGCCGCCTGACTTGCTGAGCGAATTGCAGCGCGACCGCCGCTGGTGTCAGGGCAACCTGCAAAACTCGCGCCTGATGGCCGAGCCCGGCATCCACCGCGTGCATCGCACCATGTTCGCCATCGGCGCCATGTCTTACCTGTCGGCCCCGCTGTGGCTGGCCTTCCTGACCATCGGCACCGCCCTGTGGGCCGCCGACGCCAACGCCGTCCCGAGCTGGCTGGCTGCGCCCGATGAGCTGCGCACGCTGTGGATGTGGACGCTGACGATGCTGTTCATGCCACGTGTGCTGGGCTTGCTGGCGGTGTTCCTGAAGGGTGAGCAGAAATCCTTCGGTGGCACAGTGGCCCTGCTGGGCAGTTCCGCGGTGGAAACCGTGCTGGCCGTGATGCAGGCGCCCATTCGCATGCTGGCGCACTCGCTGTTCGTGCTGGTGGCCATCACCGGCCTGAAACTGGAATGGAAGTCGCCCCCACGCGAGGCCAACGGCGTGGCCTGGCGCGATGCCCTGGCGCGACTGGCCCCCATGACGGTGGTGATTGGTTTGCTGGGTCTGGGTGTGGCCGCGATCAACGCCAACGCACTGATCTGGCTGGCCCCTGTTGCCCTGCCTCTGCTGCTGGCGGTGCCCCTGACCGTGGCCACCAGCCATGTGGCGCTCGGCACCTGGATGCGCTCGCGCGGCGTGATGCTGATCCCGGAAGAATCGTGGTCTCCAGCAGTGCTCCGCAGCGCCTGGCGCCACGCCAGCCGCTTCGCTTTGCCCCAGCCGGTCTGACTGCCCACCTGCTGCGCGGCGATATGGGCCTGAGCCATCGCAGGCGAGCGCACGCTCAGCGGCGCTGCAGGTAACGCTCGTCTGACCAGGTGGCCAGCCACTGCGGCGCGAAGGCGGCAAAAATCGCCGCAAACATACCGGTCAGGAACGCATCGCCCCAGGCCATCAACCAGCGACCCACCAGCGCCGGTTCAACCGCCGGTGCATCCGCCAAACGATGCAACAGCTCCATCAAAACGCCGGAGAGAAACACGGCGGCGGCTGTGCCCAAGAAGGCTCGGCCCAGCGTGTACACAAACATATTGGCGGGAAGCCAACGCCGCAGCGCGGCACCAATGCCCAGCGCCAGCGTGGCCGGCGCCAGGCCCACCCAGAGCCACTGCGACAGCCCCGCGGTCGCATCGGCCTGGCCCAGCATCCAGACCAATGCCGCCACCACAGCCAGCAGCAGTACCGCGAGAGGCCAGCCCAGCATGAGCAACAGCAGGCAGGCGCCAGACAACTGGATTTGCAGGCCTTGCGGCAGGGTTTGCGGCAGCAACCAAAGGCCCGGCAAAAGCACCACCGCCGCCAGTGCGGGCGTGAGCAACGCCCCTCGCAACATGCGCCAAGGCCGCAGCCACAAGGCCACAGCCAGCGCGATCAGCGAAAGGGCAAGTTCGAGTCCGGGCAGCATGGTGGCCGAGTATCAGCGGCCTCTGGGGACACCGGCTTGACTTTGGTCAAGGCGACGCTCTAGCAAGTGTCCGTTGTCCTACCCCATACCAGGCATCTTGGGCATGCCTTTCATGCCGCCCATTTTCTTCATCATCTTCATCAGGCCGCCGCCTTTCATCTGTTTCATCATCCCTTGCATCTGCTCGAACTCCTTGAGCAGCCGGTTGACTTCCTGCACCTGCACACCGGCACCGGCGG
>JBBSDB010000207.1:0-6522 GCA_038249735.1 Burkholderiales bacterium
GAGGGGGCTGATCCGGCTTGGGGCGGCCCGGCGCCGGATCGCAGCCCCCACGCTGCGCCGCTGCGCGGGTCGCTGCCACTGAGGGGCTGGGTCTGCCTTCAGGCGGTCCGGCGCCTGGCCCGTTGTCCCTGACATCCCATCGCTGGCGAGACGCCGGCTGAACAACCATGTCTCACTTCATTTATCTCGCCTCCCAGAGCCCTCGCCGCTTGCAACTGCTGGAGCAGTGGGGTGTTCGCTGCGAGCTGCTGTTGCCTGACGATCAGGAAGATGCGGAATCGCTGGAAGCGGTGCTGCCTGGCGAAGCGCCTGCGGCCTATGTGCAACGGGTCACCTCGCTGAAGCTGGCGGCGGCTCTGGACCGGTTGCGCCGTCGTGGCCTGACGCCTGTGCCGGTGCTCTGTGCCGACACCACGGTGGCACTGGGGCGGCGGATTCTGGGCAAGCCACAAAACGCGGCTGAGGCGCGCGCCATGCTTGGCGATCTCTCAGGCCGCGAACACCGCGTGTTGACCGCGGTGGCGGTGGGCAAGCCGGCGAGCCGTACCAGCCGAGGCAGCCTCAGCTGGCTGGCGTTGTCGGTCTCCAGGGTACGGTTCCACGCACTCACGCCAGCGCAGATCCGCCGCTATGTCGACAGTGGCGAGCCCATGGGCAAGGCCGGCGCTTATGCCATTCAGGGCCGGGCGGCACTCTGGACGACGCAGATCCACGGCAGTTATTCGGGCATCATGGGTTTGCCTGCGCACGAGACGGCGCAAGTGTTGACCGCAGCGGGAATCGTGCTGATCTGACCAGAAACCACCCGTCAAAACAAAAAACTCGCCCTACCATGAGCCACGACATATTGATCAACTGGGCGCCACAGGAAACGCGGGTGGCGGTGGTGGAGCAGGGCGCGGTGCAGGAAGTGCACCTGGAGCGCACGCTGGAGCGCGGCCTGGTGGGCAATGTTTACCTGGGCAAGGTGTCGCGTGTGTTGCCCGGTATGCAGTCGGCCTTCATTGACATCGGCTTGGACAGAGCAGCGTTTCTGCATGTGGCCGATCTCATGCCCAACATCAATGCCAAACACGCAGCCCCCCGCAGCCGGGATGCGGTGCCTGAGTCAGCGGTGTTGGACAACCCTTCGGTCCAGAGCATCAACCCGCGCGTGCTCACACACAACCCAGTGCTGCCCATTGAGCGCCAGATCTTCGAAGGCCAGGCATTGATGGTGCAAGTGCTCAAGGACCCGATCGGATCCAAGGGCGCACGCCTGACCGCGCAGATCAGCATCGCTGGGCGTTTGCTGGTGTTTTTGCCGCAAGACGACCACATCGGCGTCTCGCAGAAGATCCCGCCAGCGCAACGAGAAGCCCTGCGTTTGCGGGTGCAGTCGCTCGCCACACCGCAGGGCGACAGCGCTGGCGGGGGTTTCATTTTGCGCACCAACGCCGAAGACGCGAGCGACGAGGAACTGAGCGACGACATTGCCTACCTGCGCAAGACCTGGCTGCGCATCAAGGAGGCAGCCACGCGGCAGCCACCGCCCACCATGCTGCACGAGGACTTGACTTTGATGCAGCGGGTTTTGCGCGATCTGGTGAGCAATCAGACCCAGTGCATCCGCATCGACTCGCGCGAGCAACACGGGGTGATGCAGGCGTTTGCCGCCGAATTCATGCCCGACACGGTGGAGAAGATCCAGCACTACACCGGCGAGCGGCCGATCTTTGATTTGTTCAATGTCGATGAAGACATCGTGCGCGCGCTGAGCCGCCGGGTTGATCTGAAATCGGGCGGCTATCTGGTGATCGACCAGACCGAGGCACTGACCACGGTGGATGTCAACACCGGTGGCTTCGTGGGTGCGCGCAATTTTGACGACACCATTTTTCGCACCAATCTGGAGGCGGCGCAGACGATTGCCCGACAGCTGCGGCTGCGCAACCTGGGCGGCATCGTCATCGTCGACTTCATCGACATGGTGCGGGACGATCACCGCGAAGCGGTGCTGAGCGAGTTCCGAAAACAGCTGGCGCGTGACCGCGTCAAGACCATGACCGGTGGTTTTTCCCAGCTCGGTCTGGTGGAGATGACACGCAAACGCACCCGCGAGTCGCTGGCGCAGATGCTGAGCGAAACCTGCCAGGCCTGTGCGGGGCGCGGTGTGGTCAAGACCGCGCGCAGCCTGTGCTACGACATCCTGCGCGAGATCCTGCGCGAGGCGCGTGCCTTCAACCCGCGCGAGTTCCGCGTGATCGCCTCACCGCAGGTGGTCGAGCTGTTCCTTGACGAAGAAAGCCAGCACCTGGCTGGCCTGTCGGACTTCATCGGAAAACCCATCTCATTGCAGGCCGACAACGCGATGACGCAGGAGCAGTACGACATCGTGTTGCTCTGACGTTCCCCCTGCGCCGCTTCGCGTCTTCCCCCAGAGGACCACGCCAGTGGCCCGGCAAAGCCGGTTCCACGGCGTGTGCTGGATGGGGCGCGCGCGCCGGAGACTTTGCCGTTTTTCTTGCGCCGCTGAGCGAGTGGATCAGGCTTCGGGTCCCAGGCCTTGAGAATGCAGCCGGGCATACAGGCCGTCGGCGGCGATCAGTTCGCGGTGACTGCCTTGCTCGGCAATGCGTCCCTCGGCCAGCACCACCACGCGGTCGGCGTGCTCGATGGTGGACAGGCGGTGCGCGATCACCAGGGTGGTGCGGCCTTTCATGAGCCGCCCCAAGGCGTCTTGCACCAAGCGCTCCGATTCGTTGTCGAGTGCCGAGGTGGCTTCGTCCAGGATCAGGATCGGTGCGTCCTTGTAAATCGCTCGGGCGATCGCCAGCCGCTGGCGCTGGCCGCCCGAGAGTTCGGCCGCATTGTGGCCAACGGTGGTGTGGATGCCTTGCGGCAGGCGCGCCACCAGCTCACCCAGGTTCGCCGAGACCAGTGCGGCGTTCACCCGTGCTTCGTCGATCGCGCCATCGGCGGCGCCCAAGGCCACATTGGCGGCCAGGCTGTCGTTGAGCATCACCACGTCTTGACTGACCATGGCGAACTGGTGCCTCAAACTGACCAGATCCCAGTCGGGCAAGGCCACGCCATCGAGCAACACCCTGCCGCTCTCCACCTCGACAAATCGGGGCAGCAGGTTGACCAGCGTGGTTTTGCCCGAACCTGAAGGGCCGACAAAAGCCAGTACCTCGCCCGGGCGCACACTCAGGCTCACCCCGCGCAGGGCGGCGCGATGGTCTTCACTGTGCTGCACTGCATCCTCGCTGGCCCGTGCGGGATAGCGCACCCAAACCTCTTCAAACTCAATCGCGCCTTTCGCTCGCTCGCTCTGGTGCGCGCCACCGATTTGGTCAGGCGTACCCTCGATCAGGGCCAGACCGCGCTCCAGCGCGGTCAGACCGCGGGTGATCGGACCGGCGATCTCGGCCAGCTGGCGGATTGGGGTGATGAGCATCAGCATCGCGGTGACAAACGCCACGAAGTTGCCCACGGTCACACCGCTGCTGCTGCTTTGCCACAGCGCGGTCGTGATCACCGCTGAGAGCGCGGTCGCCGCCAGAATCTGGGTCAGCGGTGTCATGGCGGCCTGCGCCACAGTCGACTTCAAGGTCAGCCGACGCAGCTGCAAGCTCAGGCCATCAAACCGCTGGCCCTGGCGGGTCTGCGCGCCGTGCAAGCGCACCATGCGGTGCGCGAGTGCGTTTTCTTCCACCACGTAAGCGAGTTCGTCGGTGGCGTGCTGGCTGCTTTTGGTGAGCTTGTAAAGGCGGCGCGAGAGCACCCGCATCACCAGCACCAGGGGCGGAAACAGCATCAACACGATCAGCGTGAGCTTCCAGTTCAGGAACAGCAAATAACCCAGCAACGCCAGCACGGTCAGGCCGCCTTTGGCGAGCGTGAGGAAGGCGCTCACCAGCATGCTGGAACCGGTCTGCACCTCATAGACCAGGGTGTTGGAGAGCTTGCTGGCGCTTTGCTGGGCGAACAGCGAGAGCTGCGCATCGCCAAGCTTGGCCATCATGGCCCGGCGCAGGTTCAAGATGCCCAGGCTGGCGGTGTGCGCCAGCGCGTATTGCGCGATGAACACAGCAATGCCGCGCAAGCCAAACAGACCGATCAAGGCCACCGGCACCATCCACAACGCGATCGCACCCTCGGTGAAGCCACGGTCGAGCAGGGTTTTGAGCAACGCCGGGATCATCGGCTCGGTGAGCGCACCAGCCAGCGTGGCAATCAACGCCAGCGCGATGCCGCCACGAGCCGAGCGGAAATAGGGCCACAGCCGCTTGAGGCGCTTGGGCACTGAGTCGAGGGGCAAGGAGGTGGGAGCGTTGTCGGTGGTCAAGAGAGGCGGTTCAGGGTTTGAGTTTCGCGGAACATTCTTGCGCCAGGCGGATCAGCACCATGCATGTGCGCTTGGCTCGAGAGCTTGAGCAGCGGGAACCATGGCGCAGCTTTCACATCTTGTCACGGGTAGCAAAACCTGCTCCGTTATTATCAGTGGCTGTGCTCGTATGCCCTTTGGGCGCTTGCTTTCGCACACCAACCAAACAAAAAAAAGGACGACCGATTGACCCGTTTTGACCCTATGGCTCAGACTCGGCGCCGCCAGCTGCTGGGCGCCGCAGTCGCATCGATCCCCCTGATGGTTTGGCCCGCACGCGATGCGTGGTCGCAGTTCCGTGTGGAAGTCTCAGGCGTTGGCCTGACACAGTTCCCTTTCTCGGTTGTCGGCTTCCGTGGCAACGACGCTGCGAGCGAAGACATCGCCGCCATCGTTCGCGCCGACCTGGAACGCAGCGGTCAATTCCGCTTTGTGCCAGCGGTGTCAGGCGGGCTCGACGAAACCTCCCGCCCCGATCTCGCTCCCTGGCGCGATAAAGGCGCTGACTCCCTGGTCACTGGCAGCGTGACACGCCTGGCAGACGGCCGTTTTGATGTGCGCTTTCGCCTCTGGGACGTGGTACGCGGGCAGGACCTGGGGGGCCTGAGCTACCCGGTGACCCAGCAGACCTTGCGCCTGGCCGCCCACCGTGTTGCCGACTACGTGTTCGAGAAACTCACGGGCGACAAAGGCGTTTTCTCCACCCGCATCGCCTATGTCACCAAAGCGGGCACCCGCTACACCTTGTGGGTGGCAGACGCTGACGGCGAAGGCGCGCGTTCGGCGCTCAGCAGCCCTGAGCCCATCATTTCGCCCAACTGGGCGCCCAGCGGCGCACAGCTCGCATATGTGTCGTTCGAAGCGCGCAAGCCGGTGATTTATGCGCACGATGTGGCCAGCGGCAAGCGTCGCCTGCTGGCCAATTTCAGGGGCTCCAACAGCGCGCCTGCCTGGTCGCCCGACGGTCGCCAGCTGGTGGCCACGCTCTCCCTTTCGGGCAACGCGCAGATTTACCTGGTAGGTGCCGATGGCGCCGAGCCCAAGCGCCTCACGCAGACCTCCAGCATCGATACCGAGCCGGTCTTCAGCCCCGATGGCAAGGGCATTTATTTCGTGAGCGATCGTGGCGGCTCGCCCCAGATTTACCGGATGGACGCGGGCGGCGGCAATGCAAAGCGCCTCACCTTCAATGGCAACTACAACATCTCGCCATCGCCCAGTCCCGATGGGCGCTGGCTGGCGTTCATCTCGCGTGTCAATGGCGCGTTTCGCCTGCACCTGCTGGAGCTGGCCACCGGCACCGTCAGCGCGATCAGCGAAACCAGTGCAGATGAGCGCCCCAGCTTCGCGCCGAACAGCCGCATGATCATCTATGCCACCCGCGACAAAGGCCAGGAAGCGCTCATGACCACCAGCCTGGACGGGCGCATCAAGTCGCGTCTGGCCGGCGCGCAAGGCGATATCCGCGAGCCCGCCTGGGGCCCGTTCCAACGCTGACCAGACCTTATCTCCGTTATCTTTCTCGTCTTTTTTCTTCTCATCACTGTCACCCAAAAAGGAAATCTCCATGCTGTCCCTGTCTCAAATCAAGACCCGCCTGCCGGCCACCCTGCGCTCAAGGGAGTTCAAGCTGCGCGCCCTGCTGGGTGCCAGCGTGCTGGCCTTGGCCGCCTGTACCAACGTGCCGCTGGAGGAGGTGGCGGTGCAGGATCGCGCGGGCACCTCGGTGAGCGCGTTGCAGCCTGGCAATGCCGCTGGTGGTTCTGCATCGGGTGCAGCGGGTGGCGGGGTCGCTGGTGTGGAGGTGGCAGGTGCAAACAAGGCCCAGCCCGGTGCGCTGGATCGTGTGGTGTTTTTCGATTTCGACAGTTTTGAGATTCGTCCGGAATTCGCATCCGTGCTCGAGGCCAACGCGAAGTACTTGGCCGCAGATGGCAGCCGCCGTCTCGCGCTGGAAGGCCACACCGACGAGCGCGGCGGCCGCGAATACAACCTGGCACTTGGCCAGAAGCGGGCCGAGGCGGTGCGACGCGCGATGAGTCTGCTGGGCGTTAGAGACGCCCAGATGGAAGCGGTGAGCTTCGGCGAGGAGAAGCCTTCGCTGGCAGGCTTTGACGAAGCAGCGTTTGCCAAGAACCGCCGTGTCGAACTGA
>JBBSDB010000208.1:0-6464 GCA_038249735.1 Burkholderiales bacterium
GGTGTGATCGACAACAGAATGGCAAGAATCATGGCGCCGCTCATCATGTTGCCGAACAGGCGCACCGCCAGCGCCAGGGTGCGCGAGACTTCGCTGATGAGATTGAAAGGCAGCATGATCGGCGTCGGCTGCACATACGATTTCAGATAGCCCAGCAGGCCCTGACCGGAAATGCCGAACAGCGGCACCGCCACCAGCACACACAGCGCCAGCGCCGCCGTGGTCGACAACGACGCGGTGGGTGGCTCGAAGCCCGGAATCACGGTGGCCAGCGCCGACGCGGCCACGAACAAAAACAGCGTGCCCAGAAACCCGAGGTAGCGGTGCGGCTCTTTCAGGCCAACGTCTTTGATCTGGCCCACGATCGCGGTCACCACGATCTCCAGCAGGTTTTGCCAGCGCGAGCGTTCGTGGCTGGTGACGAGCCGCCGCGTGATGAGCGCTGCCCCCAGCACCAGCACCAGCATCAGTGCCCAGGTGAACACGATGGTGGCGTTGAGCTTGAAGAAGCCGTGTTGCCAGAAGATCCAGGCATCGGGGGTCAGGCGCATGGCGGCGCCTTGGGCGTTCGCTGCGCGGTGGCAGCCACTGGATCAATGCGGGTCATGCGCAAGACGATGGCGCGCGCCAGCAGAAAGCCCAGCATGCACAGCAACAGCCGAGCCGGTTGCCCGGCACCCACGGCGTAGAAGCCGGCGAGCACGGTGGCGGTGCGCAGTAAGAAGCTGCCGACAAACCAGCGAGTCGGGGTGGATGACGCGGCGCCGCGCTGCACCGTCCACCACAGGCCACCGAAAAAGACCGCCCCCAGCGCGCCACCGGCTAGCAGCGAGCCCGCCCACACCCAGACACCGCCACTCGCGTCAAGCATCACCACCCTCCTGCTCGTCGTCTTGAATCGCCTTGTTTTCCAGGGACACCCAGCGCCAGGCGTTCAGACAGCCAAGCGCCAAGCCGCCCACCAACAAGGCCAGCGTCCACGAACGGCCGCCGGGGTAGCGCTCGTCCAGCCACAGCCCGAGCATCGCGCCCAGCAGCGTCGGCATGACCACCGACCAGCCGATCAAACCCATCATCCCCAGGCCGAACCAGACGCCCGGCGTGCCACGCCGGCGCGCCTTGAGCTTGCGCGTGGCCTGGGCGCCCACCTGCTCGGCCAGCGGTCGCCCTTCGGGTGCCGACTGTGAAGGCTTGCGATCGGGTTCCTGATTCATGGCGACGTTTCTCGCAAAGATGCAAATCGCTGCAGGAAGCCGGTTTCCAGCCGCGCCATTGCCGCGCGCGTGGCCTGTTCCTGCGCGTCCAGCGCCAGGAACTCCTGCTCGACCGCCTCGCGCAGGCGAGACAGATCGCCGCCGCGCAGCGCGCGCCTCGCCGAGATCACCACCGCCGCGCCGGTCTTGACCAGCACACCTTCGTCCAGCGCCAGAAACGCCTCGCCTTGCGCTGCCGTCTCGAAACTCAGAATGCCGGGCACCAGCGCCGCGACACAGTCCAGGCGATGGGGCAGCAGGCCGAATGAGCCCTGCGGTGTTTCGACCACGATGCGCAACACGTCGGTCTCTTCTGCAAAGATCTCGAACGGCAGCAACACCTTAAACGTCATCAACGGCATGGGCGGCCTCCTTCGTGGGGCGCGGCGTGGGCTCGGCCGGTGGCTCGGGCTTGGCTTTGACAGACGCTTTCGCCTTGGCATGGGCCTCGTCCACCTGGCCAATCATGTAGAGCGCGCTCTCGGGCAGGTCCTTGAATTCGTCGGCCAGGATGCGCTCGCAGCCGTCCAGCGCATCCGCCAAGCTCACCAACTTGCCGCTCAGATTGGTGAACTGCTCGGTGGTGAAGAACGGCTGGGTGAGGAAGCGCTCCAGCCGGCGCGCGCGGGCGACCACCTTGCGATCGTCTGGCGACAACTGCTCCAGCCCGAGCATGGCGATGATGTCTTTCAGCTCGGCGTACTGGGCCAGCGTGCGGCGGATCGCTTGCGCCAGGGCGTAATGCCGCTCGCCGACGATGCCGGGCGAGACCATTTTCGAGCTCGACTGCAGCGGATCGATGGCGGGAAACAGGCCTTCGCTGGCGCGTTTGCGCGACAGCACGATGGAGGCCGAGAGGTGTGAAAACGTGTGCACAGCGGCGGGATCGGTGAAGTCGTCGGCCGGCACATAGACCGCCTGAATCGAGGTGATGGCGCCGCTGTCGGTGTTGGCGATGCGTTCTTCCAGCGCAGCCAGCTCGGTGCCCATGGTTGGCTGGTAGCCCAGGCGCGAAGGCATCTGCCCCATCAGGCCCGAGACTTCGGAGCCGGCCTGTATGAAGCGAAAGATGTTGTCGACCAGCAGCAGCACGTCGCGGTGCTGGTCGTCGCGGAAGTACTCGGCCATCGTCAGCGCCGCATGACCGACCCGAAAGCGTGCACCAGGCGGCTCGTTCATCTGCGCGAAGATCATCACCATGTTGGGCAACACGCCAGCGGCCTTCATCTCGCGGTGCAGTTCCTCGCCTTCGCGCGAGCGCTCGCCGATGCCGCAAAAAATGCTCACGCCTTCCTGGTGGCCGATCATGTTGTGGATCATCTCGGTCAGCAGCACCGTCTTGCCCACGCCGGCGCCGCCAAACAGGCCCGCCTTGCCCCCCTTCTCCAGCGGGGTCAGCACATCGATCGCCTTGATGCCGGTCTCGAAGATCTCGGACTGGGTTGAACGGCGCACCAGCGGCGGCGGCGCCCGGTGGACCGAACGCCACTGCACATCGACCAGCTCAGGTCCACGGTCGATGGTGTTGCCGAACACGTCGAACATGCGCGAGAGAATTGCCGTGCCCACCGGGGCCTTCAGCGGCCCGCCGCTGTCTTGCACTGGCATGCCGCGCGCCAGACCCTGGGTGGGCGTGAGCGCAATCCCGCGCACATGCCTCGCATCGCGCTGGGTCAGCACCTCAATCGCCACCCGCACGCCCTCTCCCGCCCACAGCAGGGCGTGAATAGCGGGGAGCGGGCCGTCAAAGCGCATGTCCACGACACTGCCGCGAACCGCCACGACGACGCCGGTGGGCGAGACTGTGGGTTCTGGATTCATGAGGATGGGTCTGGGCCCAACGGGCAGTCTGTTCGCCTTGAGCCCGCCGGTCTGTGCGCAAACGCACGTTGGCCTTGATGCGATCGGCCATGGGCTGGTGACACCCGCGCCGCTCAGGACACGTTGAGCCTTGCCCTAAACTGGTCCCCCGACCATTCCGGTGCCCTCGCGCCGGATCGCCAACGAAAGTATTCGCATGGGTGCGCAGTGGAAAGCCAAGCACAAAGACCTCGCCGCCAACGCCAAAGGGCGCTTGTTCGGCAAGCTCGCCAAAGACATCATGATTGCCGCGCGCCACGGCCCCGATCCAGCCGCCAACGCGCGCCTGCGGCTGGTGGTGGAGCAGGCGCGCAAGGTGTCGATGCCCAAGGAAACCTTGGACCGGGCCATCAAAAAAGGTGCAGGCCTCACCGGTGAAACGGTGCAGTTCGACGCTGTGATGTACGAAGGCTTTGCGCCGCACCGCGTGCCGGTGATGGTCGAATGCCTGACCGACAACGTGAACCGCGCGGCGTCGGACATGCGCGTGCTGTTTCGCAAGGGGCAGATGGGTACCTCGGGCTCGGTGGCCTGGGACTTTGACCACGTAGGCCAGATCGACGCCGAGCCGGTCACACCGGGTGCCGACGCGGAACTGGCCGCCATCGAAGCCGGCGCGCAAGACGTGGAGTCGGGCGATGAAGACGGCACCACCCGCTTCATCACCGACCCGACCGACCTCGACCTGGTCAGCCGCGCTCTGCCCGCGCAGGGCTTCACCGTGCTCGCGACCCAGCTCGCCTACCGTCCCAAAAACCCGGTGGACCCGGCCAGTCTCAGCGCCGAGCAGCTCGAAGAGGTCGAGGCCTTTCTGGCTGCGCTGGATGCCAACGAAGACGTGCAGCACGTTTACGCGGGTCTGGCTGGGTAGCGGCCAGCATCGGACCGGCCAGCCGCGCGCCACGGCACCGGACTTCAGCGCGACAACAGGTGGTGGGCGCGCGCCAGCACATCGTCGGTGGTGAACCCAAATTCGCGCAGCAGCACGCTCGCGGGCGCCGACGCGCCGAAGCACGCCATGCCCATCACCGCGCCCTGGTCGCCCACATAGCGATGCCAGCCTTGCACGGCGCCAAGTTCGACCGCCAGCCGCGCGCGCACGGTGGGCGGCAGGACTTGATCGCGGTAGCTCTGCGGTTGCGCATCGAACAGATCCCAGCTGGGCATGGAGACGCAGCGCACGGCGATGCCTTCGGCTTGCAGCCGTTCAGCAGCAGCGAGGATGAGCGTCAGCTCCGAGCCACTGGCCAGTAGAATCAGATCGGGCTGTGTTGGCTTCGCGGTCCAAGCAGGCATGTCGTGGACCACATAAGCGCCCCGGCGCAGGCCCTCGGCGCTGGCGTATTGGCTGCGGTCGAGCGTGGGCAGGTCCTGGCGGGTCAGCACCAGCAGCACCGGCCGGTCGTGCGCCTCAACCGCCACCTTCCAGGCCACAGCCGTCTCGTTGGCATCCGCCGGGCGGATCAGCGTGAGCCCGGGCATGGCACGCAGGCTGGCGAGCTGCTCCACCGGTTGGTGGGTCGGGCCGTCTTCGCCCACCGCGATGCTGTCGTGCGTGAATACCAGCACCTCATGCAAACCCATCAGCGCGGCCAGCCGGATGGCCGGGCGCATGTAGTCGGAGAAGATGAAGAAGGTCGCACCGAAGGGCAGGAAACCGCCGTGCGCCGCCAGGCCATTGACGATGGCGCCCATGGTGTGCTCGCGCACGCCGAAGTGCAGGTTGCGCCCCGCGCGGCTCCAGCGCCCGGCGTCGCTGCCCTGCGCGTCAACACCTGCGCGCCACGGCGGGTTGAAGGTGCCCTGCCCCTTCAAGGCCGTGTGGGTCGACGGGTCCAGATCGGCCGAGCCGCCGAACAGCGCCGGCAGCAGCGGCGCGATGGCGTTCATCACCTGCCCGCCTGCGACACGCGTGGCCATGCCCTTGGCATCGGGTGGGAAGATGGGGATGTCAGCGTCCCAGCCCTTGGGCAGGTCGCCGCGCAGCCGGCCTTGCAGTTCGGCTGCCAGGTCCGGAAAGGCGTCGGCATAGGCAAGCCAGCGCGCGTCCCAGTCGGCCTCGGCCTTGGCGCCGCGCTCCAGCGCCTGGCGGAAATGCGCCAGCGCAGGCTCAGGCACAAGAAACAGCGGGTCCAGCGGCCAGCCCAGCGTCTGCTTGGTGCGCTGCACGTCTTGCGTGCCGAGCGGCGAGCCGTGGGCTTTGAAGCTGTCTTGCTCCGGCGAGCCGAAGCCAATGTGCGTGCGCACGAGGATCAGCGACGGCCGCGTGGTGTCGGCTCGCGCGGCGTTCAGCGCTGCATTCACCGCATCCAAGTTGTTGCCGTCATCAATCACCAGCGTCTGCCAGCCACAGGCCTCGAAGCGCAGCGCGCGGTCTTCGCTGAAGGTGATGTCGGTACCGGCTGAGAGCGTGACGCGGTTGTCGTCGTACAGGCAGACGAGCTTGCCCAATTGCAGGTGACCGGCCAGGGACGCCGCCTCAGCGGCCACACCTTCCATCAGGTCGCCGTCGCTCACCAGTGCCCAGGTGCGGTGGTCAACTGGCGTGTGGCCGCCCTGGTTGTAGCGCGCTGCCAGATGCGCTTCGGCAACCGCCATGCCCACCGCGTTGGCCAGGCCCTGGCCCAGCGGGCCGGTGGTGATTTCTACGCCCGGTGTGTGGCCACGCTCAGGATGACCGGGCGCCTTGCTGCCCCATTGGCGAAACTGCTTCAAGTCGTTTAACGACAGGTCGTAGCCCGTCACGTGCAGCAGGCTGTAGAGCAGCGCGGAGCCGTGCCCGGCAGAGAGCACAAAACGGTCCCGGTCCGGCCACAACGGGTTCGCCGGATGGTGTTTCAAATGACGGGTCCACAGGGCGTAAGCCATCGCGGCTGCACCCAATGGCAGACCCGGGTGGCCGCTGTTGGCCTGTTGAATCATGTCCACCGACAGGAAACGCAGCGTGTTGAGGCACTGAAGGTCGTGCGGGGTGGACATGGGGGCTCTGCCCTTCAAGACGCCACGTCCATGGCGGGCAGCCCCTTGCGGTCGTCGCTCGGGGCTTGTGCAGTTTGCACACGCGCGTGGGCACTCATGGCACTGCTGGTCCGGCAAGTGACTGCTCGACTGCGTCAAGCGCCTGGCGAATCGCGCCGAGAATCAGCCGGTTCGTGGCCACTTCATCGATGTCCGGTACATCCCACTCAAAGATAGAACGGTACTTGTCGACCAAGCCCTTCACGTCATCGGTCAACTGCTCGCGGTATCGCTCTAGCTCAATCTTTTCCATTTTTGCCATGTTGGTGCTCCTTGCTTGTTTCAGGTTGTCTCAGGCCGCGGCCGTCCAAGACCAGTTGCGGATTTCCGGCA
>JBBSDB010000209.1:0-6461 GCA_038249735.1 Burkholderiales bacterium
CCGCAGTGTGGTGACCACTTTCAAGTCGGCGCGGGTGAGCACAAGGTTGTCGGCGCTTTGCACCAACAGGCCCGAGCCGATGCGCTTGATGTCGGTGAGGTTCTGGCCCTGATCCCAGGCCGTGGGCCCACCCGGCGGCAATGCGATCTCGAGCACGCGCACATTGGCCTTGCCTTTGAAAATCGCCAGCGCTTCTTCGCTGTAGCCCGGCGCCATCAGCACCTCGACAAACTGCTTGCTCACCGCTTCGGCCGCTGCTTTGTCGACTGACCGGTTGAACGCGATGATGCCGCCAAAGGCGCTGGTCGGGTCGGTCTTGAAGGCCTTGCTGTAGCTCTCCAGCGCGTCTTTGCCGACTGCCACGCCGCAGGGGTTGGCGTGCTTGACGATCACGCAGGCCGGCGCCTCGAAAGATTTGACACATTCCCAGGCCGCGTCGGCATCGGCGATGTTGTTGTAGCTGAGCTCCTTGCCCTGAAGCTGTTTCGCTGTGACCAGCGAGCCGGGGGCGGGATGAAGATCGCGGTAGAAGGCGGCGGTCTGGTGCGGGTTCTCGCCGTAACGCAGCTCTTGCAACTTGATAAAGCGTCCGTTGGATTGGCCCGGATACTCGCTGTGTTTCGGCACCGTGGCGTCTGCCTCGAACCCGATGGAGGAGAGGTAGTCGCTGATCGCGCCGTCGTACTGGCTGATGCGGTTGAATGCTGCCACCGAGAAGGCGAAGCGGGTCTTGTCGCTCAGCTTGCCGTTGGCCTTGAGCTCTTCGAGCACGGCAGCGTACTGAGACGCGTCGGTCAACACCGCCACGTCTTTCCAGTTTTTCGCCGCGCTGCGCACCATGGCGGGTCCGCCAATGTCGATGTTTTCGATCGCGTCCTCCAGCGTGCAGCCAGGCTTGGCCACTGTGGACTCGAATGGGTAGAGGTTGACGACCAGGATGTCGATGGTGTCGATGCCGTGGGCCTGCAGCGCCGCCATGTGTTCGGGCAGATCGCGCCGCGCCAGCAGGCCGCCGTGGACCTTGGGGTGCAGCGTTTTGACGCGGCCGTCCAACATCTCGGGGAACCCGGTCAGCTCGGCCACCTCGGTCACCGGCAAGCCCTGCTCAGCCAGCAGCTTTGCGGTGCCGCCGGTGGAGATCAGCGAGACGCCCAGGGCGTGCAGGCTTTGGGCGAGTTCGACGATGCCGGTTTTGTCGGAAACTGAAATCAAGGCGCGCATGGGAATCCTGAGGAAAGAAGGGTTCGGATCGGTTTTCGGAGCGGGCGCCGCAACCTGTGAGGTAGCGCCCGCCAGGGGCACCGTGGAACCGGCTTTGCCGGGCCACAGGTGCCGCTCTCCTCCCGCCGAAGGCGAGAGAGGGGGGTGACGCGAAGCGGCGCGGAGGGGTGACTCTCAATCAATCAGCTTGTGCTCGACCAGCTTCTTGCGCAGCGTGTTGCGGTTCAGGCCCAGCCATTGCGCCGCGCGCGACTGGTTGTTCTGCGACTGCTGCATGACCACTTCGAGCAAAGGCTTTTCCACCGCCTTGACCAGCATCTCGTGCAGGCCGGCGGGCTCGGTGCCGTTGAGGTCATCAAAGTAGACCTCCAGGCTGGCACGCACACAGTCGTGCAGGTTGTTGGGCGGCTTGCTCATAAATAAATGGTCTTGTTGAGCGCTTCGGTGCGAGCTTGCTTGGAGCGGTCCTGCGCTGCGCCAACCCACATAACCTCCGTGCTGCGCACTGCGGTGCGAGCTTGCTTGGAGCGGTCCTGCGCTGCGCTCATGCCGCCAGTTTCCAGGGTTCTGTGAGCAATGTCGCACTCGGTTCGGCGGCGGCCCAGGCGTCCAGGCTGTCGCGCACGCAATCGAGTTGCGCCTGCGCGGTGGTCAGCGTGTTAATGCGGCTGCGGAACACAGCGGCAGCGCCCGGCGCCAATGGCAGGGCCTGTGCATACCAGCCCAGGTGCTTGCGTGCGCTGCGCACACCGGTGAATTCTCCGTACAAGGCGTAGTGATCTTCCAGGTGGTCGAGCAGCCACACCTTGACTTCACCCAGGGCCGGCGGCGGCAGATGTTCGCCGCTGGCCAGGAAATGGGCGATCTCGCGAAAAATCCAAGGACGGCCCTGGGCCGCGCGGCCGATCATGATGGCGTCGGCCCCGGTGCGCGCAAGCACCTCACGCGCCATTTCGGGGCTGGTGATGTCGCCATTGGCCACCACCGGAATCTTGACCCGGCGTTTGATCTGGGCCACGGTGTCGTGCTCGGCAAACCCCTTGTAGCCCTGCTCGCGGGTGCGGCCGTGCACGGTGAGCATCTGCACGCCCGCCGACTCAGCCGCCAGCGCGAGCGACGGCGCATTGCGCACCTCAGCGCACCAGCCAGTGCGCATCTTGAGCGTGACCGGCACGCCGTGCGGCGCACAGGCGGCCACCACGGCTTCGACGATCTCGATGGCCAGCGCTTCGTCCTGCATCAGCGCCGAGCCGGCCCATTTGTTGCACACCTTCTTGGCCGGGCAGCCCATGTTGATGTCGATGATCTGCGCGCCGCGGTCGATGTTGTAGCGCGCGGCGTCGGCCATCATCTGCGCTTCGGTGCCGGCGATCTGGACCGCGATCGGCCCGGGCTCACCGCTGTGGTCGGCACGGCGCGAGGTCTTCAGGCTGCTCCGCAAGTCGGGTCGCGAGGTCACCATCTCGCTCACCGCATAACCCGCACCCAGCCGCTTGCACAGCTTGCGAAACGGCCGATCTGTCACGCCCGCCATGGGCGCGACGAACAAGGCATTGGCCAGGGTGTACGGACCCAGTTGCATGGTGGTGGGAGAATCGCCGAAAAAGCAAACAAGAGCGGCCAAGCGAGGGCTTTGGGCGCGTGGGAGGGGGATTGTATCTGCCTCTTTTTTCAGCAGGCGATATGCTCGCGCTCCCATCCCCTGAATCCTCATTTCTCCCACATGCCTGACTGGCTCACATCGCTGATGCAAGCGCTGGCCATGCCCGAGCTGGGCCTGAGCACGGTGTTTGTGGTCTCTTTTCTGTCTGCCACGCTGCTCCCCCTGGGCTCGGAGGCGGTGGTCTTCGGCCTGCTGAAAATCAACCCCAGCCTGTTCTGGCCGGTGATGGCGGTGGCCACCGCCGGCAATACCTTGGGCGGCGCTGTTTCCTGGGCCATGGGCCTGGGGGCGCACCGCGCGATCGACAAGGTGCGCCACAAACCATCGGGTCATCCGAGCCCGCCCCGTCACCCGCGCGCGCTGCTTTGGCTAGAGCGCTTCGGCCCCAAGGCCTGCTTGCTGAGCTGGCTGCCGGGTGTGGGCGATCCGCTGTGCGCGGTGGCAGGCTGGCTCAAGCTGCCGTTCTGGCCCTGCGTGTTTTACATGGCGATCGGGAAGTTCGCGCGCTACCTCACCATGACCACCGGCCTGCTCTGGGTGTTCCCGGGGGGACTGCCCGGCTGAGCAGACTGGCGATACTGGTCGGTTCCGCCAGCCACATGCCACCGCCTTGAACCACGCCCCCGCCCTGCCCCGCGCCGCTGCCAGCGCGCCCCTGCCCCGTGCCTTGTGGGCGCTGATGGCCGGCAACTTCGTGATCGGCACCGGGGTGATGGTGGTGCCCGGCACGCTGGTGGACATCAGCGTCTCGCTCGGCATCTCGATCCCGCAGGCCGGCCAGCTGATCACCGCAGCCGCCATCCTCATGGGCGTGGGAGCGCCGCTGTTTGCGACCATCGTCGCGGGCTGGGACCGGCGCCGTTTGCTCACGATCTCCTTGCTCTGGTACGCATTGCTGATGGGCATCTGCGCGCTGGCACCCAACTACGCCGCCTTGCTGCCGCTTAGGGTGCTGGCGGTGATTTCGCCCGCCATCTTCACCCCACAGGCCGCGGCCAGCGTGGGCCTGCTGGTATCGCCGGCGCAGCGCGGCCGGGCGGTGACGTTTGTGTTCCTGGGCTGGTCGGTGGCCTCGGTCATGGGCCTGCCGCTGTCAGCCTGGATCGGCAACGGCCTGGGCTGGCGCTGGGCGTTTGTGTTGGTGGCGGTGATGTCGGTGGTCAGCGCGTTCTGGGTCTGGCGCGCCATGCCCGACGGTATCCGGCCGGCCGCGCTGTCGCGCAAGTCCTGGGGCGCCACGCTGGGCTCGGCCGCGCTGATGATGGCGGTGGGCGTGACGCTGCTGATGTCTTTTGCGCAGTTCGTGCTGTTCTCGTATTTCGCGCCCTATTTCGTGCAAACGCTGGGCATGGGTGGCAGCGCGCTGTCGCTCATGTTTCTGTGGTTCGGCGCTTTCGGCTTTCTGGGCAACGTGATGCTGTCGCGTTACATCGACCAGATCGGTGCGCCACGCGCCGCCCTGCTCATGATGGGTGCCATCGCGCTGTCGCTGCTGCTGTGGCCGCTGGGGCGACTCGGTCTGTGGCAGCAGGCCCTGGTGCTGGTGCCGTGGGCGATCGGGTGTTTTGCCGCCAACTCCGCGCAACAGGCGCGCTTGGTGAACCAGGTGCCCGAACTGGCCAGCGCCACGGTGTCGCTCAACACCTCGGCCATGTACGCCGGCCAGGGCCTGGGCGCGGCGCTGGGCGGCGTGATGATTGCGCAGGGGCAGATGCTGCGCCTGCACGAGGTCGGGCTGGTGCTGATGGGCCTGGCGATGGGCTTGAGCGTGTGGGCGGCGCGGCGTGTGTCGGCCAGCCACCCAGATCAGAAACGCAGGTGAGGCGTCAGAAACGCTCGTAGGGCATCAGGTAGCGCCACTGGCCGGCGGCCAGGCCAGCCAGCCCGATGCGCCCCATCCGCAAGCGCTGCACGCTGGTGGGCTTGACGCCAGCGCGCTCGCACAGGTGCACCACCTGCCCGGGCAAATTGCCCTTGATCGCCAGCCGCAGACGGCGCTCGCTCTGCCAGCTGGCGCGCGCCTTGTTCAGCGTCCAGCCCTCGAAAAACAGCGCCTGGCCCAGCGACTGCAAAGCTGCCTCACGCCGCGCGTCATCGTCCAGCGCGGCGTCGTCGGCGACATCCACCAGCCATTCGTGTTCCACCGGCGCCACCCGGTCGTCGAGCTTGCGCGCCACGCCCGGGTTTTGGGTGAAGACCATCAGGCCGCTGGTCAGCGGCGCCAGCGGCGCAGCGGGCAGCAGTTTGTGCAGATGCACCTTCAGTGGGCGCATCCCCGAGCGGTCGCCTTTGAACCGAGCGGCAGGCGCAAACCACTGGGCCGCCAGCGCATCAGACAACGGCGGCACCTCGGGCAACGCAAGCCCCGCCGGCTTGTGCCAGATCAAGGTGACCGAGGCGAGGTCTTCAAGCTTGGCCTTGGCGTCCAGCGTGACCTGCTGGGCATCTTTTACCCGCGCCATCGGCTCCTCGACCACGGTGCCGTCGACCCGCACCCAGCCGCCAGCGATGTAGCGCTCGGCGTCGCTGCGCGAGCATGGCAGCTGAGCCGCCAAGCGTTTGGACAGGCGCTGCGCCTCAGGCTGGGCCCCGCGCTGGGGTTCGGCGCCTGGCGTGGGTGTCGTGCTCAAGAGGAGAACAGGAAGTTCATCACGTCGCCGTCTTTCACAACGTATTCCTTGCCTTCGGCGCGCATCTTGCCGGCGTCTTTCGCGCCCTGCTCGCCTTTGTAGGTAACGAAGTCGTCAAACGCGATGGTCTGGGCGCGGATGTAGCCCTTCTCGAAATCGGTGTGGATCACGCCAGCCGCCTGCGGCCCGGTGTCGCCCTTGTGGATGGTCCAGGCGCGCACTTCCTTCTCGCCGGCGGTGAAGTAGGTCTGCAGACCCAGCAACTGGTAGGCGGCGCGGATCAACCGGTTCAGGCCCGGCTCGTCTTGCCCCAGTTCCTTCAAAAACTCCAGCCGGTCGGCGTCTTCCATCTCGGAGAGCTCGGCTTCGATCTTGGCGCAGATGGCGACCACCGGTGCGTTCTGCTTCTCGGCGAACGCCTTGAGCCGGTCCAGGAACGGGTTGTTCTCAAAACCGTCTTCGGCCACGTTGGCCACGAACATCGCGGGCTTGGCGGTGATCAAGAAAAACTGCGCGAGCTGCACCTGCTCGTCCTTGCTGAAATCGATGGTGCGAACCGGCTGCGTGTCGTTCAGGGCAACCAGACACTTCTCCAAAATGGCGAGCTGCTTGACCGACTCCTTGTCGCCCGAGCGCGCTGTCTTGCTCACGCGGTGCATCGCTTTTTCCACCGCTGCCAAGTCAGCGAGGCACAGCTCGGTCAGGATCACCTCGATGTCCGCGATCGGGTCGACCTTGTTGGCCACGTGGATCACGTTGTCGTCTTCGAAGCAACGCACCACGTTGACGATGGCGTCGGTCTCGCGGATGTGGGCCAGAAATTTGTTGCCCAGGCCCTCGCCGGTGCTCGCGCCCGCCACCAGACCGGCGATGTCCACAAATTCCACGATGGCCGGCACCACCCGCTCAGGCTGGGCGATGGCAGCCAGCTGCGCCAGCCGCAGGTC
>JBBSDB010000210.1:0-6281 GCA_038249735.1 Burkholderiales bacterium
ACTCGGCGACGATGCCGGTGGGCAGGGGGGTGATGCGCACTGCCGAGTCGGTCTTGTTGATGTGCTGGCCGCCAGCGCCGCTGGCGCGGTAGGTGTCGATGCGCAAATCGGATGGGTTGATTTTGATGGCTTCTGCCTCGTCGGGCTCGGCCATCACCGCCACGGTGGCGGCGCTGGTGTGGATGCGGCCCTGGGTTTCGGTCACCGGCACGCGCTGCACGCGGTGGCCGCCGGACTCGAACTTGAGCGCGCCGTAAACGTTGTCACCTTCAATGCGCAGCACCAGTTCCTTGTAGCCACCGAGTTCGCTGGCGGATTCGCTTATCACCTCGTGCTTCCAGCCTTTGCGGTCGCAGTAGCGCAGGTACATGCGTGCCAGATCGGCAGCAAACAGGGCCGACTCGTCGCCGCCGGTGCCAGCGCGGATTTCTACAAACGCCGGGCGCGCGTCGTCGGGGTCCTTGGGGAGCAGCATGCGCTGCAGTTCAGCCTCTAACTGTTCCCGTTCGGCGCTGGCGGCATCGACTTCTTCCTGCGCCATTTGCAGCATGTCGGCATCGTCTTGCACATCTTTGAGCATCTCTTGGCCGGCGGCCAGGTCAGCCTCACGCTGCTGGTAGCGCAACCAGCGGCTGGCCACGGCTGCCACGTCGGTGTGTTCGCGCGAGAGCTTTAAAAACTGCGCCATATCGCCCATGATGTCCTGACGCGAGAGCAAAAATTCAAGCTCACCAAGGCGGTCGGCGTAGCGGGCAAGTTGTTGTCGGAGAAACGGTTTCATGGTCAGGGCTCGGGTGAAGTGGGTGCCTGGATCGGGCTGCACGGCGGGTCAGGTCGATGAGGTTAGAGACACTGTGCGTGCGCACTTTGGGACGACGCGAAGATCGGGTTCAAGCGCAACGCTGTTCGGCCCGGTGGCCAAAGGGCGCGGCCGGGTGGCCGTGTAAGCGGCGGTAGCTAACGCTCTTTGCGCAAAAAGAAGTGATGCACCGCAGAGCTGGCACGGTCACGTGCAGCGGAATCCCCGGCGCGTAATTCGGCCATGGCACCGTGAAGCATCTTTTGGGTGATGCCTTTGGACAGGGCTTCCAAAACGGTATCGATGCTTTCGCCTTTGAGCAGCAGCTTGCGCGCACGCGCCATCTCGGCAAAGCGCCACTCGTCGGCCTGGGCGTTGAGCGCCTGAATCAAGGGCACCGTGCTGCGCTGGTCGACCCAGTGCAAAAAGCTCTGCACACCGGCGTCCACAATGGCTTCGGCCTGCGCCACGGCAGCCTGGCGGTTGGCCTGGGCGGTTTGCACCACGCCTGCCAGGTCATCCACCGTGTAGAGGTAAACGTCTTCGAGTTCCTTGACTTCGATCTCGATGTCGCGCGGCACAGCCAGATCCACCATGAACATCGGGCGGCGGCGGCGCTTTTTCAAGGCGCGCTCGACCGAGCCCAAACCAATCAGCGGCAAGGTGCTGGCGGTGCAGCTCACCACCGCGTCAAATTCATGCAGGCGATCCGGCAGGTCGGCCAAGTTCATCACCTCGGCGCCAAATTTGCGTGCCAGGGCTTCGCCACGCGACAGCGTGCGGTTCGCAATCACCATGCTTTTGGGGTTTTTGGCGGCAAAGTGGGTGGCGCACAGGTCGATCATCTCGCCCGCACCGACAAACAATATCTTCACCTCGTTGAGGTTTTCAAACAACTGCCCGGCCAGGCGCACCGCTGCTGCGGCCATGCTGATCGAGTGGGCGCCAATTTCGGTGGAGGTGCGCACCTCTTTGGCCACCGCAAACGAGCGCTGGAACATTTGGCTAAGTGTGGTGCCCAGCGAGCCAGCAGCCTCGGCGGCGCGCACGGCGTCTTTGATCTGGCCCAGAATCTGTGGCTCGCCCAACACCATCGAGTCCAGCCCACTGGCCACCCGAAAGGCGTGGCGTGCGGCCAAACCGTCGGTCAGGGTGTAGGAGTGGGCGCGCAGCACATCGGGCGAGACGCCGCCACTGTGCGCCAGCCAGTCCAGCGTGTGCTGAAGCTGCGGTTGTTCGCAGGCGCAGTAAATTTCGGTACGGTTGCAGGTGGAGATCAACGCCGCTTCAGGCTGGCGGCTCAGGGCGCCGCGCAAGGCATGCAAGGTGGGGGTGATTTGGTCGACCGCGAACGCAAACCGACCGCGCAGATCGAGCGGTGCGGTTGTGTGATTGATGCCTAAAGCCCAGACTGCCATCGCGGAATTATAAAATCAACTGCGCTCTTTTCAAAGAGTGTCAACTTTTCTTGACTAATTACTGTATCTCATGGGTCTCATTGCCATCATCAACCATGCCATCAATTTCCTGGCGCCTGCCTTTTGGCTGGCGCTGCTGTTGCCGCTGTGTTCCCGAATTGTATTGAGAAAAATGGCTGTAGCCCATACGTTACGAGCGCAGGTAGCTCTGCAATTGATAGTAGGAAGTGGGGTGTTGCTGGCTGGGTTGCTGGTGTTTGGGCGAGACGGCAAGATGCTCACCTACCTGGCCCTGGTGGTCGCGGCGGCCAGCACCCAGTGGCTGCTGTCACGCCGGTGAGAACAGGTCAATGCGGTCGGTGATGATGCCATCGGTGCCCAGATTGATCAATCTTTGCGCAGCGCGCTTGTCGTTGACGGTGTAGCTCAGTGCGCGCAGCCCGGTGGCTTTGGCCTGCGCCACGGTCACCGCGTCCCACAACTGGTCATCGCACACCAACGCAACGCAACCCAGCCGCAGCGCGGTTTCCAGCCAGCCGTCCCACAGGTTTTCCAGCAGCAGGCCACGTGGCAACTCGGGCTGGGCTTGCAGCGCGCCTTCCAAAGCGGGCACTTCAAAGGAGGTCAGCAAGGGTGGCACAGCAGCACCATGCCACAGACGCGCCGCGTGTTGGGCCACCACCTGGCCGGTGTGGTAGTCGGTGCCGGGGCTGGGTTTGATTTCGATGTTCAGATGAAAACCGTTGTGCCGGCAGTAGCGGGCAATGGCTTCAAAAGTGGGTAAGGTCTCACCGGCAAAGGCGCGTGAATGCCAGCTGCCCGCATCCAGCAACGACAGCGTGCTCCAGGGCTGATCACCGCCCACTGCGCTCAGGCCGGTGCCCAGCGCCTCTTCTGCATTGGTGGTGCGGGTGAGGGTGTCGTCATGCAGCAGAAACGGCACCCCATCTTCACTGAGCTTCACGTCGCACTCAAACATGCGGTAGCCGTGCGCGGCACCGGTGCGAAACGCGGCCAGGGTGTTTTCTGGGGCGAGCTTGCCAGCGCCACGGTGCGCAATCCAGCGCGGGTAGGGCCAGGGTAGGTCATGCGGGGTGTTTTTCATACTTATAGGTCCTTGCGTTTGCCACTCGCAGCGTCAAAGTGGTGAATTTTCCCGGGTCGGGGCGTCACAAACAGGGATTGCCCCAGGCTGGGGGCGGCGTTGCATTCTTCGGTGCGGATGATCACCAGCTCTTCAGCCTGGCCATGCAACCAGCGGCCATAGGTGAGGCGCTCGGCGCCGAGCATCTCTACCGCTTCAACGCGCAGGCCCCAGCCCTCCGGGGTGATGTCCAAGTGTTCGGGCCGCACGCCGACGATGGTGCCGGGCGGCGCGTTGGGCGCATCTTTCAGCAAATTCATCGGCGGCGAGCCCATGAATCCGGCTACAAACGTGCTGGCCGGACGGTTGTAAACCTCTTCTGGCGTGCCAAATTGCTCCATCTTCCCCGCATTCATCACCATCATGCGCTGCGCCAGCGTCATCGCTTCGACCTGGTCGTGGGTGACAAACAGGCTGGTGATGCCCAGTTCGCGGTGCAGTTTCTGGATTTCAAGGCGGGTCTGGGCGCGTAGCTTGGCGTCCAGATTAGAGAGCGGCTCGTCAAACAAAAAAACCTGTGGCTGGCGCACGATGGCGCGCCCCATGGCCACACGCTGGCGCGGGCCACCGGAGAGCTCGCGCGGCTTGCGCTGCAGAAAGGGGCCAATCTCCAGAATTTTGGCCGCCTTGTCAACGCGTGCCTGAATCTCGGCCTTGGGCACTTTGGCAATCTTCAGGCCATAAGCCATGTTCTCAAACACGCTCATGTGCGGGTACAGCGCGTAGTTCTGGAACACCATGGCAATGTCGCGTTCAGACGGCTCCAGGTTGTTGACGATCCGCTCGCCAATCGAGATATCACCAGCAGTAACTTCTTCCAGCCCGGCCACCATGCGCAGCAGTGTGGATTTGCCACAGCCTGAGGGGCCGACGATGACCACAAACTCGCCGTCGTGGATGTCGGCACTTACCCCGTGAATGACCTGGTTGGCGGTTTTGCCCAAGCCGTAGCGCTTGAAGACGTTTTTGAGTTGTATGGAGGCCATTGTTTTGTTGAGTCTGTTGGGGGCGACAAGATGCGCTGGCGCATCGGGGTGCTTCGCCATCGCGTTTATTTTTCGGTGTCCACCAGCCCTTTAACAAACCACTTCTGCATCAGCATTACCACCAGCGCGGGCGGCAGCATGGCCAAAATGGCAGTCGCCATAACGATGTTCCACTGCATTTCGGAGTCGCCGCCAGAGATCATGCGTTTGATGCCGATCACCACCGGGTACATGTCTTCGCTGGTGGTGACCAGCAGCGGCCATAAATACTGGTTCCAGCCGTAAATGAACTGAATCACAAACAGTGCCGCAATTGAGGTTTTGGACAACGGCACCAGCACATCCCAAAAAAAGCGCATCGGCCCGGCTCCGTCCATGCGCGCTGCCTCCACCAGCTCTTCAGGCACGGTCAGGAAGAACTGCCGGAACAAAAAAGTGGCGGTAGCCGAGGCGATCAGCGGAATGGTCAGGCCTGCATAGGTGTTGAGCATGCCCAGGTCCGAGACCACCTTGTAGGTCGGGCCGATGCGCACCTCTACCGGCAGCATCAGGGTGATGAAGATCGCCCAGAAGAAAAACATGCGAAAAGGGAAGCGGAAATACACGATGGCAAACGCCGACAGCAAAGAGATGGCGATTTTGCCAATGGAGATGATCAGCGCCGAAATCAGGCTCACCGTCATCATCCGCGCCACCGGCGCCTTGGAGCCCGAGCCGCCACCGGTGCCGTTCAGCGCCGCGGTGTAGTTCTCGATCAGGTGGGCGCCTGGCAGCAGCGGCATGGGCGTTTGCACAATCGCTTGCGAGGTCTGGGTAGACGCCACAAAGGTCATGTAAAGCGGAAACGCCACCACCAGCACGCCCAGAATCAGCACGGCGTGTGACAGCACCCTCAGCCAGGGACGACGTTCAACCATCAATAGTTCACTTTCTTCTCGACAAAGCGGAACTGCACCACGGTCAGCGCCACCACAATCACCATCAACACCACCGATTGCGCGGCCGAGCCGCCCATGTCCATCGCCTTGAAGCCGTCAAAGTACACCTTGTAGACCAGAATCGCCGTGTCCTTGCCGGGCCCGCCCTGGGTGGCTGCATCAATGATGGCAAAGGTATCAAAAAAAGCGTAAACGATGTTGATGACCAGCAAGAAAAAAGTGGTTGGCGACAGCAGCGGGAAGACGATGGTCCAGAAGCGCCGCCAAGGTCGGGCGCCGTCAATGGCGGCCGCCTCGATCAGGGATTTTGGAATGCTCTGCAGCCCGGCCAGAAAAAACAGAAAGTTGTACGAAATCTGCTTCCACACCGCGGCCATCACCACCAGCGTCATGGCGTCACGGCTGTTGAGCAGATGGTTCCAGTTGATACCCAAAGCGTGCAGCCAGTACGACACCACGCCCACGCTGGGCGCGAACATAAATAGCCACAACACACCCGCCACCGCAGGCGCCACGGCATACGGCCAGATCAGCAGGGTCTTGTAAGCCAGCGCGCCTTTGACGATGCGGTCGGCAAACACCGCCAGCAGGAGTGACACGCTGATGCCAATGACAGCGACCAGACTCGAAAAAATGGCGGTGGTGTAGAACGATGCCAGATAGGTTTCGTCGTTCCAGAGATTGCGAAAATTTTCCAGCCCGACCCAATCCACCTGTGTGCCAAAGGCATCCGACTGCTGCAGCGACTGCACCAGCGCCTGTCCGGCGGGCCAGAAGAAAAAAATGGCGATGACAGCTACCTGGGGTGCCATCAGCACCCACGGTAGCCATCTGGAGCGGAAAAAAACGCGCTTTTCCAATTTGATGCAGTCAACGATGCAACAGCTTGGCCTTTTGCAGGGTAAGCGTCAGGGGCGGCCCGTTGAAGGTCAGGATTTGTTGGCCTTCTGGAAACGCTCCAGCAGCACGTCGCCCCGCTTGACGATCGAATCAAGC
>JBBSDB010000211.1:0-6257 GCA_038249735.1 Burkholderiales bacterium
CTGGCGGCTGACCGCCTGCTACAATTTAGGGCTACCCGGAGCGGTGGATGAGTGGTTTAAGTCGCACGCCTGGAAAGCGTGTGTGGGTTTATCCCCACCGCGGGTTCGAATCCCGCCTGCTCCGCCAAAAATGAGTCCCACAGCGTCGAAAGGCGTCTTGCCAGACACCCTAAAAGCCCCCTTTTCCCTAGGAAAACGGGGCTTTTTTGTTTCTGGACGTCCTGTAACGGCTCTTGCCATCCAAGGATTTTTGGGGAGCCGTACCCCACCAGCTGGGGGGTTTGATCGTCTCGCGCAGTTCGGTGTGGAACGACGTCTCCTGCTCAAAGGGCCTGATCTCGCTAGCGCTGTGGCCCGCTTCTGCCGGGTTTTGTGGCCAGGTCGACGCAGGCCCGTGGCGCGCCATCACGACGCGGCTGCGAACGCCGCCTTTGTGGTCCCCACCCGCCACGATCGGGTGGCTGGAGTACTCCACCGGAAACGCCGTGCCGTCGCGGCGCCAGAACACCTCGGTGTCGATGCGACACGGCAGGCCCCGGCGAAACGCGTTGAAGATGGGACAGAGGTCCTCTGGATAGGCAGTGCCGTCCGACCGCGCATGGTGGGTCAGACCGTGCATGTTGCGCCCGCGCACCTCGTCGGGCTCGTAGCCGATCAGCCGCGCACCCGCCGGGTTGATGAACACGCAGAGCCCGTTCAGATCAACGCCGTAAATGCCCTCGCCGGTCGAGGCCAGCAGCAGCGCCAGCGGATCGCGCCAGACCTCGGTGGTCTCTGGCGCCAGGCCAGTGGATCGGGTGAGCGCTTCGATGTGCATGGCCGGCTCCTCAGGCGATCCGAATGCTCAGTCGGTCACCCGGCGGCGTTTTTCCGCTGCATCGATGCGCAGCATCTGGCGGTACTTGGTGACGGTGCGTCGCGCCACGTCGAGGCCCTGTTCCGACAGTTGCCGGCAGATCGCCACATCCGACAGCGGCGCCTGGGGTGGCTCGGCCTGAATCATCTCACCGATCAGGCCACGTATCGCCGTGCCTGAGCAGGCGCGGCCATTCCTGCTGAGCATGGGGCGCGAGAAGAACCGCTTGAGCTCAAACACACCGGCCGGTGTGGCGATGAACTTGTTGTTGGTCACGCGCGAAACGGTGGACTCGTGCATGCCCAGCTCCTGTGCTATGTCGCGCAGCGCCAAAGGCTTCATCGCCATCGGTCCCAGATCGAAAAAGTGTTGCTGGTGCCTCACGATCGCCTGGGACACTTCGAGGATGGTGGTGTAGCGCTGGCTGACATAGCGCATCGTCCAGCGTGCCTCCTTCAGGTCATCGGCGAGTTCGCCGTGCTGGTCGTTGCGGTGGCGCTGGAAAAGCGCTGCATAGACTTCGTTGAGCTTCACACGCGGCACCACCGCCGGGTTCAGGCTCACGCACCACTGCCGTCCGTGCTTGCGGGCGATCACATCGGGCACCACATAGTCGACATGGCGGCTGCCAAAGCGCCAGCCAGGGCGCGGGTCGAGCCTGCGTATCGCGTCGCAGGCCGCTTGAACCTGCGGTGGCGGTGCGCCGAGCAGCCGGCTCAGCCGTCCCATGTCGCGCGCCGCCAGCGCATCCAGATGCTGACTCACAATCAGCGTCGCCAGCGTCCTCTGCGCCGGGCACACCAACGCCGGCAATTGCAGCATCAGGCACTCTTGTACGTCGCGGGCGCCAGCACCTGGCGGGTCGAGTGCCTGCACACGAAGCAGGGCAATGCGCATCTCGGCGTCGGTGACCGGCTCGACGCCCAGGCCATCGAATGCCTCATTCAGCGCCAGCCGCAGGTACCCGTCGTCATCAAGCGACGCCGCCAGCGCGCAGGCCAGCAACATGTCTCGCTCTGGCAGAGGCATGAGGTAGAGCTGAGCGCACAGGTGCTCGGCGAGCGAGGCGACGATCGGTGTTTTGTCCAGCGCCGAAAGCTCGCTGTCATCGGCAGGCCCCGACCCGGTGGCGCCACCCCAGGCGGTGTTCCAGAGATCACGGTCCTCGCGTGACAGGTCAGTGCCGCCGGCATCACCGCCATCGGGCACCCCGTGGTCGCGGTGCGACACGCAGATTTCGATGTGTTGATCGTCAGAGTCGCTGCCGCCCTCTTCGGGCTCCAGGAAGGGATTGTGATCAATCGCGCTTTGCACCAGCGAAGCGAACTCCAGAGAAGACATCTGAAGCAGTTGCACCGACTGCTGCAGCCGCGGTGAGGCGATTTGCGTCTGGTGATGCACAGCAGCCAAGGCAGTGTTGATCATGTGTCCCTCTGTTCATCTTTCGGAATCGATATGGTGGGTGCCTAGCCAGTGCAGGCTGCAGCAAGCCGATTGACAACCGCTTGTCCCTGCCTCCTGCGCTCCTTAGAGCGAGCACGCTCAGGCAACAGATGTCGGCAACAGGCTTGCAGTCTGTCCGAGGCCGGGACAGGCGGGTTGCCACCGACACCGCCGAGCCTTGTAGGACGCAATGCCAAGCAGGTGTCGTCGGTCAAGCGCGCCCGCTCAACGGGGAACGTGAGGTCTCGCGCAGCAAGGCGAGGCGAGGCGTGTTCCTACAAGCGTTGTGGTGACCACGCCGGACGATGGGTTGATCACCATGCCCACAGAAGGAGCCAAGCCATGCCCAAGTACCTGAAGTTTTTCGCCATGATCGCCACCTCAACGGTCGTGATGTTCGGTTTGATGTACCTGAACACTTACGCCATGGACCACATCTTTTTCAGCGAGACGCGCGCCTACATGGCGCTCTACATGGGCGCTGCCATGGCGGTGGTGATGCTGCTTTTCATGTGGTCCATGTACCCCGGGCAAGGCTTCAAGCTCGCGGTGCTGGGTGCCAGCGGGCTGGTGTTCGTTCTGGCCGTGTGGCTGGTGCGCAGCCAGACCACGGTAGACCAGGTGTCGTGGATGAAGGCCATGATCCCGCACCACTCGATTGCCATCCTCACCAGCGAGCGCGCTACCATCACCGACCCGCGCGTGCGAGCGCTGGCCGATCAGATCATCTTGGCGCAGCGCAAAGAGATCGACCAGATGAAGGCGCTGGTGGAGGAACTGGAACGCAAATGAACGGGTTGTCTGAAAAGGCCCGAAAAAAAGGGGTGGAAGACGCATCTTCCACCCCGCTGGCTAGCGCCCGGCCGATGCCCGGTCAGAAGCGGTGGACGTAGCCCAGGCTGGTGGTGGTGATGTCGCGCCGGCCGACATCGGCGAAGTCCAGGTCGTACTTGTTCCACTCCAGCACCACCATCGAGCGTTGCGACAACTGGTAGCCCACGCCAACGCCGTACGAACCTTCCCATCCGCTTCTTTTGCCAGTGGCCAGACCCGAAATTGGGTTGGAGCTCACGTTGGTGCGGCCGTACAGCGTGCCGACCTTGCCGTACACATTGAAAGCGCCGAGCGGTAGATGACCCACCAAGCTCAGGTTCACCCCAGCCGCCCGCGTGCGGCCACCGCCGCGCTCGAATTTCCCGAAATCGACATAGCCCAACTCAGCGCCGACGTACTGGTTGAACATGCCGCCGGTGTAGATGTTGTAGGCGGTGTTGCTCTCCGAGCAGCCGAAGGCGCCGCCGCCGGTGCACGGAATGTCCCAGTCGGGCTGGCCAATGTTCAAACCGATGTAACCGTTGGTCGAATACGGGACGACAGAAAATGAATCCGACGAGTACATCTGTCGCGGGCCTGTCGACACGGACGAATAGGGCTGCGCGTTCGTGTTGCCGCCTTGGGGCGTCGTCGTGGCGCCAGTCGCCATTTGCGCCTGGGCAGAGCAGGCCAAGGCCACAGCGACGGCGGCAAGCGGCCAGGAAAAAAGGGCTCGGTGTGTGGATTTCATGTTGGTGTTCTCGATGCTGTTGATGGATGGGGTTTCGTGAAAGTGCTGCGCCCGGAATGGATGCAGTTCCCAGCTGTGGCAAGCGGCGTGCCTGGCGGCCCGAGCCTGCGCTCGCGTTCGGCGCCTGAAGAGGAAGCGCGGGTTTGGCGCCGCTGCCGCAACAATTTCGCCGGGCGAGGAAGGCGGAACTTGAATCGGCGGCTGCTCGGCTGGTACGGGCGGTTCGATCACGTCGGGCACCCGGTCGGGCGGCACCTCGGGTGGCGGGGTGGGCCCTGGTGGCGTGGGTGGGGGCTTGTCCACCCACGAAGGTTCACCCTGAGGCATGTGCGCGCCGGGCGGGAAGAAGGTGTCCATCTGGGCTCCTGTGTCGACAAACGGGTTGTCGGAGGGTTGAAGAGAAAGTTGCCTGGGGTGCACGGCAAGTGGCGTGCCTGCTTGGTGAATGCCTGGTCAATGGGCGGGCTCGGGTATTTACAAAACCGCAGGGTGGTGTCGGTAGGCTTGTCGGCAACTTCTACCGGCCGGTCGGAAAAGCTTTCCCCAATGGCCGCAGTGGCAGGCGTGTCAAGGCATGGATTCAGCGCGATGGCACACATGAGCAAGGGTTCAGCCGCGCAGGGCACCGCATCCGATCTCACAGCCGTCGGTAGCACCAGTGCGAGGGTTGCCCACAATCGTCTCCACGTTGGGTGATGGAGCCGTGGTATGGCGTCTCGGCCGCATGGCCTACGGGTGCGGCATGGCCCGAAAGCGAGCCGCACTGGTACGCATGGAATTCTCCCGGGGGTTCAGAGTGCGGGGATTGGGCGTGGCCTGGCGCCGCCTGCGGGGACCTTACGGAGCCCGGACCGCTGTGGCCAACGGGAGTGGCTGGTGCGCCAAGCGCGGACGGATCGTTGAAGGGCGGCTCGAACTTCATTGTTTGACCTTCGACAAGGCGGGCGGCGTTACTCCAGCGGTTCGAGCTTGTCCAGCAGAAAGGGCAGGAACTCGGCCACGGTGGGATGGATCGGCAAGGCATCGCGTAGCACCTGGTAGCGCGCGCCGGTGGCCATGAAGGTGCTGATCACCTGGATCACCTCGTCACAGCCAAATCCCAACAGCGACGCACCAACAATCTCTTCCGTCTGCTGGTCAACCAGAATCTGCATCAGGCCCGAGGTCTCGCCCTCCTCCTTGGCCCGGCTGACGTCCTTCATCTGAATACTGGCCACCAGCGTGGCGCGGCCAGACGCTTTGGCCTGCGCCGCCGACAAGCCAACCCGACCCAAGGGCGGGTCGGTGTACATCGCGTAGCTCGACACCCGCCCATCGGCGGAACGTGGGTCGCCCTGGAGATTGGCCAACACAATCTGGCCGTCTTGGTAACTGGTGTGGGTGAAGGCGCCGCGCTTGTTGATGTCGCCCACAGCCCAGATGCCGGGCACATTGGTTTCCAGCTGCCCATTGGTGGGAACAAAGCCGCGCTCGTCGGTCTCGACCCCGACCGCAGCGAGGTTGAGGCGCTCGGTGTTGGGGCTGCGCCCGGTGGCAACCAGCAGATGCGAGCCTTCGACCCGCTGCCCGCCCACCTTGACAGCGATACCGGTATCCGACCCCTTCTGCACGCCGTCCACTTCATGTCCAGTGTGAAAGCAGATGCCGTCAGCCTGCAGCAGCTCGGTGAGCGCCGTGGAGATGTCCTCGTTTTCGTGCCCGGCGATGCGTGGGCCGGTTTCGATCACGGTCACTTCGCTGCCGAGACGGCGAAAAATCTGCGCCATCTCCAAGCCGATGTAACTGCCGCCGATCACGATCAGATGGCGCGGAAGTTCGCGCAGCTGCAGCAGGCTGACGTTGTCCAGGTAGGGCACCTCGTCGATGCCCGACAGAGGCGGGATGAACGCCCGGGTGCCGGTATTGATGATGACTCGATGGGCCCGCAGTGCCTGGTCGCCGGCGCTCAGTTCGAACCGGTCGCCGTCGCCGGACACAAAAGCACCCCAGCCCCGAAGCAAGGTCAGCCTTTCCTGCCCGGCGATTGACTTTTCCAGCCCTGCGCGCGACGCGTCGACCCGCTGCTGCATCCGCTCCATCGCAGCCGCGAAGTCGATTTCGATCTCCCCGGTCTGAATGCCGAAATCGCTTGCACGGCGCACCATGTGAGCGACCCGCGCGCTTTTGCGCAGTGTCTTGGTCGGCGTGCAACCATGATTGACGCACGAGCCGCCCAGCAGCGCGCCTTCGATCAGGGCCACCTTCTCACCGCGTCCGGCCAGCGTCGTGGCCCGGCGGGGCCCCGCCGGGCCAGCGCCGATCACAGCAACATCAAAGTCCAAGGCGGGAACTTTAGTTCTCAAACGCGGGTTATCAAGACACCTGCGGAACACACAAAGTATGACCGACCCAAAA
>JBBSDB010000212.1:0-6244 GCA_038249735.1 Burkholderiales bacterium
GCCCGGTGGTCAGCACCAGCAGGCTGCCAGCCACCATGGCCGGGATCAGCCCGAAGTGCGGACAGCGCGCCACGATTTTGCGCACCAGCCCCAGGCTGGCCAGGTGGTCGTCGATCACACCACGCGCGCCAGGGTGGGTGGGCATCGGCGCGATGTGGTCGGCGGCCAGCCAGGCCTCTGCATCCCAGCCGCGCTTGACTGCCGGGTGGTGCTTCGCCACCAGGCACACCACCTCATCGCCAAACAGGCGGCCCAGGTGCAGGTCGTCCGGCGGCTTGGGCCAGTTGCCGATCACCACATCCACCTGGCCCTGGGCGAGCTGGTGCCGGTAATCGGCATCGGCAGACAGCGGATAAATATCGATGCCGCAGGCCGGTGCCTGGGCTTTCAGCCGGGTCACCAACTGAGGCAGAAACGTTGGGTCCAGGTAGTCGCTGGCCGCCAGGCTGAAGACGTGGGTGGTGGTGGCGGGGTCGAAACTGCGCGCGTCAGAAAACAGCATCTCGGCGGCGCGCAAGATATCGGCAGCAGGCTCCACCATGCGCAGGCCAGCCACGGTGGGCACCATGCCCGAGCCTGAACGCACCAGAAGGGGGTCCCCGGCGAGCTCCCGAAGCCGCCTGAGCGACGCGCTCACCGCCGGCTGGTACATGCCCAAGCGCAATGCCGCACGCGATACGCTGCGCTCAACCAGCACCGTGTGCAAGACGCGGATCAGGTGCAGGTCAATCTTGTCGAACATGGAGACGGATTTCATACCGGGCAGGGTTCGTGGGCACTGGGGCTGTAGGCATTCAGGCCATAAGCCCGAGCATATGTTGTGCCATGAGCGCGGCGCTATGCTGACGCGCATGAAACCGCCAAACACCGGACAAACCCTGACTTTTCTGCGGCGCGGCCAGCCCGTGGCGCTGCGCAATGTACCACCCGATCGCACCCTGTTGCAGGTGCTGCGCGAAGACCTGCAGCTCACCGCCACCAAGGAAGGCTGCGGCGAAGGCGACTGCGGCGCCTGTACCGTGGTGATTGGTGAAGCGGTCGATGGCAAGCTGACATACAGGGCCATCAACAGCTGCATCCGGCTCGCGCATTCGGTGAACGGTATGGCGATTTACACCGCCGAAGATATTCAAGCGCCCAGTGGAGAACTGCATCCTGTGCAGGAAAGTTTGGTTCGCTGCCATGGCAGTCAGTGCGGCTTTTGCACGCCGGGCTTTGTGATGAGCCTCTTTGCCACCTACCAGCACACCAACGGCGGTCAAGGCATTACTCGCGAGCGGGCGCAGGCCGATCTCTCGGGCAACCTGTGCCGCTGCACCGGCTACCGGCCCATCTTCGATGCGGCGATGACCATGGGCAGCCTGCCGCTGCCCAAAGGCTGCGCGGTGGACGAAGCCGCCACGCTGGCCGCTCTTGCAGACCCACAGCCTGAGAACCCCGACGCCCCCGCCTACCTACGACCCACATCGCTGCGCAATTTGCTGCAAGCCCGCGCGCGCCACCCACAAGCTCAGGTGGTGGCCGGCTGCACCGATGTGGGGCTCTGGGTGACGAAACAACACCGGCAGTTCAGCCAGGTGCTTGATGTGACCGCCGCGCGCGAGTTGCGGCAAGTGGAAAGCTACCGGCACCACATCGCCATCGGCGCAGCGGTACCACTGGCCGACGCTTACGCCGCGCTGGTGGCAGAGCGTCCGCAGCTCAAGACGTTTGCCCAGCGCTTTGCTGGCCTGCCGGTGCGCAACTCGGGCACGCTGGGTGGTAACGTCGCCAACGGCTCGCCGATTGGCGACTCGATGCCGCTGCTGATCGCCCTGGGTGCCAGCGTGGTGCTGACGCGCTGGGACACGAAGCGTGCGGCCATCGCGCACCGCGAGCTGGCACTGGAGGACCTCTACACCGGCTACCGCACCAATGTGATGCGCGCCGACGAACTGCTGTGCTGGATCAAGGTGCCGCGACCGACGGCCCATGAGAGGACCACCGTCTACAAAATCAGCAAGCGCTTTGACGACGACATCTCGGCCGTCTGTCTGGCGTTCCGGATGACGCTCACCGACGGCGTGGTGGCACAGGTGTCCATCGGCGCCGGCGGCGTGGCGGCCACGCCCGCCAGAGCCCACCAGACCGAAGCGGCCTTGCGCGGCCAGCCCTGGAATGCCGACTCGGTGATGGCGGCGCAGGCCGCGCTGCGCACCGAGTTCCAGCCGATCTCCGACATGCGTGCCAGCGACGCCTACCGCCAGACGGTGGTGGGCAATCTGCTGCAACGCTTCTGGCTGGAGAGTCAGGGCCTGACCGCCATCAACCTCGAATCGGCCACGGTGGAGGACCTTGCATGAACGCGCCCGACCTGCCCATGTTGAGAACGCCCGAACGCGCTGCGGGCCAGTCCCGGCCCCACGAAAGCGCCCGCGCCCAGGTGGCCGGCGCTGCCACCTACATCGACGACATCCCGGAAGTCCGAGGCACGCTGCATGCCGCGCCCGTGTGCTCGCGCGTGGCCCACGGCACGCTGCGCGGCATCGACACCACCGCTGCCCTGGCCATGCCCGGCGTGCGCGCGGTGATCGACGCGCGCGACATCCCCGGCGACAAAACGCTGGCTGCGTTCGCGCACGACGAGCCGGTGTTCGCCACCGACACGGTGCAGTTTGTTGGACAGGTGGTGGCGCTGGTAGTGGCCGACGATGTGATGACCGCGCGCCGCGCCGCGCGTCTCGTGAAGCTCGATATCGCACCAATGGACGCGGTACTCAGCGTGCACGAAGCCCACGCGCTGGAAAGCTACGTGTTGCCACCGGTGCAGGTGAAACGCGGCGACGCGGCAGCCGCCTTGCAACGCGCGCCGCACCAAATCGAAGGCCGCTTCGAGGTGGGCGGCCAGGAGCACTTTTATCTGGAAGGCCAGATCGCTTATGTGATGCCGCTGGAACAAAACCAGTGGTGGATTTACACCAGCACCCAGCACCCCGGCGAGGTGCAGCACTGGGTGGGGCACGCGCTGGGGGTGGCCAGCCACGCGGTCACGGTGGAATGCCGGCGCATGGGCGGCGGCTTTGGCGGCAAGGAAACCCAGGCCGGGCATCTCGCGGTGTGGGCGGCGATCGCTGCCCACCACCTCCGTTGCCCAATCAAGCTGCGCCTGGACCGCGACGACGACTTTCTGATCACCGGCAAACGCCACCCGTTCGCCTACCACTACCGCGCCGGGTTCGACGGCACCGGCCTGCTGTGCGGACTCGATCTGGAGATGCTGGTGAACTGCGGTTTCTCCGCCGACCTCTCCGGCCCGGTGGCCGACCGCGCCATCTTCCACAGCGACAACGCCTACTTTCTGGAGGACGTGTCCATTGCCAGCTACCGCTGCAAAACCAACACCCAGAGCCACACCGCGTTTCGCGGCTTCGGCGGGCCGCAAGGGGTGATCGTGATCGAGCGCATCCTGGGCGACATCGCGCGCACGCTGGGCCTGGATCCGCTGGATGTGCGGCTGCGCAACCTGTATGGCGTTGAAGAACGCAACACCACCCACTACCAGATGAAGATCGAAGACAACATCCTCGATCCCCTCATCACGCAGCTCGCGCTCACCAGCCGCTATCGCAAACGGCGCGCACAGATCGCGGCGTGGAACGCCAAAAGCCCGGTCATCAAAAAAGGCATCGCCCTCACCCCCGTGAAGTTCGGCATCAGCTTCACCGCCACGCTCTTCAACCAGGCCGGCGCGCTGGTGCATGTGTACCTGGATGGCAGCGTGCAGGTGAACCACGGTGGCACCGAAATGGGCCAAGGCCTGAACACCAAGGTGGCGCAGATCGTGGCCGACGAGCTGGGTGTGCCGTTTGAGCGCGTGCTGTCCACGGCAGCCGACACCAGCAAGGTACCCAACGCCAGCGCCACCGCCGCCTCGGCTGGCACCGATTTGAACGGCCGCGCGGCGCAGTTTGCGGCCCGCCATGTGCGCGACAACCTCGCGGCGTTTGTGGCCGGGCTCGACGGCGTGGGCGCTGGCGCGGTGCGGTTCCAGGGCGGTCAGGTGATCACCGACAAGTCCACCCGCACGTTTGATGCGGTGGTGGCCGCCGCTTACGCCAACCGCATTCAGCTCTGGAGCGACGGCTTCTACCGCACACCCAAGATTCACTACGACAAAACCACCCTCACCGGTCGGCCGTTCTACTACTTCGCCTACGGCGCGGCGGTGAGCGAAGTGGCCATCGACACGCTCACCGGCGAGAGCCGCGTGCTGAAAGTGGACATCCTGCACGACGTGGGTCAGAGCATCAACCCGGCGCTGGACATCGGCCAGATTGAAGGTGGCTTTGTGCAAGGCATGGGCTGGCTCACCACTGAGCAGCTGGTCTGGAAAGCAGACGGCACGCTCGCCACGCACGCCCCCAGCACCTACAAAATCCCCGCCACCGGCGACATTCCCGAGCACTTCCGGGTCGACCTCTGGCCCGAGGCCAACCGGGAAGACAACGTGCACGGCAGCAAGGCCGTGGGCGAGCCGCCGTTCATGCTGGCCATCAGCGTGTATGAGGCGCTGCGCGACGCGGTGGCGCAGGCGGGTGGTGAACCCGAGGCGATGAACGCACCGGCCACCGCCGAAGAAGTGTTGCGCGCCATCGCGCCCCTGCGGTAGGCGGCTGTCGGGCTTGGGCGGCGGCGGGTAGGCTGCGTAAAATTACCGTCCCACCCAACCATCGCCGCGCAGATTCCTCGATGCCCTATTCACTCTCTCACCACAAACTCAAACTCATCCTCGCCGCCCAGGGGCTCAAGGCCGGCGACGCCGGCAGCATCGACACCCTGTTTGGCGGCCGCGACGGCTACTACTGGTTCGGCACCCTGCGCGACATGTGCCCCGAGGGCAAAACGCTGTCTTGGGAAAACCAGTACGCGATGGTCGCCGCCATCCAGGCGCACGAGAATGCCAGCGCGGAAGCAGATGAAATGCCACCCGAAAAACCCAACGCGGCTCACATCGCGGCCATCTCCAAGCTGCTGGGCGATCCGCTGTAAGCACTTCACCCGCCAACCGCGCGCCCACCACCGACCACCCCACCACACTGCCGTACGACACCGCCGCACAAGTGGCCGCCATACACACCGCGGCTGGCTTTTTCAGGATTTCGCATGACACCGCCCAGCCCGCCTCTTGACATCGCCGTGTTCGGCGCCGGTGCCGTGGGCTGCTTCTACGGCGGCATGCTGGCACGTGCCGGCCACCGCGTCACGCTGATTGGCCGCGCCACCCACGTAGAAACCATCGCGGCCCACGGCCTGCGCATGCAGACCCTGAGCTTCGACGAACCGGTGCCGCTGACCGCCAGCACCCAGGCCAGCGCGGTGGCCGGCGCCGACCTGGTGCTGTTCGCGGTGAAGTCCACCGATACCGAAAGCGCTGGCCACGACATGCGCGCGCACCTCAAACCCGGCGCGCTGGTGCTGTGCCTGCAAAACGGCGTGGACAACGCCGAGCGGCTGCGCGCGGTGTTGCCCGGTGTGCCAGTGGCCGCAGCCGTGGTCTACGTGGCCACCGAAATGGCAGGCCCCGGTCACCTGCGCCACCACGGGCGCGGCGAGTTGGTGATGGAGCCCATGCCCGGCGAGCCATCGCGCAGCGCGGCCATCGCACAAGCCTTCACAGCGGCGGGCGTGCCCACCACACTGAGCGACAACGTGCGCGGTGCGCTCTGGGCCAAGCTCATCATCAACTGCGCCTACAACGCGCTGTCTGCCCTGGGCCGCCTGCCGTATGGCGAACTGGTGCAGCGCCCAGGTGTGCTCGATGTCATCCGCGACGTTGTGGCGGAATGCCGTGCCGTGGCCCAGGCCGACGGCGTGACGCTGCCCGGCGACATCGATGCGATGGTGCGACGGATTGTCGAGACCGTGCCCACCCAGCACTCCTCCACCGCACAAGACCTGATGCGCGGCAAACCCAGCGAAATCGATTTTCTGAACGGCCACGTCGTCCAGCGCGGCGCTGCGCTGGGCGTGCCCACACCCGCGAACCGGGTGCTGTGGACGCTGGTGAAACTGGCGGAAAGCCGCGCTGGCGTTTGAGATGGGTACTGACAGAGCTTGGTTTAACCAAATGCTTCTGCCTTACCAAAATCGGCACGAACGCAACGGCGCTGCGCAAGGTGGCGCCATGAAACCCAGCCACCCGGAAAAGCTATTCAATTGGGACCGCCAATTGCAAACAGCTGCATCCACGCTTCTCGCGGGCCCA
>JBBSDB010000213.1:0-6225 GCA_038249735.1 Burkholderiales bacterium
AAACAAATATATAACAACCGCGGGGGGCCCCCCACCCCCCCCCCCCCCCCCCCCCGGCGGCGCGCCGCCCCCCCCCCCCCCCCCCCCCCCACGACCTGGGGCCGCACGGCATCACGGTGAACATGGTCTCGGGCGGGCTGCTGCGTACCACCGATGCCAGCAGTGCCACGCCCGAAGCGGTGTTCGATCTGATCGCCAGCATGACCCCGCTGCGCCGCGTGACCACGCCGGTGGAGTTTGCCGACGCGGTGCTGTTCTTTCTCTCACCCTGGGCGCGCGCCGTGACCGGGCAAAACCTGATCGTCGACAGCGGGCTGGTCAAGGGCTGAACGCTCTGACTGCTGCATGACAACCCCAGATACCCCACCCATGCTGCAAGGCGCTTCCAACTTTCGCGATCTCGGCGGTTACACCGGTACAGAAGGACGGCGTGTGAGCCACGGGCTGGTGTACCGCTCGGATCATTTGGCTGGTCTCACACCAGACGATCACCGCGCCCTGGAGCCGCTGCGCATCACGCACAGCCTGGACTTTCGCGGCGAGGCCGAACGCACTGCCCTGCCCTCTCTGCTGCCAGGCGCCGCGACCGTCGCGTTGGGCATTGAGCCCACCGTGGTGGTGCGCGTGAAAGCCCTGCTGGCGGCCGGGCAGATACCCAGCGAAGCCGAGACCGTGGCACTCATGGCGCAAACCTACCAATCGTTTGCGCGCGATGCCATTTCCACCTACGCGCGCTTCTTCCAACACCTGATCGAGCAGCCCACCCCGGTGGTTTTTCACTGCACCGCCGGGAAAGACCGCACCGGCTTTGCGGCCGCGCTGTTGCTCTCGGCGCTCGGTGTTGACCGTGAAGTGGTCATGGCCGACTACCTGCTGACCAACCAGCTTTATCGCCGCAGCCCGCTGGTGCATACCGATGGCCCGGCGCATGTGGTGGATGTGTTGTGGCGGGTGCAGCCGGCGTTTCTGGATGCCGCCTTCGACACGGTGGAGCGCGAGTTCGGCGGTATGGGCCGGTATTTGGAAGGCCCCATGGGCTTGGGGCCAGAGGCGATGGCTCGTTTGCGCAATCGCCTGCTAGAAGACTGAAGCGGCCTGCCTCCCCGCGCTCTGGTCAGCGCGGGAGGCACAGGCGTCAAAAGCGCAACCGCGCGCAGACGTCAGTTCGGGCGAATCTTGTTGCGCTCGATCACATCGGCCATCGCGGCCGTGTCTTGGCGCATGCGGTTGGCCAGGCCCTCGGGTGAAGTGCCGACCACCTGCCAGCCTTGGGCAAAGATTTTTTCGCGGATGTCTGGCCGACGCACGATCTCAGTCAGCAGCGCTGCCAGCTTCTTCACATGGGCCTTGGGCAGGCTGTTGGGCGCGGCCACCGCGTTCCAGATTTCAAGCTGCAGATTGGGCACGCCGGCTTCCGTCAGTGTGGGCACTTCAGGCACCACGCTGCTTCGTCCGGCCGAGGTGACGCCGATCGCGCGCAGCTTGCCACCGCGCACCTGCGCCATCGCCAAACCGGGCGGCAACAAGGCCATTTGTACCTGCTCGCCAAGCATGCCGACGATCACCTGCGGGTTACCGGGGTACGGCACATGCACCGGCGCGATGCCCGCGCGCGATTTGATCAACTCCATGCCAATGTGGGCCACGGTGCCGACACCGGGCGAGCCGTAGTTCCAACGGTCACCACCTTGGCGCGCGGCGGCCAGAAACGCGGCACCATCAGCGGGCGCGCTCATCGGCGCGGTCAACACCAGCGGCGCCACCGCCAGCAACGACACTGGGGTGAGGTCGGTTTGCGGATCGTAGGTGGTGGCTGGGTTGAGAACCTTGGCGATGGTGAGGTTGCCGTTGATCATCAGACCCAGGGTGTGATCGTCGGTGGCGCGGGCCACGGCGGCAGCGGCGATGTTGCCACCCGCACCGGCCCGGTTCTCCACCACCACCGGCTGGCCCAGGGCTTGGGCCAGCGGCTCAGCCAGCGTGCGTGCCATCAGGTCAGGCGAAGACCCGGCGGGAAAGCCAACCAACAGCTTGATCGGCTGATTCGGCCAAGGCGCGGTCTGCGCCTGAGCGAGCGGCAGGCTGGCGCCCAGGGAGAGCGCGACAGCGCCCAACAAGGCGATGCGGCGGCGTGGATGAAGGACGGGTTTGGCGGGCATGGGATTTCCTGAGTTTGGCGGTGCCGTTGGCACACAGTCGGCACGCGTGTTGAAGAGCGCTGCGAAGTTTACGGGTGGGGCGGGCCGCCATAAAGCCAAGGCAGATCGAGCAGCGGCTCGCCCAGCATCGCCATGGCGGTGTTGCGGCCCCAGCGCACCAGGCCGCTGGCGTGAAAGATGCTGCCGTTGCGTTGCGAGCGCCTTTGCACGCGTGCATTGCGCGCCCAGCGCGCCTGCGCGAAGCGCTCGAACACGGCGGCCCAGCGGATGTCGGGGCCGGCGGGCTGCTGATCGACCAGGCGGCCCAGCGTCCAGGCGTCTTCCAGCGCCATCGCTGCCCCTTGCGCGAGATAAGGGCGCAGCGGGTGGGCGGCGTCGCCGAGCAGGGCCACCCGGCCTCGCGCCTGGTCCTGCGGGCCGGTCATGGGCGGGCGGTCGTTGAGTGGCCACAGGGTCCAGTAGGGCACGGCGTCAACCACCTGCAGCAGATCGGCGTGGGCGGCGCCCAGCGTGCGCCGCAGGTCTTCAGCGTGGGCTTCATGGGTCCAACTCTGCGGGTCGGCGCCCACGGCGCCACCATGGCCCTGACCCAGCACGCCATGCACCACCACCACCACGTTGAACCAGTCACCCTGGCGAACCGGGTAATGCACCACATGCAAGCGAGGCCCCAGCCAGGCGGTGACCAGCGACGCGCGCAAGGCAGCGGGCAGATCGGCGCTGCGAACCATGCCGCGGTAGGCCAGGTGACCGCTGGCGCGCACCGGCTGCGCGCCCAGCAGCTGGCTGCGCACCCGGCTCCACAGACCGTCGGCGCCGATCAGCGCGCGGGCCTCAAACACGGCTTCGTTCTCTGCGGTCACGCGCACGCCGTCGGCGCTCTCGGTGTAGCTGGCCACCCGGGCGTCGAGAGTCAAATGGATTTTGGGTCGCTGACGAACCGCTTGCAACAAGAGCGCGTGCAAATCGGCGCGGTGCAGTGTGGCGTAGGACTGACCGTAGCGCGTGCGCACCTGAGCGCCCAGCGGCAAGCGCCCCAGCCGCTCACCGCCCAGCGCATCGCGCACCTGCAGCGCTTCGGGAAAAGCCGCGCAGGCGTTGAGCGCGTCGGTCAGGCCCCAGTGCGCGAGCACGCGCACCGCATTCGGTCCCAGCTGCAAGCCAGCACCCACCTCACCGAATGTGCTGGCCTGCTCCAGCACCTGCACGTCAAGGTTGCCGCGCCCAAGCGCCAGCGCACAGGCCAAGCCCCCGATGCCCCCACCCACCACCGTTGCGTCGTTTGTCATGGCTGTGCATTGTGCCGACGCCGGGCGGGTCGGCTTTGATGCCGCGCAAGGCCGGCGCCTGACGCACGCCAGTGGCTCAGAGCACGCGGTTGAACCAGAACAGCGAGAACCCGGCTGAGAGCGCCACCAGCAGCGCGGCGAGCAGTGCCAGCAGTCCCGACACCTCGGTTTCTTTCTTCTCCACCGTGAGCCGGGTGCTCAGCGACTGGTAGACCTGCTTGAGGTTCTCCGCCGTGCCGGCGTAGTAGTAGGCGCCCTGCGTGGTTTTCGCCACATCTTTCAGCGTGTCTTCGTCCAGCCGCACCCGCATCGACCAACCCTCGAAGCCGATCACCTCGCCGTCCACCGTGCCCACGCCGACGGTGTAGACGCGCACCCCGCGATCGGCTGCCATCTGGGCCGCCTCTTCGGTCTGCACACCGGTGGTGCGCTGGCCGTCCGTGAGCAGGATGATGGCGGCCGATCCATAAGAGCCGGGCGCCACCGGCTGGAACGGTTTGGGCTCGCTGCGCGGCTGATCGATGGCGCGGCCTTGTGGCGCAAACGGGTCGTTGCGGCGGTCGTAGGTGAGGCTCGCCAGATCGATGCCCTGGCCAGGAAACAACTCGCCCAGCGCCACCACGATGGCGCTGCCGATGGCGGTGGCACGCTGCAGCTGAAACTTGTCGATCGCGGCCGCCAGGTCTTCACGGCTGAGCGTGATCGGTTGCACCACCTGGGCGGTGCCGGCAAAGGCAACAATGCCCACCTTCACATCGCGCGGCAGTTCGGCCAGAAACGCCTTGGCTGCATTTTGCGAAGCGACCAACCGGTTCGGCTCCACATCGGTGGCGCGCATGCTGCCCGACACATCCATCGCCAAAATCACCGTCTGCTCGGTCGATGGCAGCGCAATGGTGGCCAGCGGCCGGGCTGAAGCCAGCAACATGGCGGCAAATGCCAGCAACAGCAGAAACGGCGGGACGTGGCGGCGCCACCCTGGTCCCTTGCCCATGGCCTCACGCACGATCGACAAACTGGCCAGCCGCACCGAGGCATGGCGCCGCCGGCGCAGCAGCCACCAGTACAGCAACATCAACAAGGGCAGCAGCCACAGCAGCCATAGAAACTGAGGCCAGAGAAAACTGACCGGTGAGCTGGCAAGGTTCAGGTTCATGCAGAAACTCCGAGGTGCGCGCGGGCACGCGGATTTTGACCGCTGCGCAAAGACGATCGGCGCTTGCGCAGATCGACGAAACGCAGGATGGCGTCGGCCAAGTCGTCGTCGGTGGAGAGCTCCAGTGTGTCGACCCCGGCCCGGTTCAGACTCTCGCGCAGCTGCGCCTCGCGCTGCGCGGCAATGCGCGCGAACCGCTGGCGAAAGCCGCTGTCGTGGGTGTCGACAAACAGCTGCTCGCCGGTTTCGGCATCGCGCACGGTGACCAGCCCCAGATCGGGCAGGGCCAGCTCCAGCGGATCGAGCAGGCGCACTGCCACCACATCGTGGCGCCGCGCCAGCTCACCCAGTGGCTGCTCCCAGCCCGGCTCGCTGATGAAGTCGGACACCACAAACACCGTGCTGCGCTGGCGCACCGCATGGCTGGCGCTGCGCAGCAGATCGGCCAGCCGCGTCACCCCGTTGGTCTTGGACGGCGTGGCGGACGCGGCCACACCCTGGCGCACCAGCTGCATCAGGCGCAGCACCTGAGCGCGCCCGCCGCGCGCGGGCAGCACAGCATCGACCTTGGCCGCGCCGCGAGCGCCGTATTGCACCGCGCCCACGCGGTTGCCGTGCCGGCTGATGAGCCGCGAGAGCACCGCCACAAAACCCACCAGCAACTCGCTCTTGCGCTGCGTGCCCGAGCCGAAATCCACCGACGGGCTGAGATCGAGCAGAAACCAGGCGGCCATCTCGCGGTCTTCGGTGAACACGCGCACATGCGGTAGTTGCAGGCGTGCGGTCACGTTCCAGTCGATGTGGCGCACATCGTCGTGGTGCTGGTACTCGCGCAGATCGGCCAGATCGAGCCCGCTGCCGCGCATCAGCGTGCGGTAGTCGCCCTGCAACAAGCCATCCAGCCGGCGGATCACGGTCCACTCCAGCCGCTGCAGCATGGCGTCGGCGCGCTCCACCGGCTCGGCCAGCGCTGCGGCAACCGGCGGCTCGGGGGTGCGTTTCTTGAACAGGCCGAACATGGGTCAACCGGCCGTCAGGCGGCCTTTTTCTCGTGTTCCAGCGGACGCGCCGGCGGACGGATCGCGGCCATGATGCGCGCCACCAGCGCGTCGCCATCAAGCCCTTCCGACAAGCCCTCGTAGGACAGCACGATGCGGTGGCGCAGCACATCGGGCGCGAGGTCGCTCATGTCTTCGGGCACGGCATAGGTGCGCCCGCGCAGCATGGCCAGCGCCCGAGCCCCCTCGACCAGCCCAATCGTGGCGCGCGGGCTGGCGCCGTAGGTGATGAGGTGCGCCAGGTCCTTGATGCCGTGCTTGTCGGGCCGGCGCGTGGCCGACACCAGCTTCACCGCGTATTGAATCAGCGCCGGGTCCACATATACCGAGCGGCACTGTGCCTGCAGGGCAGCGAGTTGCTCGGTGGTGGCCACCGCCTGCACCTGCACCGGCGGACCGGTGACGCGCTCGACGATCACAAACTCTTCTTCATCTGTCGGGTAGTCGACCAGCACCTTCATCATGAAGCGGTCGACCTGCGCCTCCGGCAGGGGATAGGTTCCCTCGGTCTCGATCGGGTTCTGGGTAGCCATGACCAGGAATGGTTCGGGAACCCGGTGCGT
>JBBSDB010000214.1:0-6219 GCA_038249735.1 Burkholderiales bacterium
CACCCTGCCAGACGTTGGCCACCTGCCGCAAGAAGAGGCCCCGGATCGTGCACTGGAGCCGGTACGCGCATTTCTGACGAATTGAAACGCGCGCACCCAAAAAACCCCGCAGCTGCGGGGCAGATCGAGAGAAGGGCAGTTCACCCAGGGCGCCGCGGGTCCGGCTCCGCCGGCCCGCCAGAGCCGCCCCCTGGGGGGGGTGACGGCGAAGCCGGCGCGGGGGGCTACACGCTCAATGCCAAGCAGAGGTCGGCCCAAGCTTTGGCTTTGTCGGCGGGGGTGCGCAGCAGGTAGGCGGGGTGGTAGGTGACGATCACCGGCACGCCCTGGTAGTGGTGCACGCGGCCGCGCAGTTTGCCAATGGGCTCGTCGGTCTGCAGCAGCGACTGCACCGCAAACCTCCCCATGGCGAGGATGATCTTGGGTTGCAGCAGCGCCACCTGGCGCGCGAGGTAAGGCTCGCACTGCGCAACCTCGGCCGGCTGCGGGTTGCGGTTGGATGGGGGGCGGCACTTGAGTACGTTGGCAATGTAGGCGCCTTGCGCGCCGCTGCCACTGCGGCTGCGGCCGACGGCGCGCAGCATGTTGTCCAGCAGTTCGCCGGAGGGGCCCACGAAGGGCTGGCCTTCGCGGTCTTCGTTCTCGCCCGGCGCTTCGCCCACCACCATCCAGTCGGCCGCGGTGCTGCCGGCGCCGAACACCGTGTGGCGCCGGCCCTCACACAGGGCACAGGCCCGGCACCCGGCGACGGCGGCTTCGAGCTGCGACCAGTCCATTTGGGCGATGCCTTCGGCAGGCGGCGCCAGGGAAGCGCTCGCGGGCGACGTTGGCGCTGGGGCGCTGGAGCGATGGGTGGACGGCGGCGCTGCGCGCTGCGTGCTGGTTGGGGCTGGCTTCGGCGGCGTGCGCCCGGGTGATTCAACAGCGCGCGCCACCGGCGTGGCAACGGGCGCGGCAGTCTGTGCGGCGGCTGGTGGCCGTGCCTTGTCCGTGGGTCTATCCGCGTCGGCCACCTGCGCCACCGCCACCGGCGGGGGCGCCCAAACACGTACGCCCATCTCTGCCAGCATGGCGCGCTGGCGCGCGTCGAGCTGCGGCACAAAGCCGGTGTCTGGCGCGGGAATGCTTGCGTCGTGTTCGCTCATGGAGACTCCCCAGGCGCAGGCGCCGCGTCGAGCTGCAGGCTCATCACCACCGCGTCCTCGCGGCCGGTTGGCGCCGCAGGGTAATAAGCGCGGCGCAGACCCACCTGCTGGAAGCCGTAGCGCTCGTAGACGCGGCGCGCGCGCTGGTTGCTCTGGCGCACCTCCAGCCACAGCCACTGCGCGCGCTGGCCGCGCGACCACAGCACCAGCGCGTCGAGCAGGCAGCGGGCCCAGCCCTGGCGCTGGTGCGCGGGTGCCACGGTGATGTTGAGCAAATGCGCCTCATCCACGCCCCGCATGGCGATCAGATATCCCAGCAACAGCCGGCCGTCGGCGCGTGGCGGGTGCACCAGCTCGCCCGGCGCGGCTTCGCCGAGCAGCATGACGGCTGGGTAGCCAGCGGCCAATGAGTCGGCGAAATGCTTGCGCGACCAGGGGTGCGGGTAGGCGGCGGCCTCCACCGCCTGCACCGCGTCGAGATCGCCAGGGGCCATGGCGGCGAACGCCACGCGGCGCGCGGCGCCCAGCGGTGCTGTGGGCGCGGCCGGCGCGGGCCAGCCGGCGGGTGCTGGCAGCTGCTGAAGCGCCTGCGGCGCGGTGGCAAGCGGGGGACTGCTCATCGGCGGTTCAGTGAGCGGCTCATATGTCAAGCAGCGGAACCACCGGCGCGGGCGCGGCCAGCCGGGCCAGTTGCTGCTGGCGCAGCTGCTCGCGCTCGGCCGTGGTTTGCGCCACCTTGTCGCGCACATACAGCGGCAAGGCCTGGTGCGCGCTCACCGCAGCGCCGGCCGCGAGTGCCGCAGGCGCCAGACGCAGCAGCGCGCGCGCGGTGGGCCGCGCTGGCTGGCGGCGCCCAGGCAGATCGCTGAACTGGGCGCCATAGGCCTCGAACACATTGCCAGCCAGCAGGTCGTCATCGCTGCTGCCCAGTGCGACGTCGTCGGCCCAGGCGTTGCGCCACCAGCCGGCCAACTCGCCGGGCGCGCACAGGCGCGCCGGCTGTTGCTGCTGCAGCCTGCCGTCGGTGCAGCGGTAGGCACCCACATACATCTCGCCCATGCGCGCGTCGAGAAGGGCCGCCATGCGCCGGGGCGCGGGCAAGCCGGCCTCGGCTTGGAGGAAGCGCGCCTCGTCGGCCAGCGCGGCCAGGGTGTCGACCGGCAGCACCGGCAGGCCATGAGGCCGGTTCGCGCTGCGCGCGCCATAGGCCAGACCCTGAACCACCGCGCAGGCGGTGCGCAGCCCCGTGAACGAGCCCGGCCCACGGGCAAACACCAGCGCGTCCAGCTCAGCCAGTTGCCAGCCCGCCTGGGCCAGCAGCGAGCCGATCACCGGCAGCAGCGTGAGCGAGGCCTGGGCTGCGCCGGGGCCCGTGTGTTGCCAGATCGGTCCGCCCAGCGCGCCCGATGCGCCCGATGCGCCATTGCCCAGCGCAACCGACAAGGTGTCGGTGCTGGTCTCGATGGCGAGCAGGCGCAGGCTGGGTGAAGGCATGAGCCATTATCGAACAGGGCCTGCGCCCGACGAATGGGCCTCGGTCCCTGCCGACGCTTCCATAATGCTGGCACCCATGACACGCCCTTCCCGCGCCCACCCCTTGAACCGAGCCACCTTGCGCCCAACAACCCGCGTCTTCTGGCCCGCCTGGGCAAGGCGCCTGGCAGCCGCGCTGCTGGCTGCCGTGGCGCTGCCGGCCTGCGCGCAACTGCCGCCCAGCGTGAGCGCGGCGCTGCAGCGCGCGCAGGTGCCGGTGGACGCGATGTCGGCCCTGGTGGTGCCGGTCGACCCGCCGCTGGCCGACCGCCTGCGCTACCGCGCCGACGCCTCGGTCAACCCGGCCTCGGTGATGAAGCTGGTGACCACTTACGCCGCGCTTGATCTGCTGGGCGCCGACTTCACCTGGGACACCCAGTTCCTCACCGACGGCACGGTCGACCAGGGCGTGTTGCGCGGCAACCTGTATGTGCGCGGCGGTGGCGACCCGAAGCTGGTGCTGGAGCGCCTGCAAGCCGCCTTCTTCGCCTTGCAAGACAAAGGCGTGCGCGTGATCCTGGGCGACATGGTGCTCGACCAGAGCGCCTTCGAGTTGCCCGCGCACGACGCCGGGGCCTTCGACGGCGAAGCCCTTCGGCCCTACAACGCCAGCCCCGACGCGCTGCTGGTCAACTTCAAATCGGTCGTGCTCACCTTCCAGCCCGACACCGCCGCCGGTGTGGCCCGCGTGCTCAGCGAGCCGCCACTGACCGGCCTGGCCGTCGATGCCACCGTGCCGCTGACCCGGCGCGGCGGCTGCGGCGACTGGCGCGCCAGTCTGCAGGCGCGCTTCGACGACCCCAGCCGCATCCGCTTCGAGGGCCAGTACCCGAACGCCTGCGGGGAACGCGTCTGGCCAGTGGCCTACCAGGACCCGGCCAGCTACGCCGCGCGCGCCATGGAAGGGCTGTGGCGCGCCAGCGGTGGCGCCATCACCGGCCAGGTGAGGAGCGGCCTCACGCCGCCCGGCTCGCGCCTGCTGCACAGCGCGCTTTCACTCCCCCTCTCGGACATCATCAACGACGTCAACCAGTGGAGCAACAACGTGATGGCGCAACAGGTTTTCCTCACGCTCGGGCGCCTGGCGCCGGCTCGGGTGGATGCGCTGACCGAACCCCACAGCCCGCTGCAACCGATGCGTGCTGCCCGCTTCGAGCGCTCGCGCGAGGTGGTGGGGCGCTGGTGGAGAACCACCTTCGGTATCCGCCCTGCCGCGCCGGTGATGGACAACGGCGCCGGTCTCTCGCGCGACGAGCGCATCACCCCCGAGGCGCTGGCCGAACTGCTGCGCCACGCCGCGCGCCACCGGCAAGGCGCGCAATTTGTGCAGAGCCTCTCAATCGCCGGCGTGAGCGGCACGGCAGCGCGCATGGCCCGAGGCAGCGACAGCGCCGCGCGCGGCAACGCCTGGCTCAAGACCGGCACGCTGCGCGACGTGACCGGCATCGCCGGCTATGTCAACGCCCGCAGCGGCAAGCGCTACGTGGTGATCGGCTTCGTCAACCACCCCAACGCCCCAGCGGCGCGCCCGGCGCTGGACGCGCTGGTGGAATGGGCGGCCGGGCTGCCGGATTGAGTCTGTTTCACCGCCCAAATTTCCATTCACCTCCCTCGGAACACCATGGCATTGGGCGACATCATTGGTTTTTCTGCCGCCTGCCTGACCACGGTCAGCTTCGTCCCGCAGGCCTGGCACACCTTCCGCACCAAAGACGTGAGCGGGATTTCGCTCAGCATGTACGCCTGTTTCACGCTCGGCGTGTTCCTGTGGCTGGTCTATGGCCTGCTGCTGGGCGCCTGGCCGATCGTGGTGGCCAACGCGGTCACCCTGGCCCTGGCGTTGACCATTCTGGTGATGAAACTGCGCTACTGACCGGCCAAGCGGTTTGTGGAGCCGCCGGTGGCGCTCAAACCCAGCGTTTACCCTCTGACGATTTGAACCGCCCGAGCCTACATTGCTTAAATAGAACGTTCGTTCTATTCCATTTTTAATGTTCTTTCTTCTTGGAGTCTTCCATGAACTTCCGTACTCTCTTGGTCGCCGCGCTGGCGGTGGTTTTGTTGGCCTCCTGCGGTGGCGGGGGCGACGGCGACCAATCGACCAGCTTCAAGTACGACAAGCTGGTGTCGTTTGGCGACAGCCTGAGCGATCTGGGTACCTTCAAGGTGGGCACGATCTTGGCGCTGACCGCCGCGCAAGGGGGTGGTCGCTGGAGCACCAGCACCCCGGCGGGTGGCGACATATGGGTCGAGCGCGTAGCCAGTCAGATCGCTGTGAGCAAACCCTGCCCGGCAGAAACAGGCCTCCTACCGAACCTTTTTGACAGTTTAGGTAACCGTACGATCATCGGTGCACCTGTCACCGCTCAGGTAGGCTGCTTCAGCTACGCACAGGGCAGCGCGCGCATCACTAGCCCGCTCGGGCCGAATTCTGCAGCGCTGCAATCAATCCCCGATAGGAACAACGGAGGCTTGCCCACCCAAACTCTTGGCCTGATGGCCAAGCCCATCAGGGACCAAATGGCGGCGCATCTCGCTGCTGCAGGCGGTACCTACAGCGGTCAGGAATTGGTCACCGTACTGGCGGGTGCCAACGACGTTTTCATGGAACTGAACTTTATAGGGACGCCCTTCGGCGCGGCAACGCCGGCTGGTGCTGTCGCCAACATGGCGCTGTCTGGCGCCACCCTGGGCAATTTGATCAAAACCGAGGTGCTTGCGAAAGGCGCCAAGCGGGTGCTCGTGCTGAACATTCCCGATGTGGCTGGAACACCATTCGCCAAGAGCTTGCCCGCAGACACCAACGGCCTGATCGACGCCATGGTGAGGGCGTTCAACACGCAACTCGCCACAGCCCTCAGGGATGTGCCTGGCGTGCGACTCGGCGATGCCTACAGCGTCAGCAAGGACCAGGCAGCCAATCCCGGTGCTTACGGGTTGACGAACGTAACCAACGTGGCCTGTGGCCCCAATGCCCTAAGCAACCCGCCAACAGCCAACGGTAGCGCACTTGTCTGCAACGGCAGCAACCTGATCGCGGGCGACACGTCCCGCTACCAGTTTGCAGACGACGTGCATCCATCCGCCTATGGCCATCAGCTGCTCGCGCAGTTCGCCATCAAAGAACTCGCCCAGGCAGGCTGGCTGTGAGCAGGAAGAACAGCATGAACAAAACACTTTCTTTGCTCGCGCTGGTGGCCTGCTCGGTCGCTGCCCCGGTGGTACATGCCCAGTCGGCCGGTAGCTGGTCGGTTCGCGGCGGTGTGACCCACATATCGCCCGACGTATCCAGCGGCAACCTCTCGGCGCCCAGCTTGCCCGGAAGCCAGGTGGATGTGAAGTCGGCATCGCAGGCTTCGGTTGGCGTCACCTACATGTACACCGACCACTTCGCGGTGGACCTGCCCCTGGCCCTGCCGTTCCGGCACGATCTGGTGGGCGCAGGTGCGCTCGCTGGTGTGGGCAAGCTGGGCGATGTGAAGGTGGTGCCCATCAGCGTGTTCGGCCAGTATCGGTTTCTGCAAGCCCAGGTACCGTTTCG
>JBBSDB010000215.1:0-6183 GCA_038249735.1 Burkholderiales bacterium
GCGGACCGCTTGAAGCGCGCCGGTGGCGCGCGAGGTGAGCGCGTCGCGGATGCGCAAGACGCCTGTGTTGAGCGGTCCGCAGGCCGCTCGACCCCAGGGCACCGCGGAACCGGCTCCGCCGGGCCGCCAGTGCCGCCCCCTGGGGGGTGACGGCGAAGCCGGCGCGGGGGGAGGGAGAACCAGTCAATCGGCTTGTTTGCGGAGGAAGGCCGGTATCTCGAAATCATCCATCCCGCCCGACGACAGCGCGTCCACCTTGGCCGCCGCCTGGGTGCGGTTGGTGCGCCAGACGCTGGGGGTGGAGAGGGAGCCGTAGTCGGGTTGACCGGCGCCGGGACCACCGACGGCGGCATGCACCGTGGGAACATTGAACGGCACGTTATCGGTGCCCGTACGCAGCACCTGCAACGGTGGCGCGGTGCGGCGCGCGCCCTGGCGCGACAGGCCGGTGGCCACAACGGTGACACGCACCTGGTCGCCCAGCGCGTCATCGTAGGCCGTGCCGTAGATCACGTGCGCGTCGGGCGACGCATAGGCGCGGATGGTGTTCATCGCCAGGCGCGACTCGGACAGCTTGAGCGAGCCCTTGGCCGCCGTCACCAGCACCAGCACACCCTTGGCGCCCGAGAGGTCGATGCCCTCCAACAGCGGGCAGGCAACGGCCTGTTCGGCGGCGATGCGCGCGCGGTCCGGGCCAGAGGCCACAGCCGTGCCCATCATGGCCTTGCCAGGCTCGCCCATCACGGTGCGCACGTCTTCAAAGTCGACGTTGACATTGCCGTACTCGTTGATGATCTCGGCAATGCCACCCACCGCGTTTTTCAACACATCGTTGGCATGGGCAAAGGCTTCGTCTTGCGTGACTTCATCGCCCAGCACTTCGAGCAGCTTGTCGTTGAGCACCACGATCAGCGAGTCGACGTTGGCTTCAAGTTCGGCCAGGCCGGCGTCGGCGTTCTGCAGCCGCTTGCCGCCCTCGAAATCGAACGGCTTGGTCACCACGCCCACCGTGAGGATTCCCATTTCTTTGGCCACTCGGGCGATCACTGGCGCAGCGCCCGTGCCGGTGCCGCCGCCCATGCCAGCGGTGATGAACAGCATGTGGGCGCCGGCGATGGCGCTGCGGATTTCGTCGATCGCGGTCTCTGCCGCCTCACGGCCTTTCTCGGGCTTGCTCCCCGCACCCAGTCCACTCACGCCGAGCTGAATGGTTTTGTGGGCCGCGCTGCGGGTCAGCGCCTGGGCATCGGTGTTGGCGCAGATAAATTCCACGCCCTGCACCGCGCGGCGGATCATGTGATCCACCGCGTTGCCACCGCCGCCACCGACGCCGATCACCTTGATCTGGGTGCCTTGGTTGAACTCTTCCACTTCAATCATTTCGATGCCCATTTCTTCTCTCCTGTTGTGCCCGCTGGCGCGAGACGTTGATTTCAAAAATTCAAAAACTCAAAACGAAAATCTGTCTGCTGTGATCGCCTCAGCCAGGCGGGCCGGTACAGGAACGCCATCGCCATCGCAGACGCATCGGTCGAAGCGCAAGCCCGCAACGCCTGCAAGGGCCTAAACCAAGGGCACCGTGGAACCGGCTCTGCCGGGCCACCCGTGCCGCCCCCCTGGGGGGGTGACGCGCTGAAAGTGCTGCGCGGAGGGGAGTCATCAGAAAGTCCCCACAAACCAGTTTTTCACGCGCTCCAGCGCCCCTTGCATGGAGCCTGCTTTCTGCGACACCTTGTGGCCACGTACCCGCGCGAGCCGCGCCTCTTCCAGCAGGCCCATGACGGTGGCTGCCCTGGGCTGCGCCACCATGTCGGACAGCGCGCTGGCGTAATTCGGAATGCCCCGGCGCACCGGCTTCAAGAAGATGTCTTCACCCAGCTCGACCATGCCCGGCATCACCGCGCTGCCGCCGGTGAGCACGATCCCCGAGGACAGCACCTCTTCGAAGCCCGAGTCGCGAATCACCTGCTGCACCAGCGCAAAAATCTCTTCCACCCGCGGCTCAATCACGCCAGCCAGCGCCTGGCGGCTGAGCATGCGCGGCGCGCGGTCGCCCAGGCCGGGCACCTCAACCTGCTGGTTCGGATCGGCCAACAACTGCTTGGCGCAGCCGCTTTCCACCTTGATGTCTTCGGCGTCTTTGGTGGGCGTGCGCAGCGCCATCGCGATGTCGCTGGTGATCAGGTCGCCAGCGATCGGGATCACCGCCGTGTGGCGAATCGCCCCGCCGGCAAAGATGGCAACGTCGGTCGTGCCAGCGCCGATGTCGACCAGCGCCACGCCGAGTTCTTTCTCGTCGTCGGTCAGGATCGCCTGGCTGGACGCCAGCGGGTTGAGCATGAGCTGGTCCACCTCCAGGCCGCAGCGGCGCACGCACTTGATGATGTTCTCCGCCGCACTCTGGGCGCCGGTCACGATGTGGATCTTGGCCTCCAGGCGGATGCCGCTCATGCCGATCGGCTCGCGCACCTCCTGGCCGTCGATCACGAATTCCTGCGGCTCCACCAGCAGCAGGCGCTGGTCGGTCGAGATGTTGATCGCCTTGGCGGTTTCGATCACGCGCGCCACATCGGCCGCTGTCACCTCACGGTCTTTGATGGCAACCATGCCGCTGGAGTTGATGCCGCGAATATGGCTGCCGGTGATGCCCGTGTAGACGCGGGCGATGCGGCAGTCGGCCATCAGCTCGGCCTCTTTCAGCGCGGCCTGGATGCTTTGCACGGTGGCGTCGATGTTGACGACCACGCCGCGCTTGAGCCCGTGGCTGGCCGACACGCCCAGGCCAGCGAGCTTGAGCTGACCGCCAGCGAGCACTTCGGCGACGACCACCATGATTTTGGCGGTGCCGATGTCGAGCCCGACGACGAGATCCTTGTATTCCTTGGCCATGGTGGTGCTCGGGTGGTTATCGCTTGTTGGGGTTGGGTTTGTCGCTGCCGACGACGGTGGTGGTCACGCCGCGCACGCGCAGCGCATAGCCATTGGGGTAGCGCAGGTCGACCGATTCGAGCGCGCCGGGATAGCGCTGGGTGAGCTGGGAGAGCGTGGCGGTAAAGCGCGACACACGCGCCAGCAGCTCGTCTGGCGTGCCTCGGCCCAGCTCGATGCGCGCGCCGTTGTCCAGCGTGGCGCGCCAACTGCCGCGCTCGTCCAGCGCGAGCCGCTCCAGGCCCAGGTCGAGGCGGGCCAGATCTGCCATCAGCGGCTGGTACAGCGCCCAGACGCGGACCGATTGTTCGGGTGGTCCTGCCAGCTCGGGCAGGCCATCGATACCGTCCGGGCTGGCGTCGAACACCTCGCCGGCATCGTTCACCAATTGCCCGCTGCCCGACTCACCCCACCAGGCCACCGGTTGGTGTTCTCGAAGCGTCACGCGCAGGCGGTTGGGAAACTCGCGCTGCACCACCGCCTGGCGCACCCAGGGCACGCCCTCAAACAGGCGGCGCACCTGCTGCAAATCGACCGTGAGGAAGCTGCTGGAGAGCGTGGTTTTCATCTGCGTGGCGAGCTGCGCGCGAAACGCGACCGCGTTCTGGTGCGCCACATCGCCGTGCACCGAAATCCCCTTCACCGACCACGCCGGATGCCGCACCGCCCACAGCCCGAACGCACCCAGGCACATGAGCGCGAACAGCGCCGCCAGCGCGCGCGTGGCCGCTGTCATGAGCTTGACGTCCAGGGGCAGATCGGCTTGCGGCATGGTGGGCCTCAGGTCTTTCGCGCCGGCGGCGGGTTGTCCAGCGCCGCACTGGCCAGCAGCGTGAGGCAAAGGTCTTCGTAGGACAGGCCGGCGGCGCGGGCCGACATGGGCACCAGCGAATGGCTGGTCATACCGGGCGAGGTGTTGATCTCCAGCAGGTAGGGCTTGCGCGTGGCGGCGTCGATCATCACGTCGGCGCGCGCCCAGCCGCGGCAGTCCAAGGTGCGAAAGGATTGCAGCACCAGCGCCTGAATCGCGGCCTCTTCACCCGCTGGCAGGCCGCAAGGCACGAGGTACTGCGTGTCGTCGGTGAAGTATTTGTGTTGGTAGTCGTAGTTGCCGTCGGGCGCCACGATGCGGATCACCGGCAGTGCCTGCGCCGCCTCGCCCGTGCCCAGCACCGGGCAAGTCACCTCATCGCCGGCGATGAATTGCTCGCACATCACCAAGGTATCTTGCTGCGCGGCCAGCGCATAGGCTGCCTCGCACTGCGCGCGGGTGAGCACCTTGGTGAGACCGATGGTCGAGCCTTCGCGCACCGGCTTCACGATCATCGGGGTACCCAGCGCATCGAAGGCAGCGCGGGTGTCCTCAACGCTGCGCACCTGGCGCCAGGCCGGCGTGGACAAGCCCTCGGCCAGCCAGATGCGCTTGGTCATGAGCTTGTCCATCGCCACCGCCGAAGCCATCACGCCGGGACCGGTGTAAGGAATGCCCAGCAACTCAAGCGCGCCCTGCACCGTGCCGTCTTCACCGAAGCGCCCGTGCAATGTGATGAAGCAGCGCGCAAAGCCCTCGCGCCGGAGCTCGCTCAGGTCGCGCTCGGCCGGATCGAAGGCATGGGCATCCACACCGCGCGACTGCAACGCTGCGAGCACGCCGGTGCCCGACATCAGCGAGACCTCGCGCTCGGCCGAGCGCCCGCCCATGAGCACGGCGACCTTGCCGAGTGCTTCCAGGTCGGTGGGGTTCAGGGTTTGCTTCATGTTCGTGCCTGGGCCTCGCCAGCCTTCTCCATCACCTGAGCGGCCACTGCGCCGATCGAGCCCGCACCCATGCAGAGCACCACGTCGCCGTCGCGCACGCTGTCCAGGATCGCTTGCGCCATGGTGGCGATGTCGTCCACAAACACCGGCTCGATCTTGCCCGCCACCCGCAGCGCGCGCGCCAGGGCGCGGCCATCTGCCGCGACGATGGGCGCCTCGCCGGCGGCGTACACCTCGCTCAGCAACACCGCATCGGCCTGGCCGATGACCTTCACGAAATCCTCAAAGCAGTCGCGGGTGCGGCTGTAGCGGTGGGGCTGAAACGCCAGCACCAGCCGCCGCCCCGGGAAGGCGCCACGCGCCGCAGCCAGCGTGGCCGCCATCTCCACCGGGTGGTGGCCATAGTCATCCACCACCGTGCAGCTGCCGCCCCCGGCCAGCGCCGCTTCGCCGTAGCGCTGGAAGCGACGACCCACGCCTTTGAACTCGGCCAGCGCCTGGAGCACAGCGGCGTCCGGCACCCCGAGCTCAACTGCCACAGCGATCGCGGCCAGCGCGTTCTGCACGTTGTGCTCGCCCGGCAGGTTGAGCAACACCTCCAAATCGGGCAGCTCCACGCCGTTGCGCCGTTGCACCGTGAAGTGCATCTGGCCGGCATCGGCGCGCACATGAAGCGCCCGCACCTGCGCGTCTTCAGCGAAGCCGTAGCTGGTGATGGGCCGCGCGATCTGCGGCAGGATGTCGCGCACCGCTTCGCTGTCGACACACACCACCGCCGCGCCGTAAAAAGGCATGCGGTGCAGAAACTCGATGAACGCACCCTTGAGGCGACCAAAGTCGTGGCCGTAGGTGTCCATGTGATCGGCGTCGATGTTGGTCACCACCGAGAGCACCGGTAACAGATTCAGGAACGAGGCATCGGACTCATCGGCCTCGACCACGATGTACTCTCCCGAACCGAGCCGCGCGTTGGCGCCAGCGCTGTTCAGGCGACCCCCGATAACGAAGGTCGGATCCATATCGGCCGCCGCCAGCACGCTGGCCACCAAGCTGGTGGTGGTGGTTTTGCCATGGGTGCCAGCGATCGCGACGCCCTTTTTCATGCGCATCAGCTCGGCCAGCATCACCGCGCGCGGGACCACCGGCACCAGCCTGGCGCGGGCCGCGACCACCTCGGGGTTGTCGGCCGTGACCGCGGTCGAGGTGACGATGGCGTCAGCCCCCTGCACATGGCGCGCGTCGTGCCCGGTGAACACCTCGGCGCCCATGGCCACCAGCCGGCGCGTGGCGCTGCTCTCAGCCAGATCGCTGCCAGAAATGCGGTAACCCTGGTTCAGCAGCACCTCGGCGATGCCGCTCATGCCAGCGCCGCCGATGCCGACGAAATGGATGTGGCGAATGGCATGTTTCATGCCTTGAGCCCTCCTGTGCCATTCGAGGCATCGGCGGGCACCGCCGCCCACCGGCCAGGCCTGGACGGTGGCTTCACGTTCTCGA
>JBBSDB010000216.1:0-6156 GCA_038249735.1 Burkholderiales bacterium
CAGTTCGCCACCGTGACCAGCGTTGACAAGGCCGTCTGGCAGGCCGAGCTGAAGCTGCACGATGCCCTGTTCGAGCAGCTGGCCCACCGCCTGCCGCAGGCGCTGGTGAGCACGAAGGCCGCGCTGGAGCAGCGGTTGACTGCGCTGGCCGATTGAGCTTGGGGCCTGTACCTCTGGCCCAAGCAGCGGCCCAAAGCAACAAAGCCACCGCATGCGGTGGCTTTGTTGCTTTGGGCCAGATCGACTCGCTCAGATGTAATGCAAGTGCATGTTGCGCACGCGGTTCTGACCCACCCGGTCGAGGTAGGCCGCCCAGCCGCGCGCTTCGGGCTCCTGGGCCTGAGGCTGGAGGCCCGTCGGCGCCACGGCCATGCTGACGTCGCTCTCAGGCTCGGCGTCGGCGCGTATCGCAATCAGATCGGCCATCACACGCGGGTCGCTGCGGGCGATATCCCAGAGACGGACCTCGGCGCGCGCCTGTGCCTGCGCGTAGGACCAGCCGTCTAGCCCACGAATGGCCCGCACCGATAGCGAGCGCGCGGTACCGGTAAACAGCGCCAGGCCCACGAAGATCACGGCCCACAACATCACCCAGCCCAGAAACAGGTGCCCGTCGGCCCAGGTGCTGACGAAACGGTCGGCCAGCAACACCAGCGCGGCAACCAAAGCAGCCAGCAGCAGCACCGAGAGCGTTCCCGCGCTCACGTGGCTCGTTGCGGGGGCTTGCGCAGCTGGTTGGACAGTCTGCGGGGAAGCGGGAGGGTAAAAGTCAAAAAAACCGGTGGTTGTGCTCATGTGGAACTCCAAAAAATGAGAGGTTCGTCTTGTGAACGGCCTCGATACTGGGGTAAACCCGGACCACTGTAAAATTTATGTATGGGTTTCATCGCATTCATCACAAGAATGGTTTGACCGCTGATTGAGAACTGCCCCCTCGCCGCCACGCGAAAGCGAGGCATCAAACGTGTTGGCGACGCGGGTGCTGAAAGCGGTTTTGGTACGCGTCTTCAATGACCCGACCCCAGCCCTGGCCAGCGACGCGCTGGCGCGACTGGCGAACCATCTGCACGGCGTCCTGCAACGGCAGTGCGGGAACAGTTGTCGCGACCGTCGCGGCTGTGGCAGATTCGACCGGCGCTTCGCTGTCATCGCGCATCCGGGCGTACATCAGATCGGCCATGATGCGCGGGTCGCTGCGGGCAATGTCCCACACGCGTGCATCGGCGCGGGACATTGCGTTGGACTCGGTCCAGCGGTCGAATGCCTGCTGGAAGCGGGCCAGCCAGGCGCCAAAGGCGGAGGTCACAGGGCCGCGCACCGCTGCCGGCATGACCAACGGGCGGTCTGAATAGGATTGGAAAATGCTGTCGGTGGCCGAGCTGGCGGCGTCGGCAACGACGGCAGGTCGTGCGGCTGCGGTGGGAAACGAACCAAAGATGGTGGCGGTGCTGCTCATGGAGAACTCTCTGAAAACCGGGAACGGCGCAGGATGGCGCGAATGGATAGATATTAGGGTAAACCCTGATTTTTTGCCCATTTTGTTTTGTGATGCCATATATTCACCAGGGTGATAAATGAGCCCAACTTCCGCACCCTCGACCTGAACCTCTTGCGCGTGTTCGACGAGGTGATGGCCGAGCGCAATCTCACCCGGGCGGCGCACAACCTGGCCATGACGCAGCCGGCCGTGAGCAACGCGCTGCGCCGGTTGCGCGAGGTGCTGGGCGACGATCTGGTGAAGCGCGCTGGCTACGGCATTGAGCCCACGCCAGTGGGCTTGGCGCTGTGGCCCACGGTGCGCGATGCGCTGGCCCAACTCCGCCAATCGCTGGCACCGGGCCGTTTCGATCCGGCACTGGCCGAGAAAGCGTTTGTCTTGTCCATGGCCGACGCCACCGCCGCCAAGATCGTGCCGGGGCTGATGGACATCCTGGAGCACGAGGCGCCTGGCGTGACGCTGCGCATCCTGCCGCTCACCACCCGCGATCCGCGCGACCTGCTCGAGTCGGGCAGCGCCGACATGGCGATCGGCCACTTCCCCGGTGTGCTGGCCGAACTGGGCGCGATTCACCTGCAGGAACACAACCCGCTGTTTCTGCACCAGCGCTTGTACGACGGGGAGTATGTGGTCGTGATGCGACGTGGTCACCCACTGGCCAGCCAGCCGATCAGCCTGGACGCCTATTGCGAGGCGCGCCACCTGCTGGTGAGCTTCTCAGGGCGGCCGTTCGGCTTCGTCGACGAAGCACTGGCAGCGCTCTCGCGCCAGCGCCGGGTGGTGCTCACGGTGAACCAGTTCTTCACCGCTGGCCAGGTGGTCGCCACCACCGACTTGCTGACGGTGCTACCGCGCCACTTCGTCAGCGCCACCGGCATGGAGCACCGGCTGGCGCTGCTGGAGCTGCCGCTGGCGGTGCCAGCAGTGCACATCGACGCCTTGTGGCGCCGCCAGGCCGAGCACCACAGCGCACACCGCTGGCTGCGCCACGCGCTCGAACGCGCATCCGCACGCGAATTCGCCGGCACTGCGCTGGCCGACAATCCCCAACATGAAGATCCAGCTGCTCAGTGACCTGCACCTGGAGGCCAACCCAGGCTTCCTGCCCGAGCCCGCACCGGGCGCCGATCTGCTGGTGCTCGCCGGTGACATCGGCTCGTATCAGACCCGGTACGACGGCAGTGTGATGCTTGAGGCCGACTGGGGCCTGCAGCGCTTCTCGCCGCTGGCTCAGTTCGCGGGCTGGCCAGTGCCGGTGGTGTTCGTTCCCGGCAACCACGAATACGACGCGATGGACGTGGACGAGGCGCACCGTGGCCTTCTTGAAGCCTGCGAACGCCTGGGCATCCAGTGGCTGGAGCGCGAAACCTTGCACTTCGGTCGTGTGCGGCTGATCGGCACCACGCTCTGGGCCGACTACGACGCACTCGGCGACCTGCCAGCAAAAGCCCCGCCACCAGCAGAAAAGTCCAAGGGAAAGGCCCGCAGCGCCGGCCATGCCGCCCTTGCCACCGACCCACTCACGCACCGCCTGCGCCAGCGAGAAAAGGCCTTTCGCGCTGCCAACTTCTACCTGGAAAAAATGGCCAGCCAGCGCCACGGCCGCCTGTTCGATGCCGCGGCCATGCGCGCGATGGCGCTGGATTGCCAACACTGGCTGCGCGAGGCGCTGGCGCAGCCGTTTGAGGGCAGCACGGTGGTGGTGACGCATTTCGCGCCCACGCTGCACAGTGCCGATCCGCGCTACGGCCTGAGCCCAGGCACCGCCGGCTTTTGCAACGCGCTTGACGATCTGCTGCCGCATGCCGATCTCTGGCTGCACGGCCATCTGCACTGCCCGCAGGACCGCCAGGTGGGGCGCTGCCGCATCGTGGCCAACCCGCTGGGCTACGCCGACAAGGGGGAGCAAGCCGCGTTTGAGCCGCAAACGCCGATCACAGTGCCACAGCGCCCGACGTCGATCGACACACCGCTTGCGCCAGCGCAAGGCGCTGCGGGTTGACCACCGTAAACTGAAATGGTATTGACCCCACCCACCACCCCATCGAATAGGAGCCCCCGATGAAGATCCTGCTTGCGGTCGACGGCAGCGCGTACACCAAGAAAATGCTGGCTTACCTGACCACCCACGACGAGGTGTTCAGCCCGAAGAGCGACTACACGCTCTTCAGCGTGCAGTCCCCACTGCCGCCCCGCGCCCGCGCGGCGGTGGGCAAGGAAGTGGCCGACGGGTACCACGCCGAAGAGGCGGCAAAGGTGACCGCGCCGGTGGTGAAGTTTCTACAGCGCCACGGCATCGAGGCCGCGGTGGTCCACAAAGTGGGTGCCGCGGGCGAGTTGATTGCCAAGGCGGCCGAGGCTGGCCAATTCGATCTGGTCATGATGGGCTCGCATGGCCACAGCGCGCTGGGCAACCTGGTCATGGGATCGGTCGCCACCCGGGTGCTGGCGCACTGCACGGTGCCGGTGTTGCTAGTCAGGTGAGCCAGCGCCGCTGTTTCACCGGCTTTTCAAGCCGTCGAAACAGGTGCTGAGCACCATGTCGATGATCTGGTCGGTGCTGTAGAGCCCCGAGCCTTTGAGGAAGCCGAGCACCGGATCGCAGGCACGCGCGTACAGCGTGTAGAGCACCGCAATCGGTGGCAGCGAGGGGTTGAGACTGCCATTGGCCTGCGCGGCGTGTATCCACCCACCAAGGCGTTCGCTCACATCCATCAACCCATCCACATAGGGCTTGTTGGTGGTGAGGGTGGCCCGCAGGCTGGAGTTTTCGCTGGGCAGCGAGGGCATCTCGCCAGCGAGCTGCACCTCCATCGTCCAACGCGCCACGGCTTTGAGCAGATCGAGAGGCGCCCGGGTGGTGTCAAGGCTGTCCAGGAAAGCCTGGGCGCGCTGCATCACGCGCACCATCGCGGCGGCAGCCAGGTCTTCCTTGCTGGGAAAGTGTTTGTACAGACTGGCTTTGGCAATGCCCACCTCAACTGCCACCTCGTCCACCGTCATTGCCTCAAAGCCTTTTTCGGCCAGCAGCCGATTCACCGCCGCAACGATCGCGTCTTCACGCGCAATGTGCATTTGCTGGCGAAAGCTGCGTTTGGGGACGGCGACGGTGGATGGCAGAGCAACACTGGACATGGCTACAACATAGAAGTGGAGCACAAATTGTGCCCGAAATTGACGGTCAAGTCGATAACCCCACTGCAAAGTAACGTTACATACCAAGCGGTCGCGTTTTGATCTATTTCGGATATTGTTCATACATCAGCTTTTTCTGGTGCTGGAAACCTGGGCTTTGCAGCCTCAGGCCACCGGTTCGTCAGGTCAAGAGACTGATGGTTTTCCCTTCCTTCAACCTTTTCTCTCAGGAGCCTCCCATGAAAAAAATCCTTATCGCTTCCCTCATCACCGTCGGCGCCATGACCTCGGCCTTCGCCAAGGACATCGTCGACACCGCCATTGGCGCTGGCAACTTCAAGACCCTCGTCACCGCGATCCAGGCCGCCGGTCTGGTTGACACGCTCAAGGGTCCAGGTCCGTTCACCGTGTTCGCACCAACCGACGCTGCCTTTGCCAAAGTGCCCAAGGCCGATCTGGACGCGCTGCTGAAAGACAAGGCCAAGCTCACCGCCGTGCTCACCTACCACGTGGTGCCAGGCAAAGTGATGGCCAAGGACGTCAAAGCCGGCCAGGTCAAGACCGTGCAAGGCAGCATGCTGACCATCTCCACCACCGGTGGTGTGATGGTGGACAACGCCAAAGTCACCGCAACCGATATCGCCGCCAGCAATGGCGTGATCCACGTCATCGACACGGTCGTGATGCCGAAGTAATTCGCTCACCGCTCGCTGAATCAGCCCCGTTTAGGCGGGGCTTTTTTGCGTCGGCAGCGGATGCAGGTGCTTTGCCGCCGCCTGGCGCAAGGCCTGCGTCATCGACTCCAGCACATCGGAGTTCAGGTTCCAGCAGTGCCAGTAAAGCGTGACGCGCAGCGCGTGCTGCGGCACCAGGTTCACCAGCTCGCCGCGCGCGAGCCGATCCCTCACATGCAGCTCGGGCAACACGCTCACGCCCCAGCCCGCTTGCACCGCGCGCACCTGCCCTTCGCTGGACGGCACGAACAGCTGGCGCAAGGACACGCGAGGCAGGCCGAAAGCCTGGGCGATGAACAGGCGCTGCAAATGGTCCTTGCGGTTGAACGCGACAAAGGGGTAACGGTGGAAGTTGTGGGCATTGATCCCCTGCGGACATTGCTCGCGGGCATAGGCCGCTGTGGCCACCAGCACATAGTCCATACCGCCCAGCGCCTCCATCTTGCAACCGCGAAGCGCCTGGCCGAGCGAGGTCACACAGCCCAGCACCTGGCCCTCGCGCAGCCATTCGTGGGTGAAGTCCTGGTCGTCGGTGATGATTTCGATCGGCAAACCGCCCTGCGCCAGCGCGCTGAGCGCGGGCAGGGCCCAGGTGGCGATGCTGTCGGCGTTGATGGCCACCGAAATGCGCTCGTCGTCGCGCACGCCACCGGTCGAGCTGGGCGCGAGCTCCTTGAGATCCTTCTCCAGATCGGCCCGCAGCAGCCGCATCATCTTGGCGTGCTTGATCATGAGCTGGCCCGCTGGCGTGGGCCTGAGCGGGCGGCTGCGCACGATCAGCACCGTGCC
>JBBSDB010000217.1:0-6137 GCA_038249735.1 Burkholderiales bacterium
ACGACGACGACAAGCGCGGCACGCTGCGAAAGATTTTGAGTGACCGAGGCCTGAAGCAGGCGTTTGTGTTCGTGAACAGCAAGCTCGGTTGCGCGCGTCTGGCGCGCTCGCTGGAGCGTGAAGGCCTCAACACCACCGCGCTGCACGGTGACAAGAGCCAGGACGAGCGCCTCAAGGCACTGGAAGCTTTCAAGAGTGGCGCGGTCGATCTGCTGGTGTGCACCGACGTGGCAGCGCGTGGCCTGGACATCAAGGACGTCCCGGCGGTGTTCAACTTCGACATCCCGTTCAACGCCGAAGACTACGTGCACCGCATCGGCCGCACCGGACGCGCTGGCGCTTCTGGGTTGGCGGTCTCGTTCGTGAGCGCGCGCGACACGCGCTTGATGGGCGACCTGGAAAAGTTGCTGGGCAAAAAGATCGAGCTCGAAGCGCTGGAGCTGGAATCCGACCGCCTCCCGGCGGGTCACTTCAACGATGGCCAGCGCGTCTGGCAGCAGGAGGAGCGGCCCAGCCGCGAGCACCGCAGCGAGCGTGAGCGCCCTATCAGCGCCCGCGCACCGGCACGCGCACCGCGAGCCAGCGCTGATCCGCTGTTCGACAAGCCCTACGAGCCAGCGCCCGCCAGCGATCAGCTACCAGCCTGGGAAAGCGCGCAGCGACCAGCCGCGCGCAGTGCGTCGCCGAACATCAAGACGCGCAAGAAGGTGCCAGCGCTGTTCAAACGCATTGAGGGCGTTGAGGCGCCAACGGAGAACGCTTAGACGCTGGTGCGTCCACTCAGCCCGGCGTCTGCGCCTGCGGGCAGTCGATGCTGATGCGTTCGACGGTGCCGTGATCGTCCAGCAGCCGCGCCGCGGTGAGGCAGCCGCCCCAGACGCAGCCGGTGTCCAGCGGCAACACATCGTCGCGCGGTGCCTGCTTCAAGGTCGACCAGTGCCCGAACGCCACCGGCGTGCCGGCGGTGCGACGCCCGGGCACATCGAACCAGGGCATGAAACCGGGTGGCGCTGCGGCAGCAGCGCTTTTGGTGGCGAACTCCATCTCGCCCTTGGCCGAACAAAAGCGCAGCCGCGTGAGCGCGTTGACGATCACACGCAGCCGCTCGACGCCTTCCAGACCCTCGCGCCAGTGGTCGGGTTGGTCGCCATACATGCTGTGCAGAAACGCGACCCAGTCGGGCCCGCGCAGCACCGCTTCGACCTCGCCCGCCAACGCGATGGTCTGCGCCGCATCCCAGCTGGGCAACACGCCGGCGTGCACCATCAGCCAACCATGGGCCTGCAGCGCCATCGGCCGCTGGCGCAGCCAGTCGAGCAGGGCGCTGCGGTCGGTGGCGCGCAGGATGTCGCCCATGGTGTCGCTGCGGTGCGGCTTGCGCACGCCGTGCGCGGTGGCCAGCAGGTGCAGATCGTGGTTGCCCAGCAGGCAGTGCGCCGCACCACCCAGCGCCACCAAGCGGCGCAGCACGCCGAGCGAATCGGGGCCCCGGTTGACCAGGTCGCCGAGCAGATAGAGGGTGTCGCGGCTCGGCGAAAAACCGATGGTGTCGAGCAAGCGGCCCAGAGGCTCGTTGCAGCCTTGAACATCGCCGATCAGGTAAAGTGCCATCGCGGAATTCTATGGACACCTTGATAATTGTTTTTCTCACGCTCCTCAACGGAGCGTTTGCCATGTCCGAACTGGCCTTGGCCTCCAGCCGCAAGGCGAGGCTCTCGGCGTTGAGCGAATCGGGTGACAAGGGCGCCGAGGTAGCGCTCAAACTGCTGGAGAACCCGACCCAGTTTCTCTCCTCGGTGCAGGTGGGCATCACCTCCATTGGCATGCTCAACGGCATCGTCGGCGAGGCCGCTTTCAGCGACGACCTTGCTGCGCAGTTGCAGCGATGGGGCCTGGCCGACACCACAGCCAGCTTCACAGCCACCGCGATTGTGATCCTGGTGATCACCTTCATCACCATTGTGTTCGGCGAGCTGGTACCCAAGCGCATCGGCCAGCTCTATCCCGAGACGGTGGCGCGCTGGGTGTCGCGCCCCATGGCCTTTGTGGCCAAGGCAGCCAAGCCCTTTGTCTGGTTGCTCTCGCACACCACCCACTGGGTGCTCAAGCTGCTGCGGGTTGACGCCAACGCGGTGCAGCACGTGACCGAAGAGGAAATCAACGCCAGCTTGGAAGAGGGGGTTGACGCGGGGCTGATTGAGGAGCGCGAGCACCAGATGGTGCGCAATGTGTTTTTGCTCGACGATCGCCAGCTCACGTCCATCATGGTGCCGCACTCGGACATTGAGTGGCTCGATGCGCAAGACCCGCTCGATGTGGCGATCCAGAAAGCCTGGCATACCGGCCACTCCTGGTATCCGGTTTGCCGGCGCGGCCTGGACGACGTGGTCGGTGTGATCCATCTGCCGCACCTGTTGTCGCTGCAAGCGCAGGGCGTGAACGACGCGATCGGCCAGCATGTGAAGCCTGCGGTGTTCGTGCCCGAGACGCTGACCGGCATGGAGCTGCTGGAGCAGTTTCGCATCCGCTCCACCCGCATGGTGTTTGTGGTCGACGAATACGGTGTGGTGCAGGGCCTGCTCACACCGCTGGACCTGCTTGAGGCGATCACCGGCGAGCTGTCACCCCAGGAGCCGGTGGACGCTTGGGCGATCCCGAAAGAAAACGGTTCCTGGCTGGTGGACGGCGCGATGCCCGTGGCCGAGCTCAAGTCTCGCTTTCACATTGACGAACTGCCCGAGGAAGACAAAGGCCGCTACAACACGGTGGCTGGCTTGATGCAGGCGGTGGCCGGCGATTTGCTCTCGTTGTCGCAGTCGGTCGAGTGCGCTGGCTGGCGCTTTGAGGTACTGGCGCTCGAAGGGCGGCGCATCGATCAGGTGCTGATCTCGCCGCTGGCATCCAGCAGCGACTGAATGCTGACCGCGAGGCCAGTCAGCCCTGCATCGCGATTTCCAGGGGCTTGGCCTGTTGCACGTTGGCAGACGGCGAAGCGAGCAGGGCAAATAGGTTTTTCGGGTCATCAAGCTGCGGAATCAACGCGATGCGCTCGCCCAGGCCGAGCTCGGTGGCGGTGTCCAGCATGAAGCGCAGGGCAGAGAAATCTTCCAGCGCAAAGCCCACCGAATCGAACACCGTCACCTCGTCGGTGGTGCGCCGGCCTGGCTGTTCACCACGCAGCACCTGCCAAAACTCGGTCACTTCGAATTCGGCTGGCTTGTGCTGAATCTCGCCTTCGATGCGCGACTGCGGCTCGTACTCCACGAACACACGGGCGGCGTCCAGAATGGCGCCGTGCAGCTCGGTCTTGCCCGGGCAGTCGCCGCCCACCGCGTTGAGGTGCATGCCGGGCGCGATCATCTCCGGCGTGAGAATGGTGGCCAGTGTTTTGTCGGCGGTGATGGTGGTCACAATATCGGCGCTGCGTACCGCCTCGGCTGTGCTCTGGCACATGGTGAGGCGCAGACCATGGCCTTGCAGATTGGCCACCAGCTTGGCGGTGGCGCCCGGGTCCACATCAAACAGGCGCAGCTCGGTGATGCCCACCAGATGCTGGAACGCCAGCGCCTGGAATTCGCTCTGGGCGCCGTTGCCGATCAGGGCCATCACGCGGCTTTCGGGGCGCGCCAGGGTGCGCGCGGCCAGTGCCGACATGGCGGCGGTGCGCAGCGCGGTGGTCAGGGTCAGCTCGCTCAGCAGCAGCGGCGCGCCGGTGTCCACATCGGCAAGCACGCCAAACGCCATCACGGTGGACAGGCCGTGGCGCGTGTTGCCGGGGTGGCCGTTGACGTATTTGAAGCTGTAGCGGTGGTCGTCGGCCACCGGCATGAGCTCGATCACGCCGGCTTGCGAGTGGCTGGCCACCCGCGCCGTCTTGTCGAAATCGGGCCAGCGCCGAAAGTCCGCCTCGATGTGGTCGGCGATCGCCCGCAGGCAGTGGGTCAGACCCTTGCGGCGCACCAGCTCGGCGGCTTCGGGGGCGCTCAGGTAGAGCGTGCCGTGGCAAATAAATGATTGCAGATCGCGGTGTTTCATGGCGGCGGCTCGGGCGGGTATAAACGGGAATCTTCAGTCTGCCAGGGGTGGGTGGCAATGAAAATCGCCAGAGATGTACCGAAACCGGTGATAAATTGGCGAAACGACAACCTTGACTGCCGAATTGCCATGGATGACCTCGACCTGCAACTGATCGCCCAGCTGCGCAGCAACGCCCGTCTGTCGGTGGCCGATCTGGCCCACCGACTCAAGGTCTCGCGCGGCACCGTCACCAATCGGCTGCGCAAGCTCGAAGACCAGCAGGTGATCGTGGGCTACACCGTTCGCCTCAGGCCCGAGGCACAAACCGAGCGCATCCGCGCCTGGATGGGTGTGGATGTCGAGGGCAACCAGACGCGGCGGGTCATTGCCAGCCTGCTCGGCGAGCCCGGCGTGTCAGCGCTGCACGACACCAACGGCCGCTGGGACCTGCTGGCCGAGATCGAAGTGGGCTCGATGCAGGAGCTCTCGCAGGTGCTGGAGCGCGTGCGCCTGCTCAGCGGCATTCGGGGCACCGAGACCAGCATCCATTTGGCCAGTTACCGTTGAGGGTAGGGCGCAGGCGTGGGCGTGCTGGCCGGCGCAGGCTCGGCGGCCTTCACCGGCTGCCCGAGCGCGCGCAGCACATCGCGCACCAATTGCACCCGATCCTTCACTTCCGGTAGGGCGCGCTCAATGCGAAGCTTCTCGTTGCCAGCCAGCTTGATGTGCCGGTTTTTCTGGATCAGATCAATGATTTTCATTGGCTCGATCGGCGGGTTGGGCTTGAAGGTGATCAGGGTCACGCCAGGGGTGGCGTCGACCTTGATCACACCAAACGGCGCGCTGAGCACGCGCAGGCGGTGCACGTCGATGAGCGTCTGGGCTTGCGGTGGCAGTTTGCCGAAGCGGTCGACGATTTCTTCCAGCAGCGCGTCGACCTGGTCGGTGGTCTTGGCGGTGGCGAGCTTCTTGTAAAACGACAGGCGCAAGTGCACGTCGCCGCAGTAATCGCTGGGCAGCAGGGCGGGGGCGTGGAGGTTGATGTCGGTGGTCGCGCTGAGAGGGCTGAGCAGATCAGGTTCTCGCCCGGCTCGCAGGCAGCGCACCGCTTCAGACAGCATTTCGTTGTAGAGCTGGAAGCCCACTTCAAGCATGTTGCCGCTCTGGTTCTCGCCCAGCACCTCGCCTGCGCCGCGAATTTCCAGATCGTGCATGGCGAGGTAGAAGCCCGAGCCCAGTTCTTCCATCTGCTGGATCGCATCCAACCGCTGGCTGGCCTGCTTGGTCAGGCCTTCGATGTCGGGGACCATGAGGTAGGCGTAGGCCTGGTGGTGGCTGCGCCCGACGCGGCCGCGCAGCTGGTGCAGCTGCGCCAAACCGAACTTGTCGGCGCGCGCCATCACGATGGTGTTGGCGGTGGGCACGTCGATGCCGGTTTCGATGATGGTGGAGCACAGCAGCAGGTTGTAGCGTTGTGCCACAAAGTCGCGCATCACCCGCTCCAGCTCGCGCTCGGGCATCTGGCCGTGGGCGATCGCGATGCGCGCCTCGGGCAGCAGTTCTTCGAGTTTTTGCTTGCGGTTCTCGATCGTGTCGACCTCGTTGTGCAGAAAGTAGACCTGCCCGCCCCGCTTCAGCTCGCGCAGCACCGCCTCGCGGATCACGCCGCTCGATTCGCTGCGCACAAAGGTCTTGATCGCCAGCCGCCGCTGCGGCGCGGTGGCGATCACGCTCAGATCACGCAGGCCTTCCAGTGCCATGCCCAAGGTGCGCGGGATCGGGGTGGCGGTGAGCGTCAGCACATCGACCTCGGTGCGCATCGCCTTCATCGCCTCTTTGTGGCGCACGCCGAAGCGGTGTTCTTCGTCGATCACGAGCAGACCCAGCCGGGCGAATTTGACCTCGGCGCTGAGCAGCTTGTGGGTGCCGATGACGATGTCGATGGTGCCGTCCGCCAGACCCGCCATCGCGGCCTTGATCTCCTTGGCCGAGCGGAACCGGCTCATCTCCGCCACCCGCACCGGCCACTTGCCGAAGCGGTCGGAAATATTCTGGAAATGCTGCTCGGCCAGCAGGGTCGTTGGTACCAGCACGGCCACCTGCTTGCCGCCCATCACTGC
>JBBSDB010000218.1:0-6101 GCA_038249735.1 Burkholderiales bacterium
CCAGGCGCGCGGGATCGATGCGGTGCATGTCGCGGGCGACTGGATGCACCAGGCTTGCGAAGCCTTGCGCGTGGGCGGTGAGCTGGCGCCCCCCCATTGGGCCGAGGTCGATGCGCTGGCGGCTCACCTGGCCCGCGTGGTGGGTGAGGCGGGTGCACAGGCGCCGCGCAGCGCGTTGGTCAAGGGCTCGCGTTTCATGCGCATGGAGCGCGTGGTGCAGTCGCTGCAAGCGCTGGATGTGTCGCAACAAGAAAAAAAGGACGCGCCGCATGCTGCTTAGCCTGACCCTCTGGCTGCAAACGCTGGGACCCGAATTCGGTTTCCTGCGGGTGTTCCAGTACCTCACCTTCCGCGCGGTGATGGCGGCGATGACCGCGCTCATCATTGGGCTGGTGGCCGGGCCGTATTTCATCCGCCGCCTGACCGCACTCAAGATCGGCCAGCCGATTCGCGAGTACGCGATGCAAAGCCACCTGAGCAAGAGCGGCACGCCGACCATGGGCGGCGTGCTGATCCTGTTCGCGATCGCTGTGTCCACGTTGCTCTGGTTCGATTTGTCGAACCGCTTCGTGTGGATCGTGCTGCTGGTGACACTGGGTTTCGGTGCCATCGGCTGGGTGGATGACTGGCGCAAGGTGGTCCACAAAGACCCCGAGGGCATGCGCTCGCGCGAGAAATATTTCTGGCAGTCGGTGATTGGGCTGGTGGCCGCGTTCTACCTGGTGTTCAGCGTCTCCGAGGTGAACAACCTGCGGGTGCTGCAGCTGTTCATCGAGTGGGTCACCTCGGGCTTCACGGTGGACCTGCCACCGCAGGCTGGCCTGCTGGTGCCGTTCTTCAAGGAGATCAGCTACCCGCTGGGCGTGTTCGGCTTTGTGGTGATGACCTATCTGGTCATCGTCGGCTCCAGCAATGCGGTCAACCTCACCGATGGCCTCGACGGGTTGGCCATCATGCCGGTGGTGATGGTGGGCTCGACGCTGGGCGTGTTCGCCTACCTGACCGGCAACGCTGTGTTCGCGCGCTACCTGCTGATGCCCCACATCCCCGGCGCGGGTGAGTTGCTGATTTTTTGCGCCGCCATGGCTGGTGCCGGCCTGGCCTTTCTGTGGTTCAACACCCACCCGGCGCAGGTGTTCATGGGCGATGTGGGTGCGCTGGCCCTGGGAGGCGCTTTGGGCACCATCGCGGTCATCGTGCGACAAGAAATTGTGCTGGCCATCATGGGCGGCATTTTTGTGGTCGAGGCCTTGTCGGTGATGTTGCAGGTGAGCTACTTCAAGTACACCAAGCGCCGCTACGGCCAGGGCCGGCGTCTGTTCCAGATGGCGCCTTTGCACCACCATTTCGAGAAGAAGGGCTGGAAAGAAACGCAGGTGGTGGTGCGCTTCTGGATCATCACCATGCTGCTGTGTCTGGTTGGTCTTTCCACTTTGAAGCTGCGATGAACAGGCCCACCCCCGTCGCTTGCCCACTTCGTGTGGCCGCATCCCCCCTCAAGGGGGCCACGCCTGCCGCCCGCCAAAGCCGGTTCGGCGGCGTGCGCCGGTCCGAGACGCTCCTGCGCGAAGGGCCTGCGTGAACCATCTCAATGGCAGCCATGTTCTGATCCTGGGCCTGGGTATTTCCGGCCTGGCGATGGCGCGTTGGTGCCTGCGCCAGGGCGCACATGTGACGGTGGCCGACACGCGCGAAACCCCGCCGCAACTCGCGGCGCTGCGCGCCGAGTGTCCGGCGGCTCAATTCCGCAGCGGCGCCTTGGACGGAACCTTGATGGCCCAGGCGCTCTGGCAGGTGATCGCGCGCAGTCCGGGCCTGCCGCCACAGCAGCTCGCACCGCTGCGCGACTGGGCACAGGCCCACGGCGCGGCCTGGCTCGGCGAGCTCGATCTGTTTGCGCTTGCGCTGCGCGAGCTGGCGCAACGCGAGTCCTGGCCTTATCACCCGCAGGTGCTCGCCATCACCGGCACCAACGGCAAGACAACCGTGACCGCGCTCACCGGCCTGCTCCTGCAACGCGCGGGCCTGCGCACCGCGGTGGCGGGCAACATCGGTCCGGCGCTGCTGGATGTGCTGGCAGAGGCACTGGACAGCGAGATGGAGGCCGAGCGTCTGGTAGCCGAGAAGGCGCTGGCGGCACCTGCCGCAGAAGCCGCTTCTCCCGTGGCCGACCCGGCGCTTCCAGCGGCTGGCGGTGACACCCTCGATGCGCAGGGCCAGAGCGAGAGCGAGCCGGCGGGCGACTCGGTCGCGCCAGAAGCGAGCGATGACGGCGAAGCCCCTCTGATGGTACCGCCGCCGGCCAAGTTGCCGCTGCCGCCGCACCTGCCCGAAGTCTGGGTGTTGGAGCTTTCCAGTTTTCAGCTCGACGGCGTGGCTGGTGGCGCGTGGGACGCGCTGCCCAGTGCCGCCACCGTGCTGAACATCAGCGAAGACCATCTGGATTGGCACGGCAATCTGGCCGCCTACACGCAAGCCAAGGCGGCGGTGCTGGGTCAGCAAGCCCTCATGCTGCTCAACCGCGACGACGCGCGCGTGATGGCTTTGCAGCCAAGTCTGGTCACCGTGAAGGTGGGTGGGCGCAACCGCCAGCAGCCCGCGCGCCCTTGGGCCAGCTTTGGACTGGACGCGCCGACCCGCATTGGCGACTGGGGCATTGAAACCGTGGGTGGCATGGACTGGCTGGTGCGCGCGCTGGCGCTGGATGAAACGCGCAAGCGCGCTCGCGCCGTCGACGAGGCCGATGACATCTACTTTCAGCGCCTGATGCCGGTGGATGCGCTGCGCATTCGTGGCCGCCACAACGCCGCCAATGCGCTGGCTGCTCTTGCCTTGGCCAGCTCGACCGGCGCTGCCCTGGGCGCGATGTTGCACGCCTTGCGCGAATACCGTGGCGAGCCGCATCGGGTCGAGCCGGTGGGCATCATCGATGGCGTCGAGTATTTCGACGACAGCAACGGCACCAATGTGGGCGCCACGCTGGCGGCCATCACCGGCCTGGGTGTCGAGCGGCGCCTGGTGGTCATTCTGGGCGGTGACGGCAAAGGCCAGGACTTCACGCCGCTGGCCAACGCGCTGGCACAACATGCGCGTGCCGTGGTGCTGATCGGGCGCGATGCACCGAGCATCCGCGCTGTGGTGGGTGAGGCCCTGGGCGAGTGTCCGCTTCTCGATGCCGAGACCCTGCCCGAAGCGGTGGCATTGGCACAGAAACAAGCGCGCAGCGGCGACGCGGTGCTGATGTCGCCCGCCTGCGCCAGTTTTGACATGTTTGACAACTACGTGCACCGCGCACGGGTGTTCGTGGCGGCGGTGCACGAGCTCGCCGACGAACGCGGTGTGGTGCTGGAGGGCGTCGCATGATCGCCGCCTTGCAAACCACCTGGGCCCGTCTGCGCGGTGTGATCGCTGGCGGCGGCGACGGCTTGCCGGTGCGCCTGTCGAGCCGCAGCTACGGCGGTGCGCGCAGCCCGGCGGTGCGTGAACTCGGTTTTGACCAGCCGCTGCTGTGGGTGGGGGTCACGCTGCTCGCCTGGGGTTTGGTGATGGTGTATTCGGCCTCGATTGCCTTGCCCGACAACCCGCGCTTCGCCAACTATGCATCCACCCATTTCGTGAGCCGCCACGCGCTTTTCATGGCCATCGGCCTGGTCACCTCGCTGGTGGCGTTCCAGCTGCCGATCCGCACCTGGGAGAAGCTCGCGCCCTGGCTGTTTGCGCTGTCCCTGGTGTTATTGGCGCTGGTGCTGATACCGCATTTGGGCCGCGAGGTGAACGGTGCCCGGCGCTGGATTCCGCTGGGTGTGATGAATTTCCAGCCGTCCGAGCTGGCCAAGCTCGCCGTGCTGATCTACGCGGCCGACTACATGGTGCGCAAGATGGAGGTGAAGGAGCGCTTCTTCCGCGCCGTGCTGCCGATGGCGGTGGCGGTGGGCCTGGTGGGCATGCTGCTGCTGGCCCAGCCAGACATGGGCGCGTTCATGGTGATTGTGGTGATCGCCATGGGCATCCTGTTTCTGGGCGGTGTGAACGCGCGCATGTTCTTCCTGATGGCGCTGGTGGTGGTGGCCGCGTTCGCTGTCATGGTCATGACCAGCGAATTCCGGCGCGCTCGGGTGTTCGCCTATCTCGATCCCTGGAGCGTCGAACACGCGCTGGGCAAGGGCTACCAGCTCTCGCATTCGCTGATCGCGTTTGGCCGCGGCGAGATCTTCGGCGTCGGTCTGGGTGGCAGTGTCGAAAAGCTGCACTGGCTGCCCGAGGCCCATACCGACTTCCTGCTCGCGGTGATCGGCGAAGAGTTCGGCCTGATTGGCGTGCTGATCCTGATCGGACTCTTTCTTTGGTTGACCCGTCGCATCATGGACATCGGCCGCCAAGCCATCGCCCTTGACCAGGTGTTCGCCGGCCTGATCGCGCAGGGCATCGGTGTGTGGATGGGCTTTCAATCGTTCATCAACATCGGCGTCAACCTCGGCGCCTTGCCCACCAAAGGCCTGACCTTGCCCCTGATGAGCTATGGCGGCTCGGCACTTCTGATCAACCTGGTGGCACTGGCCATCGTGCTCCGGGTGGATTACGAAAACCGCCAGATGATGCGCGGAGGTCGGAAATGATCGCAGCGCGGTTTCATCAAAACCGCCAAGCGGCTGCGCAGCAGACGCGGCTGCGGCACGCAGCCATGATGCGCGGAGGTCGGAAATGATCGCGGTGCGGTTTCATCAAAACCTGCAGGCGACTGCGCAGCAGACGCGGCTGCGGCACGCAGCCATGATGCGTGGGGGCAGAAAATGACCGCCCGCGCGCCCTGCGTCCTCGTCATGGCCGGCGGTACCGGCGGCCACATCTTTCCTGGGCTGGCGGTGGCCGAGGCGCTTCGCGAGCGCGGCTGGCGGGTGCACTGGTTGGGTGCGCCGGACAGCATGGAAAGCCGGCTTGTTCCACCGCGCGGCTTTGCGCTGGAGACGATCGACTTCGGTGGCGTGCGAGGCAAAGGGATCACGACCAAGTTGCTGCTGCCGCTGCGTTTGCAGCGCGCGTTTTGGCAGGCGCTGCAGGTGGTGCGCCGGGTGCAACCCGATGTGTTGGTCGGCCTGGGGGGTTACATCACCTTTCCCGGCGGCATGATGGGCACCCTGCTGGGCAAGCCGATGGTTTTGCACGAGCAGAACTCGGTGGCGGGTCTGGCCAACAAGCTCCTGGCGGGCATTGCCGACCGGATATTCACCGCCTTCCCGAACGTGATGAAGAAGGCGCAGTGGGTGGGCAATCCGCTGCGCACTGCGTTCTTGAATCAGCCGGCGCCCGAGCAGCGTTTTGTGGAGCGCCGGGGCCCGCTTCGCTTGCTGGTGGTGGGTGGCAGCCTGGGTGCCAAGGCGCTCAACGACACCGTGCCGCTGGCATTGGCGCTGTTGCCCGAAGACGAGCGCCCGATCGTGCTGCACCAGAGCGGCGAGAAGCAGATCGAGGCTTTGCGCGCCAACTACGAAGCCGCCGGTGTGCAGGCGCAGCTCACCCCGTTCATTGACGACACTGCGCAGGCCTTTGCCGATGCCGATCTGATCGTTTGCCGCGCGGGTGCCAGCACCGTGACCGAGATCGCGGCGGTGGGCGCCGCTGCGCTGTTCGTTCCGTTTCCCTCTGCCGTGGACGACCACCAGACCAGCAACGCGCGCTTTCTGGTCGATGCCGGTGCCGCCTGGCTGGTGCCACAACCCGAGTTCACGCCCGAGGCGCTGGCGCGCACGCTGCGCACGCTGCAGCGCGAACAGCTCCAGGAGATGGCTGTGAAAGCCAAGCAGATGCAAAAGACAGACGCGGTGGCCGCTGTGGTGGCCGCCTGCGAACAACTATCGAAAGTGAAAACGGCATGAAACATGCCATTCGCCACATCCATTTCGTCGAGAACGTGAAGCCACCGTCCAGGCCTGGCCGGTGGGCGGCGGTGCCCGCCGATGCCTCGAATGGCACAGGAGGGCTCAAGGCATGAAACATGCCATTCGCCACATCCATTTCGTCGAGAACGTGAAGCCACCGTCCAGGCCTGGCCGGTGGGCGGCGGTGCCCGCCGATGCCTCGAATGGCACAGGAGGGCTCAAGGC
>JBBSDB010000219.1:0-6045 GCA_038249735.1 Burkholderiales bacterium
CGCATTGGGCGCCCAGAATCGGCCGCCGTACCACTGGCGCACCCGCTCACGCGCCTGCGGCTCAGCCACCTTGAACGGCAGCAGGCTTTGCGGGCGGATCACGTCCACGCCTTCGTCAAATGGCAGCAGCGCGCTGGAGCCACAAAAATCGCAGCGTTTGCCCTGTTGCTCCGCGCTGAAAAAACTGATCGCCTGGCAATGCTGGCAGCGCACCTGGCGCCGCGCGGCGTCATCCAGGCCTCGCGCGCTTTGCGGCGCCGCGCGCAAGGCGGCGGCCAAGTCCAGCTCTTGGATTTCGCCATCGACCTCGATGCTGTAGGGCGACTCGGTGCCGCAAAACGCGCACTTCAGCGTTTGGCTGGCTGCGTGCCACTGCGCCTCGCCGCCACACGCCGGGCAGCTGAACTTTTGCCGCGCCTGTTGCTGTTGCGGCGGCGGGGCTTGCTCGCTGGCCATCAGCCTTTGAGAAAAACGTTCAAGGCCTCACGGCTCACCCGCCACTGGCTGCCAATCTTGCGACCCGCCAAGCTACCAGAGTCAAGCTCTTGCATCACATCGGCCAGCGTGACCGACAGCGCCTGCGCCACCTGCTCGGGCGTCAGCATTTCGGGCAAGGCCGCGCCAGCCGTGCTCGCCGATGCACCCATCGCACCAGGTACCATGCCCGGTTGCGCCGCCGCCACACCAACGCCGCCGGACATGCCGCCTTGCAGCATCGACTGCCCCATGGCCAAACCCGCAGCCAGCTCGGCACCAATGCCGGCTACACCGGCCTTGCCCTCGGCCAGGGCATTGCCCATGTTGTATTTCACGTAGTCGCTCAGGTTGCCGATCGCCGTCATGGCTCCGCGCTTGTCGATGGCCTGCTCCAGCTCGGGCGGCACCGACACGTTTTCCAGCACAAAGGCTGTCAGCTCCAGACCGTAGCGATCGCGCATGGCCATGTTCAGTGGCGCCAGCAACGCCTCGCCCAGCTCGCTGTAGCGGGTGGCCACGTCCAGCGCCGGCACCTTGGCTGTGGCCAGGGCTTCGCTGAACACGCTCACGATGCGCGAGCGCATCACGTCGGCGAACTCATCGAGCCGGAAGTGGTGATCGGTGCCGGCCACTTCTTTCAAAAACTTCGCCGGTTCCACGATTCTGAAATCGTAGGTGCCAAAGGCGCGCATGCGCACCACGCCAAAATCGGCGTCGCGCATCATCACCGGGTTGGCAGTGCCCCATTTGTTGCCGGTGAACACCCGGGTGATGACGTAGTAAACGTCGGCCTTGAAGGGGGTCTGGAATTTGTATTTCCAGCCCAGCAAATCCGAAATGATGGGGATGTTTTCGGTCTTGAGCGTGTGCTTGCCCGGCCCCAGGGTGTCGGCGAACTGACCCACGTACACAAACTGCGCCACCTGGCTTTCGCGCACGATGAGCTGCGCATCGTTCTTGATCTGCTTGTCGTCGTCGGGAAAGCGGTACGACAAGGTGTCGCGCGAATCGTCCACCCACTCGATCACGTCGATGAACTGGCGATTGATGAAGTCCATGAGGGCCATGTGGGTCTCCACTGAGGTTGAGGAAGTCGCGGTGAGCGGAAAGTTTAAAACCAGGACCTGTTCACACGACCACGGGCTCGGGTTCCAGCAGAATTCCGAAACGCTCGTACACACTGGTCTGGATGGCCTTGGCCAGGGTCATCACTTCGCCGCCGGTGCAAGGGTGCTCGCGCCCGCCCCGGTTGACCAGAACCAGTGCCTGCCTCTCGTACACAGCAGCGTTGCCCACGCTCTTGCCTTTCCAGCCGCAGGCGTCGATCAGCCAACCCGCCGCCAGCTTGATGCTGCCGTCGGCCATGGGGTAGTGCACCACCTTGGGGTCGCGCGCGATGATGTCGGCGCACTGCTCGGGCGTCACGGTGGGGTTCTTGAAAAAACTGCCGGCGTTGCCGATCACGGCCGGGTCGGGCAGCTTGGCGCGGCGAATGGCCACCACCCAATCAAAAATCTGCCGGGCATCGGGCTTGTGGTTGCCGGTCTCAAGCATCTTCCGCTCCAGATCGGCGTACCCCAGCACCGGCTTCCAGGGCTTGGGAAGAAAGAAACGCACACGGGTGATGAGCGCACGCCCGGCCAGGCCGAAACTGCGCGCATCGTTCGGCGTGTGCTTGAACACCGAATCGCGGTAACCGAAACCGCACTGCGAGGCCTCCAGCGTGAAGGCCTGGCCGGTTTGCAGATCGATGGCGTCGAGTGAATGGAATCTGTCTTGCAGCTCGACGCCGTAGGCGCCGATGTTCTGCACCGGGGACGCCCCCACCGAGCCGGGTATCAGCGCCAGGTTCTCCAGGCCGGGAAAGCCTTGGTCCAGCGTCCAGGCCACGAAGTCGTGCCAGCCATCGCCTGCGCCGGCCTCCACCACCCAGCCTTTGGCGCCCTCCTCGACCAGCCGACGGCCGCCGATCTCGACCTTGAGCACCAGCGGTTTCACGTCGCCAGTGAGCACCAGATTGCTGCCGCCGCCCAGCACAAACGGCGGCGCCTCGGCAACCGCATCGGCCCAGGCCGGCGTGGCCATGAAGGCTTGCAAGGCCGCGGCATCCTGCACCCGCACGAGTTTTCTGGCGCGCGCAGCAATGCCGAACGTGTTGTGTGGCTGAAGGGCAATTTGGTTCTCGACTAACATCACCGGATTGTCTCATTCAGCCTTTCAGGAAACCTGCCATGCCGTCCTTTGACACCGTTCTCGAAGCCGATTTTGTGGAGGTGAAAAACGCCGTGGACCAGGTGGCTCGCGAGGTCGGCACACGCTTCGACTTCAAGGGCACCAGCGCCGGCATTGAACTCAAAGACAAGGAGATCACGCTGTTCGGCGACGCCGACTTTCAGCTGCAACAGGTGGACGAGGTGCTGCGCAACAAACTCGCCAAGCGCAGCGTTGATACGCGCTTTCTCGATGCGGGCAAGGTCGAGAAGATCGGTGGCGACAAGGTCAAGCAGGTGGTGAAAGTCAAGAACGGCATCAGCACCGAAGACGGCAAGAAAATCCAGCAAGCGCTCAAGGCCAGCAAGCTCAAGGTGCAGGGCGCCATCCAGGGCGATGCGGTGCGGGTGACAGGCGCCAAGCGCGACGACTTGCAGGCGGCAATGGCGCTGATTCGCAGCGAGCTCAAGGATTTGCCGCTGTCGTTCGATAATTTCAGGGATTAGAAGACTCCCCCCGCGCCGCCTGCGGCGTCACCCCCCGAGGGGCGGCGCTGGTGGGCCGGCGGAGCCGGACCCACGGCGCCCTGGGACGAGACATTCCATGCGCACACAATTTTTTCTCATCCTGCTTTTGGCGCTCAACCAGGGTGAAGCGAGTGCGCAATCGGTCGTGTTGTCGGGTGTTGCGGGTGGTAGAGCATTGCTCACCGTGGATACGTCAACACCGCGATTTTTGAGTCCTGGCCAAACCCACCAGGGCGTGAAGTTGCTGAGCATGCAGGGTGAGTCGGCGACGATAGAAATCAACGGTCAGCGCCAGACCCTGCGGGTGGGGGATGCGCCGGTGAGCGTGGGACTAGGTGCTGCGCCCGCATCGGCTGGGCCGGCGCGCATTGTGCTTACCGCCGATGGGCAGGGACATTTCATGCCCACCGGTCAGATCAATGGCCGCGCGGTGCAGTTCATGGTGGATACCGGAGCATCGCAGGTGGTGATGAGCGAGTCCGATGCCCGGCGCATCAACCTCAAATTCGAGCAGGGTCAGCCGGTGCGGGTGAGCACCGCCAACGGCATGGCCACGGGCTACCGTGTGGTGCTCTCCAGCGTGCGGGTGGGCGAAGTGCAGGTGTACGAGGTGGCTGCCATCGTGTTGCCGCAGGCCATGCCTTACATTCTGCTCGGCAACAGTTTTCTGACTCGTTTTCAGATGCAGCGCAACAACGACCAGATGACCTTGGTGCGGCGCTTCTGACTCGGTGTTGACTCATGTCTGGGCGGCGGTCACCACGATCTCGATTTTCCAGCCCGGATCGGCCAGCGCGGCCTGCACCGTGGCGCGGGGTGGTGCGGTGCCCGGCACCACCCAGGCGTCCCACACCGCATTCATCGCCGCGATGTCGGCGATGTCACTCAGGTAGATCTGGGCGCGCAGGATGCGCGATTTTTCGCTGCCCGCCTCGGCCAGGCGCTGCGCCACCTGGGCCAGCACGTCCTCGGTCTGGCCGCGAATATCGGCGTCGCCCCGCTCGGGCACCATTCCCGCGAGATACACCACGCGGTTGAACACCGCGGCCTCGCTGTAGCGCGCGGCCACCCCGTGGCGAACAAGGTCAGTACTCACGATTTTTTGCCTCCGAGCTTGCTTTCCTTGCCAGCCAGCAAGCGGTTGATGTTTGCAGCGTGGCGCCACACCAGCAAAATGCCCATCACCGCGAGACTCAGCACCACATCGCCCGGTGCCTCCCAGGCCACTCCCCGGCCGAACAAATAGAAGGCCGGTGCAAACACCGCCGTGACGATGGAGGCCAGCGAGGAGTAGCGGAAGAAAAACGCAATGATGGCCCAGGTGAGCAAGGCAGCCAGCCCCAGCCACGGCTCAAAGCCCAGGATCACACCGGCGGCGGTGGCCACGCCCTTGCCCCCCTGGAAGCGGAAAAAAACCGGGAACAAGTGGCCCAGAAACGCCGCAAGGCCCACCAAGGCCACCGTGCCATCGCCCAGCCCCCAGGCTTCGCCCCACCATTTCACCGCCACCACCGGCAGCCAGCCTTTGAACGCATCGAGCAACAGCGTGACGACCGCCGCCGCCTTGTTGCCCGAGCGCAGCACATTGGTCGCGCCAGGGTTCTTGCTGCCGTAAGTGCGCGGATCGTTCAGGCCCACCGCGCGGCTCACCAGCACGGCAAACGACAGCGATCCGATCAGGTAGGCGGCCACAGTGGCCAGCAGCGGGGCAACAAATTCCAACGGGGGACTCCTCAGGATGTTCTGGTACGCCAACCGGAGGGCTGCCGCGTGCGCTTATTCTGCCAGCGCGCAATGCACCGGCTGGGCACCGAGCGGTGCGCTGAGCACCGCCGGATCGATACCCACCAAGAAGCCGCGCCGCCCGCCGTTGATCCAGATGCGCGGCAGCGCCAGCACCGTGGCCTCGACCCAAATCGGCATCGAGCGCTTGAGGCCAAATGGCGAGGTGCCGCCCACCAGGTAGCCGCTGTGCCGGTTCGCCACCTCGGGCTTGCACGGCTCGACCGATTTGCAGCCGATCTGCCGCGCCAGGTTCTTGGTCGACACGGTCCGATTGCCGTGCATCAGCACCACCAGTGGCCGCGCCGCTTCGTCTTGCATCACCAGTGTCTTGACGACCGCGAACGGGTCCAGCCCCAACACGTGAGCGCTGTGCTGCGCGCCGCCGTGCTCCAGGTAGTCGTAGGAGTGCTCGGAAAACACCACGCCACGCGCCTTGAGCCACGCGGTGGCGGGGGTTTCACTCACATGGGGTTTCTTGGCCAAGACATGCTCCGAAAACCATGCATCTATCCAGAACGCCGCCGATCCGGCTTCGCCGGTCGCCCAGCGTTGTCCCCTTGGGGGTGACGCCGAAGGCGGCGCGGGGGGAGTTTTTCACTGAGCGGGATCGCGATGCGTCCAGCGAATTTTGTCAATCTCTGCCAGCAATTCGGGCGAGAGCGTCGTCCCCCAAGCATCCAGACACTGGTCGAGCTGCGCCATCGAGGTCACCCCGATGATGGTGCTGGCCACGCGCCAGTTGGTGTAGCAAAAAGCCAGCGCCATCTGGGTCGGGGTCATGCCGTGTTCGCGTGCCAGGGCGTTGTAGCTTGTCGCGGCAGCCAGGGCTTCCGGGCGGGCCCAGCGCTGCTTGCGCATGGATTCGAACAAGGCCATGCGGCCAACGCCGCCCTCCAGCCCGGTCTGGTCGTACTTGCCAGTGAGCAAACCAAACGCCAGCGGAGAGTAGGCAAGCAAAGACACGTTCAGGCGGTGGCAGGTTTCGTCCAGCCCGTTCTCAAAGCTTCGGTTGGTCAGCGCGTAGGGGTTTTGCACGGTGGCCACC
>JBBSDB010000220.1:0-6010 GCA_038249735.1 Burkholderiales bacterium
AGTTGAGCCACCATGTCTGACGAATCCCCTCTGCGCGATGCCCCATCCAGCCAAGACCCAGACCACGAGGCGCCGCCGCAGCGGGAGACGGGCCTGATCCGCATCCGCGGGGCGCGTCAGAACAACCTGAAGAACCTCGATCTGGACATCCGCACCGGCGAGCTCACGGTGGTCACCGGCCCCAGCGGTTCGGGCAAGTCCAGCCTGGTGTTCGATACAGTGTTCGCTGAAGGCCAGCGGCGCTATGTGGAGACCTTCAGCGCCTACGCGCGCCAGTTTCTCGACCGCATGGACAAGCCGGCGGTGGACCGGGTCGATGGCGTGCCGCCCGCGATCGCGATCGACCAGACGAATCCGGTGCGTTCGTCGCGCTCCACGGTCGGCACCATGACCGAGCTGAACGATCACTTGAAGCTGCTGTTTGCGCGTGGCGCCGAACTGTTTGATCGTGAAACAGCGTTGCCGGTGCGCCATGACTCGCCAGAGTCGATTTGCGCCGAGCTGGCAGCCCGAGCGAAGGCTGAAGGCGATCCGCGGCTGGTGGTCACCTTTCCGGTGGCGCTGCCTGCGAGCACCACGCCTGAGGAGGTCGAGCAATGGCTCTCAGCCAGCGGTTACACCCGCGTGCAGGCAGAGCGGTTGGTGAAGCGCGCAGCGTCGCCTGAGCCAGAAACCAAAGGCAAAACGCCATCCAAAAAAACGACTTCGGTGATCGAATCTGTCAAGTTGCTCGATGTGGTGGCCGACCGTTTCCGCATCGGCACCACCGAGCCCGCGCGTGTCATGGAGGCCCTTGAGGCGGGTTTGAAGCGCGGCGGCGGCAAGCTCATGGTTTATGTGCTGCCAGACACCAAACAATTGGAATCTGACCCCGATTTGCAGCCAGAGATCTGGAAATTTTCCACCGGCCTGCACTGCCCGGAAAGCGACATTCGCTACAGCGAACCCACGCCGTCGATGTTTTCGTTCAACTCGGCGGTGGGCGCCTGCGAGGCGTGTCGGGGTTTTGGTCGCGTGATCGGGGTCGACTACGGCTTGGTGATTCCCAACGAAAAACTCACCCTGCGCGGCGGCGCGATCAAGGTGATGCAAACGCCGGCCTGGAAAGAGGCGCAAGACGACCTCATGCGCCACGCCGAAGCGGCAGGCATTCCGCGCGACACGCCATGGAACAAGCTCACGCCTGAGCAGCAGCACTGGGTGAAGGCCGGGTCGCCGAACTGGAACGGCAAGTGGAACCAGCATTGGTTTGGCATCGCGCGCTTCTTTGAGTACCTGGAAAGCAAGGCCTACAAGATGCACATCCGCGTGCTCTTGTCCAAGTACCGCAGCTACACCGAATGCCCGAGCTGTCATGGCGCGCGCCTCAAGACAGACAGCCTGCTCTGGCGCATCGGCAGCCAGGCACAGGCCGATGCGGTGATGGCGCCCGCGCTCAGGCAGATGCCTGCTGGCGCAAAGTGGTCGCGTGCGCAACTCGAAGCCTTGCCAGGGCTGTGTCTGCACGACCTGATGCTGCTGCCGCTGGACCGGCTTCGCCGCTTCTTCGCCGCGCTGGCCGACACGCTGGTGCCCGCCGGTACCGACGCCACTGGCCAGGCGCAGGCGATCAAGCTGTTGTTTGAAGAAATCAACACCCGGCTGCGTTACCTGTGCGAGGTGGGCATCGGCTACCTCACGCTGGACCGCCAGAGCCGCACGCTCAGCGGCGGCGAGGTACAGCGCATCAACCTCACCACCGCGCTGGGCACCTCGTTGGTGAACACGCTGTTTGTGTTGGATGAGCCCAGCATCGGTCTGCACCCGCGCGACATGGCACGCATCAACAGCGCCATGCTGCGCCTGCGCGATGCCGGCAACACGCTGGTGGTGGTCGAGCACGATCCGGCGGTGATGCTGGCGGCCGACCGGCTGATCGACATGGGCCCGGGCCCTGGAGAGCGCGGCGGCGAGATCGTCTTCGACGGCACGCCGGAAGACGTGCGCCAAGCCGATACGCTGACCGGCGCCTATCTGGGCGGGCGCAAGCAGGTCGGTATGGGTTTCAAGCGCATGGTGACCGACAGCACGCCGCGTCTCATTCTGGAGGGCGCGCGCGAGCACAACCTGAAGAACGTGACGGTGGACTTTCCGCTGCAGCGGCTGGTCGTGGTGACCGGCGTCTCGGGCTCGGGCAAATCGAGCCTGATCCAGGACGTGCTGGCGCCTGCGCTGCTGCGCCACTTCGGCAAGTCCACCGACGCGCCGGGTGCACACGACCGCCTGCTCGGCGCCGATCACTTGAGCGAGGTCGTGTTCGTGGACCAGTCGCCCATCGGCAAAACCGCGCGCTCCAACCCGGTGAGCTACGTGGGCGCCTGGGACGCCATCCGCGCCCTGTTTGCCGATGTGCCGATGGCCCGCCAGCGCGGCTACACCGCATCGAAGTTCAGTTTCAACGGCGGCGACGGCCGCTGTCCCACCTGCGGCGGCTCTGGGTTTGAACACGTCGAAATGCAGTTCCTGAGCGACGTGTATTTGCGCTGCCCGGATTGCGACGGCAAACGCTACCGGCCCGAGGTGCTGGAGGTGCGCATCGAGCGCGACGCGCGCTTTCTCAACGTCGCCGACGTGCTCGACCTCACCGTCAGCGAAGCTGCCCACCTGTTTCGCCACGACCGCGAAGTCATCCGCGCGCTGCAACCCATCGTCGACGTCGGCCTCGAGTACGTGAAGCTCGGCCAGCCGGTGCCCACGCTATCCGGCGGTGAGGCGCAGCGCCTCAAACTCGCGGGCTTCCTGGCCGAAGCAGCCAAGAGCGCGAGCGCCAGCCGCCAAAGCCTGGCCAAAAAAGGCACGCTGTTTCTGTTTGACGAGCCCACCACCGGACTGCATTTCGACGACATCGCCAAGCTCATGCGCAGCCTGCGCCGCTTGCTCGAAGCGGGCCATTCGCTGGTGGTGATCGAGCACAACCTCGACGTGATCCGCAGCGCCGATTGGCTGATCGACCTCGGGCCCGAAGGCGGCGAGGGCGGTGGTCTGCTGGTGGCCGAAGGGCCGCCCGAAGAGGTGAGGAAACACCCCAGCAGCCACACCGCGAAATCGCTGCGCGACTATGCGCTGTCCATGGGCGAGGTGTTTGAAGCGGGCGAGGGCCGCGTGGCCGATTATCTGGCGCCAGTGGCGAAGGCCGCCGCACGCCCCAGGTCCACCGCGCCCAATGCAATCCGCATCGTCAACGCCAAAGAGCACAACCTGAAAAACCTGAGTGTGGACATTCCGCGCGGGCAGTTCAACGTGATCTCAGGCGTGAGCGGCTCGGGCAAGTCCACGCTGGCGTTTGACATCCTGTTCAACGAAGGCCAGCGCCGCTACCTGGAAAGCCTGAACGCTTACGCGCGTAGCATCGTGCAGCCGGCCGGCCGGCCCGAGGTGGACGCGGTCTACGGCATTCCGCCCACCGTGGCGATCGAGCAGAGGCTCTCGCGTGGTGGCCGAAAAAGCACGGTGGGCACTACCACCGAGGTCTGGCATTTCCTGCGCTTGCTGTACGTGAAGCTGGGCACGCAACACTGCGTGCACGACGGCGCGGCGGTCAAACCACAAAGTCCAGACAGCATGGCCGCCGCCATCCTGCAGCGCTACAAAGGCCAACACATTGGCCTGCTCGCGCCGCTGGTGGTCAACCGCAAGGGCGTCTACACCGAGCTGGCCGACTGGGCGCGCCCGCGCGGCTACACGCACCTGCGGGTCGACGGCGAATTTCTGCCCACCACCGGCTTTCCGCGGATCGACCGTTTCAAGGAACACACCATCGAACTGCCGGTGGCCGATCTGCTGGTGAGCGCGGCAGACGAAGCCACTTTGCGCGCCCACCTCACCAAAGCGCTGGAACTCGGCAAGGGCCAGGTGCATGTGTTGAGCGCCCTGCAGGGCCTGGCCGACGCCATGGCCACGGGTGAATCGACGCGGGGCATTGGCCAGCTTGAAGTGTTCTCCACCCAGCGCGCCTGCCCGATCTGCGCCACCAGCTACCCCGAACTCGATCCGCGCCTGTTCTCCTACAACAGCAAACACGGCTGGTGCCCCGACTGCGTGGGCACCGGCATCGCGCTGTCGCGCGAGCAGCGCAAGGCGCTGGACGATTCGGTGCGCGACGACAAAGAAAAAGGCCGCGAGCAAAGCTTCGCCGAACCCGAGGTGGAAGACCTGGCCGACCACGTCTGCCCAAGCTGTGAAGGCACGCGCTTGAATGCGCAGGCCCGTGCGGTGAAGTTCGCGGGCATCGGCATCACCGAGGTGGCGCGGATGGCGGTGAACGAGGTGCGTCGGTGGGCGGTGAGCTTGCGCCACCACGCTGCACCGCAGTCTTCGGAGGAGGCGGTTGTGCCTCCGGCTGGGCCGACGACGAAGCCAGGCGTCGCCAAACAATTGGAATCTGACCCCAATTATTCGCTCACCCAGCGGGAAGCCGACATCGCGCGCGATCTGCTGCCAGAAATCGAAGGCCGCCTCGCCTTTCTGGAAGAGGTCGGCCTGAACTACCTCACGCTGGACCGGGGCGCGCCCACGCTCAGCGGTGGCGAAGCGCAGCGCATCCGGCTGGCTGCGCAACTTGGCAGCAATTTGCAAGGCGTGTGCTATGTGCTAGACGAGCCCACCATCGGCCTGCACGCGCGCGACAACGCGATCCTGCTCACCGCCCTGCACAAGCTCGGCGCCATGGGCAACACGTTGGTGGTGGTCGAACACGACGAAGACACCATCCGCCGCGCCGACCACATCATCGATATCGGCCCCAGCGCCGGTAAACGCGGCGGCCGGGTGGTGGCGCAAGGCACCGTGGCCGACCTCTCGGCCAACCCCGAATCCGTCACGGGGCGGTATTTGCTGCATGCGATGAAGCACCCGCTGCAAGCCAGAAGGTCGATGGTGACCAACTCGGCCGCCGCCGAAAAGCCGTTGGACAGCAACGAAGCAGCAGAAATGGGGTCAGATCCCGATTCAGGACAGCAGCCTGAACGGAGCGCGAAACGCAAAACGAAATCGGGCTCTGACCCCATTTCTGAGGTGCCAACGCCAACCCAGCCCAACGAACTCAACTGGATCGAAGTCAAAAACGCCCACCTCCACAACCTCCAACACCTCAACGCCAGCGTCCCCCTGCAGCGCCTGGTCGTCGTCACCGGTGTCAGCGGCTCCGGCAAATCCACCTTCGCGCGCGATGTGCTCTTGACCAACGTGGCCGAAGCCGTCAAGCAGCGCAGCACCTTCGCCGGCCGCCAGGCCTGGGACAACCTGGGCGAGCGCCCCACCTGGACCGGCTGCGACAAGGTGCTGGGCACCGAGCCGATCGATCGCGTGCTCGAAGTGGATCAGACCCCCATCGGCAAAACCCCGCGCAGCTGCCCCGCCACCTACATCGGCTTCTGGGACACGGTGCGCAAGCTGTTTGCCGACACGCTGGAGGCCAAGGCGCGTGGCTACGCGGCCAACCGCTTTAGCTTCAACACGGGGGAGGGCCGTTGCCCAAGCTGTGAAGGGCAGGGCATTCGCACCATTGCCATGAGTTTTCTGCCAGACGTGAAAGTGTTGTGCGAAACCTGCAAGGGCGCGCGCTTCAACCCCGAAACCCAGGCGGTGACTTGGCGTGGCAAAAACATTGGCGACATTTTGCAAATGGAAGTCGATGACGCAGTGGACTTTTTTGCTGCCATGCCGGTCATTGCGCACCCGCTGCAACTGCTGAAAGACGTGGGCCTGGGCTACCTCACGCTGGGGCAACCGTCGCCCACCCTGAGCGGCGGCGAGGCGCAGCGTATCAAGCTGGTCACCGAACTCAGCAAGGTGCGCGACGACATCACCCGGCGTGGCCAAAAGGCGCCGCACACCTTGTATGTGCTGGACGAACCCACGGTGGGCCTGCACATGGCAGATGTGGAAAAACTCATCAAGGTGCTGCACCGCTTGGTGGACGGTGGCCACAGCGTGCTGGTGATTGAGCATGACCTGGATGTGATTGCCGAAG
>JBBSDB010000221.1:0-5977 GCA_038249735.1 Burkholderiales bacterium
GCTGGACGAGCTCACGCAGTCGCGCGAGCGCAAGACCTTCCTGGATGCGCAGACCGCCGATCTGGTTGAGGCCATGACCACGCTGGAAGACGCGATCAAAAAGATCGACAACGAAACCCGCGAGCTGCTGGGCAGCACCTTCGAGACGGTCAACATCCATTTCGGCAAGATGTTCCCCGAGCTGTTCGGCGGCGGCAATGCGCGCCTGGTGATGACTGGCGAAGAAATTCTGGACGCCGGCGTGCAGGTGATGGCGCAGCCACCGGGCAAGAAAAACCAGACCATCCACCTGCTCTCGGGCGGCGAAAAAGCGCTGACCGCGATCGCGCTGGTGTTTGCGATTTTCCAGCTCAATCCGGCACCGTTCTGCCTGCTCGACGAGGTCGACGCGCCGCTCGACGACGCCAACACCGAGCGCTACGCCAAGCTGGTGACCACCATGTCCAAAGAGACCCAGTTCCTGTTCATCAGCCACAACAAGATCGCGATGGAGATGGCGCGCCAGCTCATCGGCGTGACCATGCAGGAACAGGGCGTTTCTCGAATCGTCGCGGTGGACATGGAGTCTGCCGCCGGTATGCTTCAAGCCACCTGAAACGCGCCCACCACACAGCACCATGAGCACACTGCAAGTCAGCCTGGCCATCATCGGCGGCCTCGTTCTGGCCGGGGTGGTGGCTTACAACGCCTGGGTCACCCGGCGCAACCTGCCGCTCACCGTGCGCGATCGCAGCGGCGATCCAGCAGCCAGCAGCGACGCCCCGAGCGCCTCCGCGTTTCCGGAAACCGCGCCCGCTGGTGCCGACGACGATGGCCGCATCGACCCGGTGCTGGACGACGACGACGTGCCCACCCGCCCCGACCACCTGGTTGAACTGGACGATCAGGATTCCGCCCTATCAGCGACCCCGCTGTCGGTGCCCCACTTCCCGCCGGTGTCGTTCAGACCCCTGGTGTCTGCGCCCGATAAGCGGCCAACGCTCGATGCCCTGATCGATGTCATCGCGCCGCTGGCCCTGGAACACGAGGTCTCGGGCGATGCGGTGCTGGCCGCCTTGCCCGGCACGCGCCGGGTTGGCAGCAAGCCGTTTGCGGTCGAAGGCCAGTGCACCGCGAACGCGGAGTGGGAATCCCCGCGCCTGGGCCAGCGTTACCGCGCGCTGCAGGCGGGCGTGCAGCTGGCCAACCGCGCCGGCGCCTTGAACGACATCGAGTTCTCCGAATTTGTGGTCAAGGCCCAGGCCTTTGCCGACGTGCTCGGCGCGGCGCCTGATTTCCCCGACATGCGCGCCGAGGTCGCCCGCGCCCGCGAGCTCGATGCGTTCGCCAGCGGCCACGACGCCCAGCTTGGTTTCACCCTGCGCGCCCGCCGCGCCGCCTGGAGCCCTGGCTACGTCACGCAACACGCTGCTCGCCAGGGTTTCGTGGCCGGCGCGCTGCCCGGTCGCATGGTGCTGCCCGGCAGCAGCGCTGGTCAGGCGCCGATCCTCAGCCTGGTGTTCGATCCGCAGGCCGCCATGGCCGAAGACCCCGAGCAGAGCGCGCTGCGCGAGCTGGCCTTGTCGCTGGAAGTCACCCACGTGCCGCGCGGCGAGCAGCCGTTTGTGCGCATGCGTGAAGCCGCTGCGGCGCTGGCTGAGGCGATGGACGGTGTGGTCACCGACGACGCCGGTCAGCCCCTGTCCACCGACGCGCTGGACCAGATCGGAGCCGATCTGGAAGGCCTGTACGACGCACTCGATGGCCGCGATTTGTCGGCGGGTTCGGCGCAGGCGCGCAGGCTGTTCAGCTGACCCCCCGCGCCGCATCATTTGACCCACCCCCGCGCCGCGCCTGAGGCGCGTCACCCCCTCAAGGGGGCAACGCTGGCGGCCCGGCGGAGCCGGTTTGTATTGGTAAGCACCCCCGCCGCGCTCCGCGCGACCCCCAAGGGGGCGAAGCGAGTGGCCCGGCAAAGCCGGTTCCACCGCATCGCCGGGTTTAGACATCGCCATCCTGACACATGAACTCGTCTGATATGCCTATTTCTCCTCTTGCAGCTACCGACCGCGCCGCCGAGCTGCGCGCGCAGCTGCACCACCACGCGCACCGTTACTACACGCTGGACGATCCCGAAATTCCGGACGCCGAGTACGACCGGCTGTTTCGGGAACTGCAGGCGCTGGAGACCGCGCACCCGCAACTGCTCACGCCCGATTCGCCCACGCAGCGGGTGGGCGGCCGGGTGTTGGACGGCTTTTCGCCGGTGCGCCATCTGGTGCCCATGCTCTCGATCAACACCGAGACCGACACCGAGGCCACTGGTGCGCTGAACTTCGACAACCGGGTGCGCCGTGCGCTGGGCCTGACCGAGAGCGATCCGCCGGTCGAATACGTCGCCGAGCTCAAGTTCGACGGCTTGGCCATGAGTCTTCGCTACGAAGGCGGTGTACTGGTGCAGGCGGCCACGCGCGGCGATGGCGAGGTGGGCGAGGATGTGACGGCCAATGTGCGCACCATTCACCAGATCCCGCTGAAACTGACTCCGGATGCGCCCGAGCCCAGCGCCGGGCCGCCCACAGTGGGCGAGCGCTCCGTCGCGGGGCAGCAACCCGCACAGCGGCGGCGCGTGGGGGTACCGCCCGTGCTGGAGGTGCGCGGCGAGGTCTACATGCGGCGCGACGATTTCGATGCGCTCAACGACCGCCAGCGCGCCAAGATCGCCGCTGGCGCCAAGGGCGAGAAAACCTTTGTCAACCCGCGCAACGCGGCGGCCGGCGCGGTACGCCAGCTCGATTCAGGCATCGCGGCGCAGCGCCCGTTGAGCTTCTTCGCTTATGGCCTGGGCGAGATCACGCCCGCAGAGCAGGGCGGCCCGGCATTTACCACCCACTTTGAGCTGTTGCAGCAACTCAAGGCCTGGGGCTTTCCGGTGGCCGAGCAGACCGCGTTGGCGACTGGGGCCGAGGCGTTGGTGGCGTTTCACCAAAAGATGGGTGCCAGCCGCGACCAGTTGCCTTACGACATCGACGGCGTGGTCTACAAGGTGAATGCCCTCGCGCTGCAGCGCCAGCTTGGCTTCGTCTCGCGCGAGCCGCGCTGGGCGGTGGCGCACAAGTACCCGGCGCAGGAACAGCTCACCACCGTGCTCGCCATCGATGTGCAGGTGGGACGCACCGGCAAACTCACGCCGGTGGCCAAGCTGGCACCGGTCTTCGTGGGCAATGTCACCGTGACCAACGCCACCCTGCACAACGAGGCCGAAGCGCGCCGCAAGGATGTGCGCGTGGGCGACACGGTGATCGTGCGCCGCGCGGGCGATGTGATCCCCGAGGTGGTGTCGGTGCTGCTGGAGAAGCGGGTTGGCGATCCGCCGCTGTTCAGCATGCCGAGCCACTGCCCGGTCTGTGGCAGCGACACCCTGCGCGAAGAAGGCGAGGTCGATCACCGCTGCACTGGTGGCTTGTTCTGCGCGGCCCAGCGCAAGCAGGCGATCCTGCATTTCGCGCAGCGCCGCGCGGTGGAAATCGAGGGCCTGGGCGACAAGCTGGTCGAGCAGCTGGTCGACGCCGGTGTGGTCAATACGCTGCCTGATCTGTACAAGCTGGGCTTCACTGCCTTGGCCGGCCTGGATCGCATGGCAGACAAATCGGCGCAAAACATCCTGGCGGCGCTTGAAGCCTCCAAGCAGACCACGCTGCCGCGCTTTCTGTTCGGTCTTGGCATCCGCCACGCGGGCGAGGCCACAGCGAAGGACCTGGCGCGGCACTTCGGCAGCCTGGACCGGGTGATGGACGCCAGCCTGGAGCAGCTGCTGGAAGTGAGCGACGTCGGCCCGGTGGTGGCGCAAAGCCTGCGCACCTTCTTCGACCAGCCCCACAACCGCGAGGTGGTGGAGCAGCTGCGCGCCTGCGGCGTCACCTGGGAGGAGGGTGAGCCAGCGGAGCGCGCGCCTCAGCCCTTGGCGGGCCAGACCTTTGTGCTCACTGGCACCTTCCCAACCCTCAAGCGCGAAGAGGCCAAGGCGCTGCTGGAAGCCGCAGGCGCCAAGGTGGCGGGCTCGGTGAGCAAAAAAACCGACTATCTGGTGGCTGGCGCCGAGGCAGGCAGCAAGCTTGCCAAAGCGCAGGAGCTGGGCGTGGCGGTGATCGACGAAGCGGCCATGCTTCGCGTGCTTGCAGGCTGAGTGCGGCATGTGGTTCGCCTTCGGCCTCGTCAGCTTGGCGCTCATGCTGACCTGGCAATTCCGCTCGCGCTGGTTCAAGCCCTGGTCGGGTACTCCTGGCGGTGGCCGCAAGGCTCCGCCACACCACTTTCGCTACCTCCAGCGCAGGGACAGCAGCTTCGCGCTGGAGCTGGCTGTTCAAGTGCCCGACTTTTTTCGCTTTGAATTGAAGCGCGAGCGCTGGGATGACCGCTTTTTCAAGTGGATGGGTCTGTCGGTGGAGAAGCAGTTCGGGCATGAAGGCTTTGACCGATTGGTGTACCTTGCCTCTGACGATATGCATCTGCTCAATCGCGTCGTCGACAGCCCTGAACTGCGTGCGGCCGCTCAACATCTGTTCGTTCAAGAGGCCTCCGGTTGCAGGGTCAGGCGCGTGCGTTGCGCCCATGGGTGGCTTGTCGTGCGCATCGATCGAGGCAAATTCTGGGGCACAAAGCGCGACGCCTGGCGGCTCGAAGAGGCGATGACCGCCGCTTTGCCCTTTCTCAACCAAATCGGTCAGGCGCTGCGGCACAGCGAACCCCCCGAACGACCCGTTACAAAGCGCGATCGCACCTTGCTACCGGGCGTGGCCGTTCAGTCGGTATCCACCGCCCTGGCGATCAACGGAGCGGTGTTTCTCTTCCTTCCGTTCGTGTTCGACGACGCTTTCTTGCTTGACACGGCCCGCCTGCTTGAACTGACGCTGTGGGTCGGCTCCTTTGTTTTTTTGGCTTTGCTGGGGGCGCATTTCCTGTTGCTGGCTCGCAGTGCCAGGGCACACCTGTACCTGCTCGAGCTGGTTTTGGTGGGAACATTTGGGGCCTACAGCATTGCTGCGAGCGGAATCCGTCAAGCGAACATCGGGTGGGACACCGCGCCCGCCGTGGTGCGAGAGGCGCCTGTGGTGAGCAAGTCAATCAGTCGCTACATGCTGGGCGGATCCGTCCACTTCTTGCGTGTGACCGATTGGCACGACCGAACCCAAACCCGAAAAATCAAGGTTTCGCGTTCTCTCTATGAATCGGTCGATGTCGGGCGTGCGCTGGTGTTCGAAGAGCGACCCGGGCGCTTTGGGGTTGCCTGGGCGCGTTTTGTCGGCGCATCGACCGGCTGAGCCCAGTCACTTGAACTTGTAATGATCCCTGTTCATCACCGCCGCCACCGCCGTGACTTCCTCCGGGAACATCCCCAAATTCATCGTGGTGTTGCACATCTCCACCATGCCGCGCAGCAGACCAGCGTTGTTGATTCGGCCTGCCGGCTTGTACATTTTGCTGCCGTCACCGCCCACCTTGCTGATGTGACAGGCCACGCATTTGTTGTCAGCGATCAGCTTTTGCCCCAGGGCCAGATCGGCGCCCTGGAAAATCTCGGCGCCTTGGGCTTTCGCGTTTCCCACCGCGAGAGCGCAGCCAAGCAGGAGCAGGCCGGCGGCTGCGAGGCGCAGGGTGCGACCGAAATGGCCGTGGCGAAGGGTGTTTGCGATGCGGGTGGCTGGTGACATGCAGGACCTCCAAGGGGGACAAGACGGCAGGCGCCGACGTGTTTCACTCTACCTGCATCAAAATCGCCTGTCACCCCGGTCCATCCCCCATGAGCGTTTGTTCCCTTCGCCGCCTGCAACACCCTGCACCATGACCGTTCACACCATTCTGAAAATGGGCGACCCGCGCCTATTGCGTACCGCCCAGCGAGTCACCGCCTTTGACACGCCCGAGCTGCACCAGCTGGCGGCCGACATGCACGAGACCATGGCCGCGGCCAACGGCGCCGGTCTGGCGGCACCGCAGA
>JBBSDB010000222.1:0-5879 GCA_038249735.1 Burkholderiales bacterium
AGTCGGCGTACATGGTGGGCGAGTGGTTGCCCCAGACGGTCAGCTTTTCGATGTCTGCCACGGCCTTTCCGGTCTTGGCGGCGATCTGGCTGGCCGCGCGGTTGTGGTCCAGACGCAGCATGGCGGTGAAGTTTTTGCGCGGCAGATCGGGCGCGCTCTTCATGGCGATGTAGGCGTTGGTGTTGGCCGGGTTGCCGACCACCAGCACCTTGACGTTGCGTGAGGCCACGGCGTTGAGCGCCCTGCCCTGTGCGGTGAAGATGGCGCCGTTGACAGCAAGCAACTCGGCGCGTTCCATGCCCGGGCCGCGCGGACGCGAACCGACCAGCAACGCGTAGTCGGCGTCCTTGAATGCGGTCATCGGATCGCCATGGGCGGTCATTTCCACCAGCAGCGGGAACGCGCAATCATCGAGTTCCATCATCACGCCCTTGAGCGCTTTTTGCGGGCCTTCCACCGGAACTTCCAGCAGTTGCAGGATCACGGGCTGGTCTTTGCCGAGCATTTCGCCCGAGGCGATACGAAACAGCAGGGCGTAACCAATCTGACCCGCGGCACCGGTGACAGCAACGCGAACGGGCTTCTTGCTCATGTGAAAACTCCAGAAATAGAGGGAGAAAAGGAACGAAATTTTGGACGCCAGCGTCAGGAGGAAAACCGATTAAAAAAACGCCAGCCTGGATCCAAGACAGGCGCAAATCGCGCGCCATAGTCTGTGGTCAAGTGTACCCTCGCAAACCCTGATACGTCAATTTGTCTTATGTCTTATATAAGATATGATTGATCCCGATCTGCCACCTTTGGCGTTCTATCTGCCATGCCCAACATACCCACCCCGTTCAGCGACCCGCCAGCGTCCGATGCGCGCGCAGCGGGTGCAGACAACGAAGCCCCCGGCGCGCTGGATGCGGCCGCTTTCAGCCCCCTGTACCAGCAGATCAAAACGCTGATTCTGCGCAGCCTCCAGGCGGGCGAGTGGAAGCCGGGTGATGCCATTCCCAGCGAATTCGAGCTGGCTGCGCGCTACCGCGTGAGCCAAGGAACGGTGCGCAAAGCGATCGACGAGCTGGCCACCGACAACCTGTTGGTGCGCCGCCAGGGCAAAGGCACTTTCGTGGCCACGCACGCCGAGGCGCACACCCAGTACCGCTTTTTGCGCCTGCTGCCCGACGCTGGCGACCTCGACGGCCAGGGCCCGGCAGAGCGCCAGATCATTGAATGCCGGCGCCAACGGGCCAGCGCAGAGGTGGCGCGCCAGCTCGGCGGTCGCACGGGCGACCCGGTGCTGCAGGTGAAACGGGTGCTGTCGTTTGCCGGAGCGCCAGCCATCCTGGAAGACATCTGGCTGCCCGGCGGGCCGTTCAAGGGCCTCACGCTTGAGACGCTCTCGGACGATACCGGCCCGATGTACGCCCTGTTTGAGACCCAGTTCGGCGTGCGCATGGTGCGCGCTGTGGAGAAGATCAAGGCAGTCAGCGCAGATGCCGATACCGCCCCACTGCTGGCCGTGAGCGCAGGCCATCCGCTGTTGAGCGTCGAGCGGGTGGCCTACACCTACAACGATGTGCCGATGGAGCTGCGGCGCGGCCTTTACCGCACCGACGGCCGGCATTACCGCAACGAACTCAGCTGAGTTGGGCTGTCTTAGACAGTGACCCCGCGTCAGTCTCCGGTATGGTGCATTGCAATAGAATTTGTAGCCTGTGCCAGTGGTTACCAACGCGTTACACCGCCCGCGCACCCTCCTCCTCACCGCAAGAAAGCATCCTCCTCATGACCGAAGTGTCTCGCAAGCGGCCCGAGTTCCGCAACATCAACGCCTTCACGGACCTCACCACCTACCGAATGACGCCAGCGGCCTGGGTTTCGATCCTGCACCGCGCCAGTGGCGGTTTGATGTTCTTGCTCTTGCCCCTGATCGTCTGGTTGTTCGACACCTCGGTGTCGTCTGAAATCTCTTTTGCGCGCTTCACCTCGGCCTTCTCGGCTGGTGTGGGCTTTGTGCCGGGCTGGCTGTTCAAGCTGGTGGTGCTGGCCATCATCTGGGCCTATCTGCACCACCTGATCGCCGGCATGCGCCATGTCTACATGGACGCCACGCACAAGGTGACCAAAGAGTTCGGCAAGTCAACCGCCCTTGTCACGCTGGTGCTGAGCATCGGGCTCACCGCGGTGCTGGGCGCCAAGCTGTTCGGCGTCTATTGATCTCGACAGCCGCTTTGCTATTCCAAACGCCCACTCACTTTCAAGGACACACCAAGATGGCTGTCAATTACGGAACCCAACGCGTCACCCCGGGCGCGCATTTCGGCACACGCGACTGGTTGGCCCAGCGCATCACCGCCACGCTGCTCACCCTGTTCACGTTGCTGGTCATTGCCGGGGTCGTCTTCTCCAGTGGCCCGATCGGCTACGAGTCTTGGGCGGCCATTTTTGCCCCCCAATGGATGAAGGCGCTGACCTTGGCTGTATTCGTCTCGCTGGGTTACCACGTCTGGGTCGGCATGCGCAATATTTGGATGGACTACGTCAAGCCGCCAGGCATCCGCCTGGGCCTTCACGTTTTCACCATCGTCTGGCTCGTGGCCTGCATGGGCTGGGCCGTTCAAGTTCTCTGGAGGCTCTGATTCCATGTCCGCAACCGCAACCGCAAATCTCCCCACCCGCCAATTCGACGTTGTGATCGTCGGAGCCGGCGGCTCCGGCATGCGCGCCTCGCTGCAGCTGGCACGCGCCGGCCTGAAGGTCGCTGTGTTGTCCAAGGTGTTCCCAACCCGCTCGCACACGGTCGCCGCGCAAGGTGGCATCGGTGCCTCGCTCGGCAACATGAACGAGGACAACTGGCACTACCACTTCTACGACACCATCAAAGGCTCCGACTGGCTCGGTGACCAAGACGCCATCGAGTTCATGTGCCGCGAAGCGCCCAAGGTGGTGTACGAGCTGGAACATTTCGGCATGCCTTTTGACCGCAACCCCGACGGCACGATTTACCAGCGCCCATTCGGCGGTCACACCGCCAACTACGGCGAGAAGCCGGTGCAGCGGGCCTGTGCCGCCGCCGACCGCACCGGCCACGCGATGCTGCACACGCTGTACCAGCAAAACGTGGCCGCCCGCACCACCTTCTTCGTCGAATGGATGGCGCTGGACCTGATCCGCGACGCTGATGGTGACGTCTTGGGCGTGACCGCGATGGAAATGGAAACCGGCGAAACCTACCTGCTGCAAGCCAAGACCACGCTGCTCGCCACCGGTGGCGCTGGCCGCATCTTCGCGGCATCGACCAACGCCTTCATCAACACCGGCGATGGCCTGGGCATGGCGGCTCGCGCCGGCATCCCGCTGGAAGACATGGAGTTCTGGCAATTCCATCCCACCGGCGTGGCCGGTGCCGGCGTGCTGCTCACCGAAGGCTGCCGCGGCGAAGGCGCGATTCTGCTCAACAGCGAAGGCGAGCGCTTCATGGAGCGCTACGCGCCCACACTCAAAGATTTGGCACCGCGCGACTTCATCTCGCGCTGTATGGACCAGGAAATCAAGGAAGGTCGCGGCTGCGGTCCGAACAAAGACTACGTGCTCCTCAAGCTCGACCACCTGGGCGCCGAGACCATCCACAAGCGCCTGCCCTCGGTGTACGAGATCGGTGTGAACTTCGCCAACGTGGATATCACCCGCGAGCCAATCCCGGTCGTGCCCACCATCCACTACCAGATGGGTGGCATCCCCACCAACATCCATGGACAAGTGGTCATACCCGACGGCGGCAGCGGTGCGCAAAAGGTGGTCAATGGTCTGTACGCGGTGGGCGAATGCTCCTGTGTCAGCGTGCACGGCGCCAACCGCCTGGGCACCAACTCGCTGCTCGATTTGCTCGTTTTTGGCCGCGCTGCGGGCAACCACATCGTCGAGTTCAACGACAAAAACAAAGAATTCAAGCCCTTGCCAGCTGACGCAGCCGACAAATCCCTGGCTCGTCTGGCTCGGCTCGATGCCACCACCGATGGTGAATACGCCCAGGATGTGGCCAACGATCTGCGCGCCGTGATGCAGCAACACGCCGGTGTGTTCCGCACCCAGGCCAGCCTGGACGAGGGCGTGAAGAAAATCAACGCCATGCGCGATCGTGTCAACAAGATCGCGCTGAAAGACAAGTCCAAGGTCTTCAACACCGCGCGCATCGAGGCGCTGGAAGTGGAAAACCTGATCGAGTCCGCCCAAGCCACCATGACCTCGGCCGCTGCCCGCAAAGAATGCCGCGGTGCTCACACGGTCAACGACTACGAGCGCCCGGCCGACGACCCCCAGTTCCCGCTCGGCCGCAACGATGCCGAGTGGATGAAACACACCCTGTGGTACAGCGCCGACAACAGCCTGGGCTACAAGCCGGTCAACCTCAAGCCGCTGACGGTGGAATCCGTTCCGCCCAAAGTCAGGACCTTTTAACCACCCCGCTCGCCTGCGTTGCCCCCTCAAGAGGCGTTACCTGCGGCCTGGCAAAGCCAGTTCCGCACCTCCTTGAAACAGAGCCCCGCAGCGTTGGATCCCGAAACACTTCAGGAATAAGCACCATGGCACTTCGCACTTTCAAGATGTACCGCTACGACCCGGAAACGGACGCCAAGCCCTACATGCAGACCATCGAGGTTGAGCTCGACGGCCACGAGCGCATGCTGCTCGACGCTTTGATGAAGCTCAAGAAAGTGGACCCGTCGATTTCGTTTCGCCGCTCGTGCCGCGAAGGCGTGTGTGGGTCGGATGCAATGAACATCAACGGAAAGAACGGTCTGGCCTGCCTGACCAACATGAACACGCTGCCCGGCGTGATCACCCTGAAGCCGCTGCCCGGCTTGCCGGTGGTACGCGACCTGATCGTGGACATGACGCTGTTCTTCAAGCAGTACAACAGCATCAAGCCCTATCTGATCAACGACAGCATCCCACCCGAAACCGAAAGGCTGCAGAGCCCAGAAGAGCGCGACGAGCTGAACGGCCTGTACGAGTGCATCCTGTGCGCTAGCTGCTCCACCGCCTGCCCCAGCTTCTGGTGGAACCCCGACAAATTCGTTGGTCCAGCCGGTCTGTTGCAAGCCTACCGTTTCATCGCCGACAGCCGCGACGAAGCCACAGCTGAACGTCTGGATAACCTTGAAGATCCGTACCGCCTGTTCCGCTGCCACTCGATCATGAACTGCGTGGACGTTTGCCCCAAGGGCTTGAACCCCACCAAAGCCATCGGCAAGATCAAAGAAATGCTGGTGATGCGCTCGATTTGAGCCAACGTACCGACCGATCCATGGCAGCCACCGACAGCCTAGATGAACCGATCGATGCACGCGCCCTGAGCAAGCTGCGCTGGCGTTGCCGCCGAGGTCTGCTGGAGAACGATCTGTTCATTGAGCGCTTTTTCGAAGCCTACTCGTCCACCCTGACTGTCAGGCAGGCCGAAGCTCTGGGCGATTTAATGGACCTGTCCGACAACGATTTGCTTGATTTGTTGTTCGGCCGAAAATCCCCCGAGGGCGATTTGGCGCGCGATGACGTCAACCACGTGCTGGCCCTTTTGCGCACAGCACGGCCCACCGCTTGAGACCGCTTGTTTAAGGAAACCGCATGAAACTCGTTGACAACAAAGCCACCCTGTCGTTTTCCAATGGCAGCCCCAGTGTGGACCTGCCCATGTACGCCGGCACGATTGGGCCCGACGTGATCGACATCCGCAAGCTGTATGCGCAGACCGGCATGTTCACCTACGACCCGGGTTTTTTGTCTACCGCCGCCTGCCAGTCGTCGATCACCTACATCGATGGCGACAAGGGTGAGCTGCTGTACCGTGGCTACCCGATCGAGCAGCTGGCCACCCAATGCGACTACCTGGA
>JBBSDB010000223.1:0-5868 GCA_038249735.1 Burkholderiales bacterium
GGTGCTGGGCCTCAATGTGAGCCTGACCAGCACCCTGACCGCCATGAGCGCGGGCGGTGCCTTGCTGGCCTTTGTGTTGTCGGCGCGTTTCATGTCGCGCGGTCTGGACACCATTCGCTTGGCTGCTATCGGCGCCGTATTGGGTTTGCCTGCCTTTGCTTGCGTGATCTTCGCGGCTCCTCTTGAATCGGCTGCGCTGTTCCAGTTTGGAGCGGCATTGATCGGGTTCGCCGGTGGCCTGGTCTCGGGGAGCATGCTGTTGACCGCCATGGAATTGCCCGAACCCGAACTCACCGGCTTGGTGCTGGGTGCCTGGGGGGCGGTTCAGGCAACCGCTGGCGGTCTGTCGATGGCCTTAGGCGGTGTGATGCGCGATGCGGTCTCTGCCATGGCCACCCGTGGCTGGTTGGGCGAAGCGCTCAATTCACCTTCGACCGGCTACAGCTTCGTGTTTCATGTCGAAATCTATTTGTTGTTCGCGGTGCTGATCGCGCTGGGTCCGCTGGTGCGGCGCAGCCAGGCCAGTGTCCCTGCTTCACGTTCGATTGGTTTGGCCGAACTGCCAGGCTGAGCATTCACTTCCGTTCCTGCCCCGTCATCAAGCCCACATTCCTCGAAGGAGTATCACCATGGAAACAGGCGCTATCACCCAATATGTCGACGTTGCTCAGCTGGTGCTGTACGCGTTTTGGGCTTTCTTTTTTGGCCTCATTTACTACCTGCAGCGAGAGAGTCACCGAGAGGGCTATCCCATGGACCCAGGGCGCGAGAACGCGCCGCCGGCCAAAGGCTGGCCGTCTGTCGAGTCCAAGACGTACCTGATGGCCGATGGCAGCGCGTTGCTCAACCCCGACCCCAATCGGGTCGACGGCACCTACCACGGCAAGCCCAGCCATGGCTGGATCGGTGCACCCCTGGAGCCGGTGGGCGACCCGTTGCTGGCCGGTGTGGGACCTGGTGCCTGGGCAGCGCGCGCTGACCATCCCGACATGACGTTTGAGGGCGAAGTCAAGATCGTGCCGCTGCGGGTGGCGCAAGACCACGGCGTGGCGTTGCAAGACACGGAGCCACGCGGCATGTCGGTGTTCGGTGCCGACCGCGAGGTGGCGGGCACGGTGAAAGACCTCTGGGTCGACCGCTCCGAAATGTTGTTTCGCTATATCGAGATTGAACTGCCCAGCGGTCACTCGGTGCTGATGCCGATGAACTTCGCGCGCATCAAAAAGACCGGTGTGTACGTCCACGCTTTGCTGGCACACCAATTTGCCAATGTGCCGGGTGTGCGCACGCCCAATCAAATCACCTTCTTGGAAGAGGAAAAAATCATGGCCTATTTCGGTGCCGGTTTGCTTTACGCGACCCCCGAGCGTCAGGAGCCGCTGGTATGAACGCCCACCACGAACACGAATTCGAGGCCGCCCCCGGTCTGCCCGAGCCGCTCCCACGCGGCGAGCGCATGCTGTGGCAGGGCACCCCTGACTGGAAGCGGTTGGCGATTCACGCCTTTCATGTGCGCAAGCTGACGATTTACTTCTCGGTCATGTTGGTGCTGCAATGGCTCTACTTGCTGGGCGAACCCAATGCGGCGCTGCTGCGGCCCATGGCGATCAGTTCCAGCATGGCGCTTCTGACGCTGGTGTTGCTCACCACCATTGCCTGGTTTTCGGCCAGAACCACGCTCTACACGCTCACCGATCGCCGCGTGATCATGCGCGTCGGTATCGTGCTGACGCTCACCTTCAACCTGCCACTCAAGCAGATTGCAGCTGCCTCGATCAAGCCACACGCCGCCGGCTTTGGAGATATCGCTCTCGCGCTCAAAGGCGACGACCGCATCGCTTGGCTGAACCTTTGGCCGCACGCCCGCCCCTGGCAGGTCAAGCGGCCCGAGCCCAGCCTGCGTTGTGTTCCCGATGCGGCTGCGATCGCAGCCCGTTTGCAACTCGCTTGGCTGCAGGTCAATCCAAGCGAGCCGGTGAGTGTGGGCGAGCGCGTCGATTCGCAGCCAGTCATGGTGCCAATGCCAGTTCGTGTGCGCGTGGTGCGCGACAACGCCTTGCCCCAGAACACGGCGGCGGTATGAGCGAGCAATACTCGGCCCCGTTGGGCACCTCGACCCCTTGGCAGATCTGGGTGATTGGCGCCGTTCTCGCCGCCACGTTGGCGGCTGTGGCGTGGGAGACGCACTCCAGCGGCGGTGTGATCGCCAGCGAAACGCCGGCCGTCGCTTGGCAGCAGACGCTGCGTTTTGAAGACCGGCCCAGTGGTGCTGTGGCTGTGTTGGATGCATCCAGCGGCAAGGAAATTGCGCTGTTCCAAGGCGAGCAGGGTTTTCTGCGCGGCAGCCTGCGGGCCATGGCGCGCGAGCGCCAGAGCCGCGGCCTGGGCTCGGAAGCCCCTTTTCTTCTGACAGGTCATGTAGACGGCCGCGTCACCTTGCGCGACACTGCCACCGGCGAGCGCCTCAACCTCGAATCTTTTGGTCCCACCAACTCCGCTGTCTACAGCCAGTTGCGTTTGGCCCAACCCACCCCATGAGTGAAGCCATGAACCCCGTTTTTGACACCACCCGAACCGATACACAGACCGACCACGTGGGTCTGCTGATGGATGCGATGGAGGCCACGCAAGACGCCACCGCTCGCGCCGCCAAAGACACGATGCTCACGCCACGTTTTTACACCACCGACTTCAAGGCAATGGATGCGATCGACGTCTCGCCGGTGCGCGCCGAGTGGGACAAGCTGATGGCCGAATACGAGAGCGACAACAACCAGGATCACTTCAAGCGCGACGCCGCGTTTGCAGAAGAGTTCAAGGTTCTGTTGCCGCAGCTCTCGCCCGAACTGCGTGAGGAGTTTCAGGACTTCCTCATCAGTTCCTGCACCTCCGAGTTCTCCGGCTGCATTCTGTACAACGAGATTCGCAAGAAGGTCAACAACCCCGATATCAAGCAGCTGATGGCTTACATGGCCCGCGACGAATCGCGCCATGCCGGCTTCATCAACCAGTGCCTTAAAGACTTCGACCTGGGTATCAACCTTGGCGCGCTGCGCAAGAACAAGGCCTACACCTACTTCAAGCCCAAGTACATTTTTTACGCCACCTACCTGAGCGAGAAGATTGGTTACGCGCGCTACATCACCATCTTCCGCCAGTTGGAGCGCCACCCCGACAAGCGCTTCCACCCCATCTTTCGCTGGTTCGAGCGCTGGTGCAACGACGAATTCCGCCATGGCGAATCGTTCGCGCTCATGATGCGTGCCCAGCCGCAGTTGCTCAAAGGGATGAACAAGCTGTGGATCCGCTTTTTCATCCTCGCGGTCTACGCCACCATGTACGTGCGCGACCACACCCGTCCCATGCTGCATGAGGCGATGGGCTTCAAGTCCACCGAGTACGACTATGCGGTGTTCCGCATCACCAGCGACATTTGCCGCCAGGTGTTCCCGGTTGAAGTCGATATCGACCACCCGGTGTTTCGCCGCTGCATGGACCGGCTGCTGGCGATCTCGCTGGAGAACGACAAGGCCCGCGCGCGCGGCGGTGTGGTGGGTGCGGTGCAACGCGTCAGCTGCGCGGCGCGGGCTTTCTTCACTTTCGGTCGGCTTTACACGCTGCCAGTGATCAAGCGAGAACTGCCCAAGGAGATCCGCATGGCGCCGGTGTGGTGAGGCGAAAGCGCCATACGCTGTTGTCCACCTAAGCAAACCTGCTTCACCACACCAACGAGCCTCCATGCCCGATTTCACCGGTTCCCTCGTCGCACCAGCGCTGTTTGCGCTGTTGTGTTGGTGGTTTGGCACCGGCGCCATTCTGTGGCTGGTGCGCCGGTCCCCGGCCTCGTTTCGCTGGAGTTTGTTGGGCTTCACCGGCTTGTTGGGCGCGAGCCTGTGGACCAGTTGGCAGAGCATGCAGGCCGCCAGCGTGGCCAATGCTTACCTGGCCTTCGCCAGCGTGATTGTGATGTGGAGCTGGCATGAAGTTGCTTTTCTCACCGGCTGGCTCACCGGACCGCGCACACAGCCTTTGCAGCCCGGCGCCACCGGTTGGCCGCGTCTGAGCCAGTCGGTGCAAGCGGTGCTGTGGCACGAACTGGCCCTGCTCGCCAACTTCGCCGCGCTGTTGTGGCTGCAGCAAGATCAGCCCAGCCACATGGCGACTTGCACTTTTGCGTTGCTGTGGTGCATGCGCGCCTCGGCCAAGCTCAACCTGTTCTTTGGTGTGCCGGAGGTCGGCGAACAGTACCTGCCCAAGCACCTCGTCTACCTGGGCTCCTACTTCCGCCGTGGACCTGTGGGTTTGTTTTTCTACGTCACAGTGGGTGCCGCTTGCGTGGGCTGGCTGTGGATCGTCTGGCAGGTGCCTGCGGGTGACGCAGCCCGAGACACTGGCTTGGTGCTGCTGGCCACATTGCTCGGGCTTGCAATTCTGGAGCACGGCATCATGGCCTGGCCACTACCCCTGCAAAAACTTTGGGGCTGGGCGATGGCCCAGCGCTCCAGTCGACAAGTCACCGATCACCGGGATGTTCCGGTCATGAGGCCCAGCGCGAGCACGGCCATCAAACCCGACTGAAGATGAACGCATTTCGCACCATTGAAGACCGCTGGGAACTGCCACCTTCGGCCCAGCCTACCTCGCCCCAGCATCCGCCGGGCACACCACACGCGGTCATCATCGGCAGCGGTTTCGGCGGCCTGGCGTCCGCGGTTCGCTTGGGCGCCAAGGGCTGGCGCGTCACCCTGCTGGAAAAGCTGGATGCACCTGGTGGCCGCGCCTACGTGCACCACGAAGCTGGCCACACATTCGACGCTGGGCCCACCATCATCACGGTACCGTTTTTGTTCGACGAGCTCTGGGCGCTGGCAGGCAAACGCCGCAGTGACGATATCGAGCTGCGCGCGCTCGACCCGTTCTACCGCATCCTTTTTGCCGATGGCGACCACTTCAACTACAGCGGTGACCCGGACAAACAGCGCGCCGAAGTGCGCCGCATCAGCCCGAGCGACGCGGCGGGTTACGAGCGCTTCATGGCCGAGGCCGACCACTGCTACAAGCTGGGCTTCGAAGCCCTGGGCGCGAAGGCCTTCGACACTGTGGGTGACCTCATCAAGGCCAGCCCGGCCATTCTGCGCATGCGCGGCTGGCGCAGCTTGCACGCGATGGTGGCCAGCCACCTGAAGCACCCCAAGCTGCGCACCGCGATGAGCCTGCAAAGCCTGCTGATCGGCGGCAACCCGTTTTCCGTCACCTGCATCTACAGCCTCATCAACGCGCTGGAGCGGCAATGGGGCGTGCACTGGGCGGTGGGTGGCACCGGCAAACTGGTGCAAGGTTTGGTGAAATTGATGCAAGGGCAGGGCGGGGTGTTGCGCTGCAATGCCGAGGTCAAGCGCATAGACATCGAGCAAGGCAAAGCCTGCGGCGTCACCCTGGCCAGCGGTGAGCACATCCCGGCCGATATCGTGATCTCCAATGCCGACACGGCCTGGACCTACCGCAATCTCGTGGCCCCCGAACATCGGCGCCACTGGACCGATCGCCGCATCGACAACGGTCGCTATTCCATGAGTCTGTTCGTCTGGTACTTCGGCACGAGCAAGCAGTACACCGGCGTGCCGCACCACATGATGGTGCTTGGCCCGCGCTACAAAGAGCTGTTGAAAGACATCTTCAAGCGCCACAAACTGACCGACGATTTCAGCCTTTACCTGCACCGGCCCACCGCCACCGACGCCACCATGGCACCTCCCGGCCACGACACGTTTTACGCGCTGGCGCCTGTGACGCACCTCGACAGCGGCACCGATTGGGCGGCTCAGGCTGAGCCCATGCGCCGCGCCGTGGCGCAGGTGCTGGACCGCA
>JBBSDB010000224.1:0-5859 GCA_038249735.1 Burkholderiales bacterium
GGTGGCTGTCATGTTCGTGCCGTATCTCGGTGTGCGGCTGCTCAAGATCAAGCCCCATGTGGGCCCGGCCACCGAGGTGTTCGACGGGCCGTTTTACGTGCGCTTTCGCGCGCTGGTGAACTGGTGTGTGCTGCACCGCTGGATCACGATTGGCCTCACGATCGCCAGCTTTGTGCTCGGCGTGGTGGGCATGGGCAAGGTGCAGCAGCAGTTCTTCCCCGACTCCAGCCGGCCTGAAATCATGGTCGATATCTGGCTGCCCGAGGGCGCGAGCTTTGCCGCCACCGACGCCATCACCCGCCGGGTCGAAGCGCGTCTGGCGCAAGAGGCGGGCGTGACCAGCGTCACCACCTGGGTCGGCTCGGGTGTGCCGCGTTTTTACCTGCCGCTGGATCAGATCTTTCCGCAGACCAACGTCTCTCAGTTCATCGTGCTGCCGCAAGACCTGCCCACGCGCGAGACGCTGCGCAAGCGCCTGCCCGCCTTGCTGGCCACCGAGTTCCCCGAGGTGCGCGGGCGCGTCAAGCTGCTGCCCAACGGGCCGCCGGTGCCGTACCCGGTGCAGTTCGGGGTGGTCGGCGCCGATCCGGCGGTGCTGCGCGGTCTGGCCGATGAGGTGAAGGCCGCTATGCGCGAGAGCCCGAACACGCGCGGTGTCAACGACAACTGGAACGAGTCGGTCAAGGTGCTGCGGCTGGACGTCGATCAGGCCAAGGCGCGTGCATTGGGCGTGTCCAGCCAATCGATCGCACAAGCCGCGCGCACCATCCTGATCGGCAGCACGGTGGGCCAGTACCGCGATGGGGACAAGCTGATCGACATCGTGCTGCGCCAGCCGCTGGCCGAGCGCGACGCCATCAGCAGCCTGCGCAACGCCTATCTGCCCACGGCCAGCGGCACGAGCATTCCGCTGGCGCAAATTGCGCGGCCAGTCTTCGAATGGGAGCCTGGCGTGATCTGGCGCGAGAACCGCACCTATGCGATCACCGTGCAGGGCGATGTGGTCGAAGGCCTGCAAGGCGCCACCGTGAGCGCCGAGCTGTTGCCGGCCATGCAGGCCATCAGCGCGCGCTGGGCCGAGCGCGGCCTCACGGGTTACCGCGTTGTGGTGGCCGGTGCTGTCGAAGAAAGCAGCAAGGGCTCCTCGTCGATCGCAGCCGGTGTGCCGCTGATGCTGTTCATCATCTTCACCCTTCTCATGATTCAGCTGCAGAGCTTCAGCCGCTCGCTGCTGGTGTTCCTGACCGGCCCGCTGGGCCTGGCCGGTGTGGCCGGCGCCTTGCTGCTGCTGAACCGGCCGTTCGGCTTTGTGGCGCTGCTGGGCGTGATCGCGCTCATGGGCATGATCATGCGCAACTCGGTGATTTTGATCGACCAGATCGAGCAGGACCGCCGGCTTGGCGTGCCGGCCTGGGACGCGGTGGTGGAAGCTGCGGTGCGGCGCATGCGCCCCATCGTGTTGACCGCCGCTGCCGCTGTGCTGGCCATGATCCCGCTCTCGCGCAGCGTGTTCTGGGGGCCAATGGCGGTGGCCATCATGGGCGGTTTGATCGTGGCCACTGTGCTTACCTTGCTGGCCTTGCCGGCGATGTATGCGGCCTGGTTTCGGGTCAGGCGCGAGCCGGCGACAAGCTGACCGGTTCGCAGCCACTGGCGTTGATTCAAGTGTTTCATTAAACTATTTATGATTCCTTTGTTTCAAAGCCCCGCCGCGTGCCTTACCGCCTCCTCGTCCAGCAACTCGACAGCCGCTTCGCCAGCCTGAGTCCCGAACTCCAGCGCGCCGCGCGCTGGGTACGCGAGCACCCGGCGGAGCTGGGCTTGCAATCGATGCGCCAGTCGGCGCGAGCGGCCGGTGTGTCGCCCGCCACCATGACCCGGCTGGCCCAGGCGTTGGACTTTGGCGGCTTCGATGCCATGCGCCGACCCGCCATGGCGGCGCTGGCCCGCTCGGCGGGCAAAGCAGGCGTGCCCGGCACAGACACGCCGACCGGGGAGACAGGGACGGGGCCTGCCAGTGTCTTGCAGCCCGCGCAGGCAGCCAATGTGACGTCGGTACTGGCGCGCAACCCGGCGGCCCAGCTGCTGGCCGCTGCCCGCACCATCCTGGCCGCGCGCCAGGTGTTGTTTCTGGGGCTTCGGGCCAGCTTCGGCATCGCCCACCACCTGCGCTACACCTGCGACTGGTTGCGCCCCGGCACCGCGTTGGCGACCGACCCGGGCGGTGCCTGGGCCGACCAGCTCGCCGAGCTCGGCACCAGCGACCTGCTGGTCGCCATCAGCCAGGCGCCGTACACGGTGCAAACCGTGCAGGCCGCGCAGCAGTTGCGCGCGCGCGGCGTGCGGGTGCTCGCGCTGACCGACAACCCCTTGTCGCCGCTGGCGCGCGAAGCCACCAACGTGCTGCTGTTCGACACCGCTTCGCCATCTTTCTTTCATTCCCAGGTCGGCGCACAGGCACTGTCCGAGGCTTTGGTGGCCACCGTGGCCGAGCAGGGCGGCCCGGCGGTGTTGCAGCGCTTGGCCGAGCGCCAGCGGCGGCTGCAGGCGGCTCACGTTTATTGGGACAAGCCGGCCCGCCAGGCCGACGCGAGCTGATCTCTTTTTGTTCAACCACCCATTCCCACCATGAACGCCAGACTCCCCACTCCCTGCGTGCCCCCCAGTGTCAGCCATGTGTTTCACCGCCAGTTGCAGCACGCGCTGCCGGTCGCGGTCAGCGGCCAGGGCATCACGCTGACCGACGCCAATGGCAAGACCTACCTCGACGCCTCGGGTGGCGCGGCGGTGTCTTGTCTCGGTCACGGCCACCCGGATGTGATGGCTGCCATGCACGCGCAGATCGACCGCCTGGCCTATGCCCACACCAGCTTCTTCACCACCGCGGTCGCCGAGGAATTGGCCGACCTGCTGATTGAAACAGCACCTGCCGGCATGAGCCATGTGTATTTCGTGAGCGGTGGGTCTGAAGCGGTCGAGGCCGCGCTCAAGATGGCTCGCCAGTACTTTGTGGAGATCGGCCAGCCGCAGCGCCAGCACTTCATCGCCCGGCGCCAGAGTTACCACGGCAACACTTTGGGTGCGCTGGCGGTGAGTGGCAACGAATGGCGGCGCGCGCAGTTCAAGCCGATCCTGATGGATGTGACCCATGTCTCCCCCTGCTACGAGTACCGCGATCGGCATGCCGACGAGACGCCGGAGCAGTACGGCCAGCGCCTGGTGACCGAGCTCTCAGATGCGGTCGAGCGGCTGGGCGGCGAGAACGTGATGGCCTTTGTGGCCGAAACCATTGGCGGTGCCACCGCCGGTGTGCTGACCCCCGCGCCGGGCTACTTCCGAGGCATCCGCGAACTGTGCGACCGCCACGGCATCCTGCTGATCCTCGACGAGGTGATGTGTGGCATGGGCCGTTCGGGCACGCTGCATGCCTGCGAGCAAGAGGGCGTCGTGCCCGATCTGCTCACCATCGCCAAGGGCCTGGGCGGGGGCTACCAGCCGATTGGCGCGGTGTTGGCGCAGGGGAAACTGGTAGACGCTTTCCGCCACGGCAGCGGCCTGTTTCAGCACGGGCACACCTACCTGGGTCACGCCGTGGCCTGCGCGGCCGCGCTGGCCGTGCAGCGGGTGATCCAGCGCGACGGCCTGCTGGCGCAAGTGCAATCGCGCGGTCTGGCTTTGCGGGCGCTGCTCACGCAGGCTTTCGACGACCATCCCCATGTGGGCGACATCCGAGGCCGTGGTCTGTTCTGGGGCGTCGAGCTGGTGGCCGACCGCGCAACCAAACAGTGGTTCGATCCGGCGCGCAAGCTCCACACACAGCTCAAGCGCGCCGCGATGGCCGAGGGCCTGATGGTCTACCCCATGGGCGGCACCGTAGACGGGCGCTGCGGCGACCATGTGTTGCTGGCGCCACCGTTCATTGCCTCCGAGGCCGAGCTGGCACAGATCGTCCACAAGCTGCACCGCGCCATCGACGCGGTGATCGCCGCGTAACCGGTGGTGATGCGTTATGCGCATACTTTTGGCGGGTAAGTCCTTATCTGTTGGCTTTGGTGTGACAAATAGATTCGTTTAGGATTAAACGGTAAGCCACCGGCCCACCAGGCCGGTTCCGTTCCGTCCCCAACGCAGCCAGTCTGCAGGAGAGCACCCATGAAGAAATTGTCCGCTTGCATCACGGCCATTGCCGCCGCCACCGCCATGATGGCGCCCGTCTCCAGCGTCCAGGCGCAGCAGAAATTCATGACCATTGGCACTGGTGGCGTGACCGGCGTGTATTACGCGGCGGGTGGCGCCATCTGCCGCCTGGTCAACAAAGACCGTGCCCAGCACGGCTTTCGCTGCACGGTGGAATCCACCGGCGGCTCCGTGGCCAACATCAACACCATCAGTTCTGGCGACATGGATTTCGGCGTCGCCCAGTCCGATGCCCAGTTCAATGCGTTCAAAGGCGTCAAGCCTTTTGATGGCAAGGCGGTTCCAGATCTGCGCTCCGTTTTCTCGTTGCACCCTGAGCCCCTGACCCTGGTGGCCCGCAAGGAAAGCGGTATCAACAGCCTGGCGGACCTCAAAGGCAAACGGGTCAACATCGGCAACCCCGGCTCGGGCACCCGTTCCACGGTGGATGAGCTGATGGGGGCCACCGGCATGAAAAGCAGCGATTTCGGCATGGTGTCCGAACTCAAGGCCGACGAGCACGGTGCGGCGCTGTGCGACAACAAGATCGACGCCTTCTTCTTCGTTGTGGGTCACCCCAGCGCGAATATTCAGGATCCTGTGATCACCTGTGGCGCAAAACTGGTGAACATCACCGGCCCAGCGGTCGACAAGCTGGCCAGCAGCCAGAGCTATTACGCCAAGGCCACCATCCCTGCTGGCATGTACAAGGGGATCGACCAGGCTACCCAGACCTATGGCGTGCTCGGCACCTTCGTTACTTCGGCCAAGCAGTCTGATGACATGGTCTACACCTTGGTCAAAGCGGTCTTCGATAATTTTGACGAGCTCAAGAAGCTGCACCCAGCGCTGGGCAACCTGAAGACCGAGGGCATGATCAAAGACGGCCTGTCGGCCCCGCTGCACCCCGGCGCAGTGAAGTACTACAAGGAAAAGGGCTGGATGAAGTAATCCACCCCCGCCTCCGGTCACCACCCCATGCGCGGTCCCCGCCCATGGGGTGGTTTGTTTTCAGGTGCTCGGCTGCCGTTTGCCACCACATCCCAGGCCGCTGATGGCCATGGAGTTTTCTCATGACAAAAAAAACCGCAAGTGCCGCAGACATCGATGTCAACCAGCTGGTGCAGGACAACGACTCCGGCGCCCGCCAGCCTGGCCCGTTGGTGCGGCGGCTGCTTCTTTTCGTGGCGGTGGCCTGGTCGCTGTTCCAGCTCTGGATCGCCTCGCCGCTGCCATTTAGTCTGGGCATTTTTGTGCTCAACGATACCGAAAGCCGGTCCATCCACCTGGCGTTCGCGGTGTTTCTTGGTTTCATGGCCTACCCAGCCAGCAAGCGCTCACCGCGCGACCACATCCCCATCCTGGACTGGGTGTTTGCGCTGGGTGGCGCGTTCTGCGCTGCCTATATTTTTCTCTTCTACCGAGAACTGGCAACCCGCCCGGGCCTGCCCACGCCCTTCGATGTCTGGACCGCTGTGGTCGGCATTGCGCTGCTGTTGGAGGCCACGCGCCGCGTGCTGGGCCTGCCGATGGTGATCGTGGCCCTGGTGTTTCTGGGTTATACCTTCGGTGGCGCCTACATGCCCGATCTGCTGGCGCACCGCGGTGCCTCGTTGGAGCGAGCCATGAGCCACCAGTGGCTGACCACCGAGGGTGTTTTTGGTGTCGCGCTCGGCGTCTCCA
>JBBSDB010000225.1:0-5798 GCA_038249735.1 Burkholderiales bacterium
CGCCACCCTGCAAGACCAGATGCAAAACCTGCATGAGCAACTCGGCTTGTCGCAGCCCGGACAGGACTGAAACGAACGCCCGTGCGAAACTGAAAAGATGTGGACAGCAGCGCCCGCCTGCACCCCAACAAGGAGACTTTTCATGGATTTGTCATTCACGCCCGATGAACAGGCGTTTCGCGAAGAGATTCGCGCCTGGGTCAAGGCCAACCTTCCCGCCGACATCGCGACCAAGGTGCACAACGCTTTGCGCCTGACGCGCGAAGACATGCAGCGCTGGGCCAAGATCCTGGGCAAAAAGGGCTGGTTGGGCCACGGCTGGCCGAAGGAGTTCGGCGGTCCGGGCTGGAACGCGGTGCAAAAACACCTGTTCGAAGAGGAGTGCGCGCTGGCCGGTGCGCCGCGTGTGGTTCCCTTCGGCCCGGTGATGGTGGCGCCGGTGATCATGGCCTTCGGCAACAAAGAACAACAGGAGCGCTTCCTGCCCGGCATCGCCAGCGGCGAGGTCTGGTGGAGCCAGGGCTACAGCGAGCCCGGCGCCGGTTCCGACCTGGCCTCGCTCAAGTGCAAAGCGGAGCGCCAGGGCGACCACTTCATCGTCAACGGCCAGAAGACCTGGACCACCTTGGGCCAGTACGGCGAGTGGATCTTCTGCCTGGTGCGCACCAGCAACGAAGGCAAGCCGCAGACCGGCATCAGCTTTCTGCTGATCGACATGACTTCGCCCGGCGTCAGCGTGCGGCCCATCAAATTGCTCGACGGCGAGTGCGAGGTCAACGAGGTCTGGTTCGACAACGTCAAGGTGCCCGCCGAAAACCTGATCGGCGAGGAAAACAAGGGCTGGACCTACGCCAAGTTCCTGCTCGGCCACGAACGCACCAACATCGCCGATGTCAACCGCACCAAGCGGGAGCTGGAGCGCCTGAAGCGCATCGCAAAGAGTGAAGGCGTGTGGGACGACGTCCGCTTTCGCGACCAGATCGCCCTGCTGGAAGTCGACGTGGTGGCACTGGAAATGCTGGTGCTTCGCGTGCTGTCAGCCGAAAAATCGGGCAAGAACTCCCTGGACATCGCCGGCCTGCTCAAGATCCGCGGCAGCGAGATTCAGCAGCGCTACAGCGAACTCATGATGCTGGCGGCAGGACCCTACAGCCTGCCCTTCATCGAAGAAGCCATGGAAGCCGGCTGGCAAGGGGATTTCCCGGGCGAAGTCACCGCCAACGCGCCACTGGCGTCCACCTACTTCAACATGCGCAAGACCACCATCTACGGTGGCAGCAATGAAGTGCAACGCAACATCGTTGCGCAAACCGTTTTGGGCTGAGGAGACACACATGGATTTCGATTTTTCTGGCGACCAGGAACAGCTGCGAGATGCGGTGCGCAAGTGGGTCGACAAGGCGTACAGCTTCGAGCGCCGACGCAGCATCACCGCAGCCGGCGGCTTCGACCGCGCCGCCTACAAGGAACTTGCCGAGCTCGGCCTGACCGGCCTGTATGTGAGCGATGCCGATGGCGGCATGGACATGGGCCCCACCGAGGGCATGGTGGTGATGGAGGAGCTGGGCCGAGGCATCGTGCTGGAGCCGCTGCCGCAAGCGCTGATCGCAGGCGGTGTGCTGGGCGGTTACGCCCCGGCCGAACTGAAAGCCTCGTGGCTGCCACGGCTGACCTCAGGCGAGGCGCTCATCGTGCTGGCGCAACAGGAGCGCTCGTTGCGCTACAAGCTTGACGCCTGTACCAGCACCGCCACGCAAGGCGCCGATGGCTGGAGCGTCTCGGGCACCAAAAACGTGGTGCCGGTGGCAGACCATGCCGATGCCTTCATCGTGCCGGCCATGGCAGATGGCAAGCTGGCGTTGTTTCTGGTGGAGCGCACGGCCAGTGGCGTGAGCGCGAGTGGCTACCTCACGCAAGACGGTGGCCGCGCCGGTGATCTGACGCTGGATGCGGCACCGGCCCATCTGATCACGCTGGATGGCCAGACCGCGCTGGAACACGCGGTGGACATTGGCATTGCCGCCACCTGCGCACAGGCCGTGGGTGTGATGGACAAAACGCTGCTTCTCACCACCGACTACATGAACACGCGCAAACAGTTCGGCGTGGCCATTGCCAGCTTCCAGGCGCTTCGCCATCGGGTGGCCGACATGAAAATGCAGCTCGAGCTGGCCCGCTCCATGAGCTTCTACGCCAGCCTCAAGCTCAACGCGCCAACGCCCGAGCGCCGCGCGGCCATGGCACGCGCCAAGGTGCAGCTGGGGCAGTCGATGCGCTTTGTGGGGCAGCAAGCGGTGCAGCTGCACGGCGGCATTGCGGTGACCGATGAGTACATCGTCAGCCACTACTTCAAGAAACTCACCCAGCTGGAGATGACGTTCGGCGACACCTTGCACCACTTGGGCGAGGTCTCCAACCGCATGCAGGACACGGCAGGCGTCTTCGCCTGATCCCCCACTCCCCAGACGGCCCGCGCACTGCGGGCCGTTTTGTTTGTGCTACACCAAAAACCCTGGAGACCCACATGACCACCCGCCGCAACCTCTTTGCCCTGGTCGCCAGCAGCCTGCTGCTGGGCGCCTGTGCCACCGCGCCACAAGGCGCCGACCAGCCGCCCATTGTGTTCGTGCACGGCAACGGCGATTCCGCCTCCATCTGGCAAAGCACCGTCTGGCGCTTCGAGTCCAACGGCTGGCCAAGCGATCGCCTGCACGCCATCGACCTGCCCTACCCACTGGCGCGCGACGACGATGGCAAGGACCAGCCCGGTCGCACCTCCACCACCGAACACATGGCCTACCTGAAAGCCGAGGTGAAGAAGGTGATGAAAGCCACCGGCGCCAAGCAGGTGGTGCTGGTGGCGAACTCGCGCGGAGGCTACGCCGTGCGCAACTACATCCAGAACGGCGGCGGTGACAAGACGGTGAGCCACGCGGTGCTGGGCGGCACGCCCAACCACGGCGTGTGGGCCACCCAAGGCTTTCGCGAAAGCAACGAGTTCTCGGGCACCGGGCCGTTCCTCACCGCACTCAACGCACCCAAAAACGCGGCTGGCGACGAAGTGACCGGCCCGGTGAAGTGGATGACCATTCGCTCCGACAACAACGACAAGTTCGCCCAACCCGACGGCCTGTGGATCGGCACCAAGGGAACACCGACCAACGTCACGTTTGAGGGCCCGGCGCTCAAGGGCGCGACCAACGCTGTGTTGCCGCGCGTGGACCACCGCGAAACCTCGTTTTCGCCCGTTGCTTTCGAGACCACCTACCGCTTCATCACCGGCCAAAGTCCCAAAACCCTGAGCGTGACCGCGCAAGCGCCTGTGGTGTTGAACGGCAAGATCACCGGCCTGGGCCTCGTGCCCACCGACCCGGCCACCGGCAACTACGCGAACAACCTGCCGCTGCCGGGCGCACAGCTGGCGGTCTATGCCACCGACCCCGCCAGCGGCGAGCGCCAGGGCGCAGCGGCGCACAGCAAGACAGTGGGGGCCGATGGCCTGTGGGGCCCGTTCACCGCTCAGGCTGGCGTGCCCTATGAGTTCGTGATCAGCGCGACCGGCTACGCCACGACACACATCTACCGCAGCCCCTTTGCGCGCAGCAGCGAGCTGATCCACCTGCGCGCGGACCGGGCGGCGGCTGCCGATAAAGACGCCAAGTCCACCGTCACCCTCACCCGACCTCGTGGCTACTTCGATGCCGAGCGCGACACGATGGCATTTGACGGCAAGGCGCTGCCGGGCGTGCCGCCCACTGGCGCCGGCGTGTCGAGCTCAAAGATGAGACTGATGGAAGAGGGTGCGCGTGCGATCTCGGCCTCGTTCAACGGCGAAAAGATCACTGGACGTACTTGGCCGGCCGCCGACAACCACGTGGTTGTTCTAGAGCTGACCTATTGAGAGAGCCCCCACGCTCCTGCGCTCTGCGAGTCGCTGCCCCCCGAGGGGCTGGACCTGCCTTGGGGCGCCCGGCGGCTGGCCCGCGTGTCCTCAGGCGTGCAGCCGCGAGGTTCTGGGCAGGTGCGTCATCAGGAACGCCATCTGGTCTGCCAGGATGCGGCGGTTGCGCAGGATGAAGTCCTCCCAGAGACTGGGCACATAAGGCGCGTACAGCAGCGCCATGTGGGACTGCTCGGGCGTGCGGTTGCCCTTGCGGTGGTTGCATGACTTGCAGGCGGTGACCACGTTCATCCAGCTGTCCTGCCCTCGCTGGCCCAGTGGCACGATGTGTTCGCGCGTCAATTCGTCTTCGTGGAACAGGCCGCCGCAATAGGCACACATGCAGCGATCACGCGAAAACAGTTTGCTGTTGGTGAGCGAGGGTCGCAGATCGAACGGGTTGATACGGGGCACGCCCACCGTGCCGATGATCGAGTTCACCGCAATGATCGACTGGCGGCCGGTGAGCGCGTTGTGACCGCCGTGGAACACGGCGACCTCGGCGCCCACCTCCCAGCGCACCTCGTCGGCCGCGTAGTGCAACACGGCTTCTTCAAGGCTGATCCAAGACTGCGGCAAACCCTGCGCGGACAGTTTCAACACCTTCAAGACCCACCTCCATGTTGGTTCGCAACCGGACAATCTGTCTTCGCTGCGCGCCACCGGCGCACAGGCCCCGGGGCGGCAAGCGCCTGTGTCAATATACCGTGCTTCCATGACGCCCTGCCCCCATTTGCCCATTCACCGGACATGAAGATCCTCAGAGGACCGCGCGGTCAGCCGCGCCAGCCAGGCAAGGGCTGCGCCCTGACCATTGGCAATTTCGACGGTGTGCACCGTGGCCACCAGGCCATGCTGGCGCTGCTCAACAGCGAAGCGGCGCACCGCGGTGTGCCCAGTTGCGTGATGACGTTCGAGCCGCACCCGCGCGACCACTTCGCCGCTGTTCATCAAAAGCCCGAGCTGGCACCGGCGCGTATCGCCACGCTGCGAGACAAGCTTGAAGAGCTGTCGCGCTGCGGTATCGACCAATGCGTGGTGATGCCGTTCAACGCCCGCCTGGCCTCTCTGTCGCCGCAGGCTTTCATTGAAGACATCCTGGTCGCGCAGCTCGGGGTGCGCTACGTGTTGGTGGGCGACGATTTCCGCTTTGGTGCCAAGCGCGCGGGCGACTACGCCCTGCTCGATGCAGCCGGCCAGCGCCTGGGTTTCGACGTCGCGCGCATGCAGAGCTACGAGGTGCACGGCATCCGCGTGTCGAGCTCTGCGGTGCGCGAAGCACTGGCCAGCGGTGACATGGCGCGCGCCGCCGCGCTGCTGGGCCGGCCTTACGCCATCAGCGGTCATGTGGTGCACGGCGCCCAGCTCGGGCGCGAACTGGGCGCCAGCGCAGCCGGTGCCGGCGACGGCTTTCGCACCCTCAACCTGCGCTTTGCCCATTGGAAGCCCGCTGCCAGTGGCATTTTTGCGGTGCACGTGCATGGCCTCATGCCCAACGGCTCGCCGCTGCCCGGCGTGGCCAACCTGGGCGTGCGGCCTTCGGTGGACCCCAGCGATGTCAACGGCGGTCGCGTGTTGCTGGAGACACACTGTCTCGACTGGCCCGCCGCCTTGTCCAGCCACCTGAGCGCCGGGGAGGCCTACGGTAAAATCGTCCGCGTGGAACTGCTGCACAAACTGCATGACGAACTGAAGTACGACAGCCTGGAAGCCCTCACCCGAGGGATTGCCCAAGACTGCGAAGACGCGCGTCGGTTTTTTGCTGCATTGCCTGAGCAGGCCCACACAGCGGCATTTGGTCAGACCCACCGCCAGACATCGCGCGACCGAATTTAGACCCCGCGTCTGCCCGGTCGCC
>JBBSDB010000226.1:0-5789 GCA_038249735.1 Burkholderiales bacterium
CCGCGCGAGACGCTGGAGCACCTGCTGGCGCTGGCCAGCCGCGCGCCCTCGGGCACCAACACCCAGCCCTGGAAGGTGTATGTGATGCAGGGCGCCAGCCGCGACACGCTGGTCGACAAGGTGTGTGCCGCACACGATGCGCTGCGCGCCGATCCTTCACTGGCCAGCGAATACCGCGAGGCCTACGACTACTACCCCGAGCAATGGGTCAGCCCCTACATCGACCGCCGCCGCGAAAACGGCTGGAGCCTTTACGGTCTGCTGGGCATCACCAAGGGCGACAAAGACAAGATGCACGCCCAGCACCAGCGCAACTTTCGTTTCTTCGACGCACCGGTGGGTCTGATGTTCACGGTGGACACGGTCATGGGCCGCGGCTCGCTGGTGGACTACGGCATGTTCCTGCAAAGCCTGATGGTGGCTGCGCGCGGCCACGGGCTGCACACCTGCCCGCAGGCGGCCTGGAACGGCTTTGCCAAGATCATCCTGCCGCACATCGGCGCGGGCGAGGGCGAGATGCTGGTCTGCGGCATGTCGCTGGGCTACGCCGACCCCAGCGACAAGGTCAACGGCTTTCACACGCCGCGCGAGTCCGTGGCGAGCTTCACGCACTGGCTGGAATAATCCCTCTCTTTTTCAACGTCTCAAAAAGGAATCACCATGATCACCACCCCCAGCGGCCTGCAGTTTGAGGACACCACGGTTGGCAACGGCGAAGTCGCCCAGGCCGGTCGCCCGGTGCAGGTGCACTACACCGGTTGGCTGTTCAACGGCGGCGTGCAGGGCGCCAAGTTCGACTCCAGCAAAGACCGTGGCCAGCCGTTCGAGTTCTCGCTGGGCGCAGGCCAGGTCATCAAGGGCTGGGACGAGGGGGTGCAGGGCATGGCTGTGGGCGGTACCCGCCGTCTGGTCATTCCGGCGGCGCTCGGTTACGGTGCGCGCGGCGCCGGCGGCGTGATTCCGCCGAATGCCACTTTGTTGTTTGAAGTCGATCTGCTGGCGGTCTGAGGGTCATGAGCGCCAAGCCCGCCATCCTGGTAGCGCGCGCTGTCTTCCCTGAGGTGATCGCATCGCTGCGTGAACACTTCGAGGTAGAGACCAACGACGACGACATGGCGCTCACGCCCGCTGAGCTGGCGCAGCGGCTGCAGGGCAAAGTGGGCGTGCTCACCACCGGCAGCGAGCGGGTTGATGCGGCCCTGCTCAAAGCCTGCCCAGGGCTCAAGGTGGCGGCCAACATCGCGGTGGGCTTCAACAATTTCGATGTACCGGCCATGACGGCGGCGGGCGTGTTGGGCACCAACACGCCCGATGTGCTGACCGAGACCACAGCCGATTTTGGCTTCGCCCTCATCATGGCCACGGCGCGCCGGCTGACCGAGAGCGAGCATTTCCTGCGGGCTGGCCAATGGAACAAGTGGGCGCTGGACATGTTTGCTGGCGCCGATGTGCACGGCAGCACGCTGGGCATCCTCGGCATGGGTCGCATCGGTCAGGCCATTGCCCGCCGTGCCGCGCACGGTTTCGGTATGAAAGTGATCTATCACAACCGCTCGCAGCTGGAGGTGAGCATTGAGGCCGATTTGCGGGCCCGATATGTGAGCAAAACCGAACTGCTGCGGCAGGCCGACCACCTGATCCTGGTGCTGCCCTATAGCGCTGAGTCGCACCACGCCATCGGTGCGGCCGAGATCGCGTTGATGAAGTCCACAGCCACCCTGGTGAACATCGCGCGTGGCGGCATTGTGGACGACGCCGCCTTGGCCGCTGCCCTGCGTGAGCGGCGCATCGCAGCCGCCGGTCTGGACGTGTTCGAGGGTGAGCCCAAGGTGCATCCAGATCTGCTCACCGTGCCCAACGTGGTGCTCACGCCCCATATCGCCAGCGCCACCCTGGCCACGCGCCGGGCCATGGCCCAGTTGGCTGCCGACAACGTGATTGCCTACCTGACCGAGGGCCGCGCGCTCACCCCGCTCAATCCTGACGTGATCCCGGCATGAGCAACCATGTGCTGATCTGGGCCCTGCTGGTCGGTGTCGCGCTCAACCTGCTGCTGATGCTGTGGCTGTTGCTGCGGCGGCGTCCGGCCAGCGCCGACGAGCTGGCGCACCGCCAGCTGCTGCAAAGCCAGAACCAGCAGATCGCCCAGCGCGTCGAGCACGTCGAGGCTGAGCTGCGGCGCGAGATCGGCGACAACGCGCGCGGTGGCCGCCAGGAAATCCAGCAGACGCTCGGTGGGTTTCAGGAAGCGCTCTCGCGCCAGAGTGCCGAAGCCGCGCGCACACAAAACACCCAGCTGGAAGCGTTCTCTCATCAGTTGCTGCAGTTGCGCGGCACGCTGGGCGACACGCTGACCCACCAGTTGCAGGCGATCAGCCTGGGCATGGGGCAACAGGCGGCGGAAGCCACGCGCACGCAAAACGCGCAGATTGACGCTTTCGCCCAGCAACTGGTGCAGTTGCGCACCTCGCTTTCCGACACCCTGGTGCGCCAATTGCAGGACATGAGCGAAGGCAATGCGCGCCGCTTGGCCGAGGTGCGCACCACGCTGGATGCGCAACTGGCGCAATTGCAGCAGAGCAACGCCGCCAAGCTCGACGAGATGCGCGCAACGGTCGATGAGAAGTTGCAAGGCACGCTGGAAAAGCGCCTGGGCGAGAGCTTCAAGCAGGTGGCCGAGCGGCTGGAGCAGGTGCACAAAGGCCTGGGCGAAATGCAGACGCTGGCGCAGGGCGTGGGCGATTTGAAGCACCTGCTGACCAACGTGAAGACGCGCGGCATGTTCGGCGAAGCGCAGCTTGGTGCCCTGCTGGAGCAGGTGTTTGCGCCCGACCAGTACGGCGCCCAGGTGGTGACCCGCCCGGGTAGCCGTTTCCCGGTCGACTTCGCGATCCGCTTGCCCGGGCGCGGGGACGATGGCGCGCCGTGCTGGCTGCCGATCGACGCCAAGTTTCCTAACGAGGATTACGAGCGCCTGCTCGATGCGCAGCAACGCGCCGATGTCGAGGGTGCCGAGGCGGCGGGGCGTGGTCTGGAGCAGCGCATCCGGCTGGAGGCCAAATCGATGGCCGAAAAATACCTGGAGCCGCCCCACACCACCGACTTCGCCATCCTGTTCCTGCCTACCGAAGGTCTGTACGCTGAGGTGCTGCGCCGCCCGGGGCTGATGGAGGTGTTGCAGCGCGAGCACCGCGTGGCCCTGGCCGGCCCGACCACGCTGATGGCCATGCTCAATTCGCTGCAGATGGGTTTTCGAACCCTGGCGCTGGAAAAGCGCAGCAGCGAGGTCTGGCAGGTGCTGGGCGCGGTGAAGACCGAGTTTGGCAAGTTCGGCGATGTGCTGGCGAAAGTGAAGACCCAGACCCAGACCGTGCTCAACACGCTGGACGCGGCCGAGACCCGCAGCCGCGCCATGGGCCGTGCGCTCAAGACGGTGGAGGCGCTGCCGCAGGAGCAGGCCAGCGCCTTGCTGCCACTCGATCCGGGCGAGCCGGCAGACCCGCGCGAGTCTTGATCTTCAACCCATGACCCAGCCGCTGCCGCGCGCCGATCTGGCCCGGCTGATCGCCGCCCAGGTTTGCCTGCACGCGGCCATGACCGGCTTTCGCATGGCCGCGCCGCTGATGGCGCTGCGCGAGGGCCACAGCGCGGCTGCGGTGGGCATGTTGCTGGCGCTGTTCGCGCTGGCGCAGGTGCTGCTCGCGCTGCCTTCGGGCCGGCTGGCGGATCGGCTGGGTATTCGCCGGCCGCTGAACATCGCGATTGGGCTGGCCACCACCGGTGCGCTGCTGGCGCTGGCGTTCCCTGTGTTCCCCGTGCTGTGCTTTACCGCGCTCTGCTGTGGTGCCGCCAGTTGCGTGACCATGACGGCGGTGCAGCGCCACGCGGGCAAGTTGGCCCACGGCAGCAAGCAGCTCAAGCAGGTGTTCAGCTGGTTGGCGATCGGTCCTTCCATCTCCAACTTCGTCGGCCCTTTCCTGGCTGGTGTGCTGATCGATGCGTCGGGCTTTCGTGCTGCCTATTTGCTGTTGGCGCTGCTGCCTTCGCTGGCCTGGTTCTGGGCGCGCGGTCTGCGGGAGTTGCCCAACCAGCACGCAGAAGCAGAAGGCAGCAGCGGCTCGGCCTGGAACCTGCTGCGCCAGCCCGACCTGCGACGGCTGATGATCGTGAACTGGATGCTGTCGTCCTGCTGGGATGTGCACACGTTTTTGGTGCCGGTGCTGGGCTTTGAGCGCGGGCTGTCGGCCTCGTCCATCGGCGCCATTCTGGGCGGCTTTGCGCTGGCGGCCACCGCCATCCGGTTGCTGATGCCCTGGGTGGCGGCGCGCTTGCGCGAAGCGGTGGTGATCGCCTCGGCGATGCTGGGCACCGCGCTGCTGTTTGCGGTGTATCCGCTGGCCCACACGGCCTGGGCCATGGGCGGTTTGTCGTTGCTGTTGGGCATCACGCTCGGCTCGGTGCAGCCCATGATCATGAGCACGCTGCACCAGATCACGCCACCGCACCGCCACGGTCAGGCGCTGGGCCTGCGCGCACTGGCGATCAATGGGTCGAGCGTGGTGATGCCGCTGCTGTTTGGCTCGGCCGGTGTGGTGGTCGGCGTGGCCGGGGTGTTCTGGGCGGTGGGCGCGGTGGTGGGGGCGGGTGCACGGCTGGCCATCACCCTGCCGTCGCCGAATCCGCCCCCGCCGAAGCGCTTTTGAAGCTTGCATGGTTTGGAAACAGCCCGATGAGGCAAAAGCCTTCCGTCGAGCCACTATGATCTAACGCGTTCGCTTTTTAGCCGCCAATTTTTCCATTTCATCGCCGCAGAGCCGGGCCGTCACACACAAAAAATTCCATGGCTCAAACCCATTCACACCCCGCATCTGCCGCCAGCCTGAGCTGGTTGGCCCGCGCCGCGTTCACCGCGGTGCCGCTGGCGGCGCTGTGCGGCGTGGTCTGGATGCTGGTGCAGTTCGAGCTGCCGCTGCGATGGAGCTTTGAGTGGGTACCCGCGCTGGGGGTGAATTTCTCGTTGTTTGTCGACGGGCTTTCGGTGCTGATGCTGCTGATGATCACGGGCGTGGGCACGGCGGTGTTTGTCTACGCCGGTGGGTATCTGGCAGGTCATCCGCAGCAGCACCGGCTCTACCTCCTGCTGTGCCTGTTCATGCTGGCCATGATCGGCTGCGTCACAGCCGACAACCTGATCGTGCTGTTCTTGTTCTGGGAAATGACCAGCCTGACCTCGTTCATGCTGGTCGGCTTCAACCACGAGGAGCCCAAGAGCCGCAAGTCGGCCCAGCAGGCGCTGCTGGTCACCGGCACCGGCGGCCTGGTGTTGTTGGCGGGTTTCATCGTGCTCGGCCAGGCGATGGACAGCTGGTCGATGAGCGACATCGTGCGCCGCCTGCCAGAGATGGAGCAGACGCCGCAGCTCACCACCGCGCTGCTGCTCATTTTGGTCGGTGCCTTCACCAAGAGCGCGCAGTTCCCGTTCCATTTCTGGCTGCCCAACGCCATGTCGGCGCCGACGCCGGTCTCGGCCTATTTGCACTCGGCCACCATGGTGAAGCTCGGTGTGTTCCTGCTCGCGCGGCTCGACCCAGGCTTTGGCGAATGGCCGCTGTGGGAATGGTTGCTCAAAGGCGTGGGCTCGATCACCGCGGCCTGGGGAATGGCGCTGGCACTGCGCGAGCGCGACCTCAAACGCATCTTGGCCTGGTCGACGGTGGCCACGCTGGGCACGCTGGTGATGTTGGTCGGCCTGCGCGGCGAGGGCGCCACGGTGGCGGTGGGCGCGCTGC
>JBBSDB010000227.1:0-5764 GCA_038249735.1 Burkholderiales bacterium
CCAGCGGCTGCGGATGGAGCTTGAGCGTGGCCGCGGTGATGATGCCCAGGGTGCCCTCGCTGCCTATGAACAGATCGCGCAGGTCGTAGCCGGTGTTGTCTTTGCGCAGGCCGCTCAGCCCGTGCCAGACATCGCCTTGCGCGGTGACCACCTCCAGACCCAGACACAGGTCGCGCGCATTGCCGTAGCGCAGCACCTGGGTGCCGCCGGCGTTGGTGGCGAGGTTGCCGCCGATGGTGCAGCTGCCCTCGGCAGCGAGGCTGAGCGGGAACAGCAGGCCAGCCTGTTCGGCCGCCTGTTGCACCACTTGCAGCACACAGCCAGCCTCCACGGTCAACGTGAGGTTGGCGGTGTCGAGCCCGCGCACCGCGTTCATGCGGGTCAGGCTGAGCAGCACCTGGGTGCCGCTGTCATCGGGCACCGAGCCCACCACCAGACCGGTGTTGCCACCCTGCGGTACCAGCGATGCTCCAGCCGCAGCGCAGGCCTTCACCACCGCCGCCACCTCGGCGGTGGTGCCAGGGCGCACCACCGCCAGCGCACGGCCATGGGCGCGCCCGCGCCAATCGGTTTCCCAGGCGCTGAGGTCGGTCGCCGGGTCCTCGTGGGTCAGCACCTGCGCCTCGCCCACGGCCGAGCGAAGCGCCTGCAGCAAAGCGGCTGTCATTTGGTGACCGGCGGCACCGGGTCGGCGGCAGCGCCGATGGCTGCTGCGTGGCGCAGCTTGTCCGCCTCCACCGCCACACTGCCAGCGGCGCGCAGTCGCAGCCGCACGTGCATCGCGCAAGCCACAAACAGCGCCACACACAGCACCACCTGAATGCCGGCCAGCACCGCCGAGAGCCCTCCATCGCTCACGGCGCGTACCACCCCCTCGGTGAAGTAAATCCACACCAGCAGACTGAGCCAGCGGTAGGTGTACATCCGGTTTTTAAGGAGTCCGGTCAGTGGCAGGGTCAGCGGCAGCACCTTGAGCACCAGCCAAGAGCCGCCGGGACGCAGCGGCGCCAACCAGAGCTCCCACGCCAGCCCGAGCACGATCATGGCCAGCAGGCTCCCCACAGCGATATGGCGAGTCCAGCGCACGTTGCTGCCGGGAAGGAGGGTGGTCGGGTCTGGCATGGCAACAGGGAGAGCGGAGCAGTGGGTGTTGGGTCGATCTTGGCTTCTGGGATGATATCGGCATGACCCTCACTGAGCGCTGGAGACGGCTGGAAGCCCTGCACGCGCTGTGGCGCGACACCCTGAATTTTCCGTGGCGCAACACGGCGATGACGTTGCGCGAGCGCTTTCGCGAAGACCGCCTGGGCGTGACCGCGAGCAGCCTCACCTTCACCACCACGATCTCGCTGGTGCCGCTGTTCACCGTGGCGCTGGCCATCTTCAGCGCGTTTCCCATGTTTGCTGTCCTGCAAGCGCGGCTGCAAAGCTGGCTGGTGCAAAGCCTGGTGCCCAACAACATCGCCCAGCCGGTGCTCAGCTACCTCAACCAGTTTGCCGCCAAGGCCGGGCAGATGGGTTGGGCCGGCGCACTGGCCTTGCTCATCACCGCGCTGGCGCTCATCCTCACCATCGACCGCAAGCTCAACGACATCTGGCGCGTGCGCGAGAGCCGGCCGCTGACCCAGCGCGTGCTGGTGTACTGGGCGGTGATCACGCTGGGACCGTTGTTTCTGGCCGGCAGTCTCTCGGTCACGTCTTATGCGCTGTCGGCCTCGAAAGGTCTGGTGAGCTCAATGCCCGACGCGCTCAAGCTGCTGCTGGATACCTTGCAGTTCGCGCTCATGACCGCTGGCGTGGCCGCGCTTTACCGCTACGTGCCCAACACGCGGGTGCGCTGGAGCCACGCGCTGATCGGGGGGCTGTTTGTGGCCGCCGGGCTGGAACTGGCCAAAAAACTGCTGGCCTTGTACCTGTCAACCGTGCCCACTTACTCGGTGGTCTACGGCACCTTTGCCAGCTTGCCCATTCTGTTGATCTGGATTTACCTGGCCTGGGTCATCGTGCTGCTGGGCGCGGTGGTGGCGGCTTACCTGCCCAGCCTGCTCGGTGGCATTGCGCGCCGGGGCGATACGCCAGGCTGGAACTACCAGCTCGCGCTGGAGCTGGTGGCGCAACTGATGCAGGCGCGCAGCACCGAGGCCCAAGGCCGAGAGCCGGCGTCGCGGGGTGTGAGTCTGGCGCATCTCGCCCGCGCGCTGCGGGTCGACGGTTTGCAGCTGGAAGAGCCGCTGCGCGTCTTGCGCCAGCTCGACTGGGCGGGCTGCCTGGAAGAGGAGGACGCGCGCTGGGTCTTGCTGATCGAGCCGGCGCTCACGCCGCTGGCGCCACTGGTTGACCATTTGCTGTTGCGCCGCGCCGCGCACACCGCTCCCATGTGGGAGGCAAGTGGCTGGGATCGGCTCAGTCTGGGGCAGGCGCTGGCGGCAGCGGGTGCTGTGGGCTCAGCGGTTTCTCTCCCGCCTCAGAGCGCAAACACCGCATAGCTCAGCAGCGCACCAGCCAGCGCGGCCGCCAGCGTGAATCCCAGCAGCACACCCGGTGGCGAGCCTTTGGGTGCTTGCGTCACCAGCTGCACCACCGGCACCGTCGCGGGGGGCCTGGACCCAGTGGCGCTGGCCGGTGAGGCTGATGCCAGCCGCTGCGGGCTGCTGGCCGATGCCCAGCCGGCCCACAGCGCGTGGGCCTGCGCCGGCACCACCGCGCCACGCTCCACCGCGCTCTCCACATCGTGCCAGCCCAGCGTGACGCGCACGGCAGGGTCGAACACATCGTCAGCCTGGGTGGCGGTCCAGCGGTCGGCTTCATCTTCCATCTGGATCGTGTCCGGGCCGTGGTCTTTGTCCATAAGAGCGTTCCTGGCTGATTCCGCTGAGGCTGGCAGAGTGGCGTGGCCCGTGTCCGGGATGGGCACGAACCTGCCAACTTTAGCTGCTGCGCAGACAGCAGCCTCCTAGAATCGCTTTCATGAGCTCCAACGCACCAAACAACACGCTGTCTGGCAAACCCGCCGACGGCACCGAAAACAAAGTCAGCAACTTCCTGCGCCAGATCATCGAGAAAGACCTGGCCCAGGGAACCTACGCCAGCCGCCGCTGGGCCGGCAGCCCCGGTGGCGCCGCCCACCAGGGCAGGGGGCAACCCGACCCCGCCAAGATCCGCACCCGCTTCCCGCCCGAGCCCAACGGATACCTGCACATTGGCCACGCCAAAAGCATCTGCATCAACTTCGGCCTGGCCGAGGAATACGGCGGCGTCTGCCACCTGCGCTTTGACGACACCAACCCCGAAAAGGAAGACACGGAGTACGTCAACAGCATCATCGACGCGGTGAAGTGGCTCGGCTTCAGCTGGAACGGCGAGCCCGGCCAGCCCAACGCAGACGCGCTGCCCTACCAGGCCAGCGACTATTTCGACTTCATGTTCGAGGCCGCGCTGTACCTGATCGGCGCCGGCCTGGCCTATGTCGACGAGCAAACGCCAGAGCAGATGCGCGCCGCCCGAGGCGACTTCAACACCCCTGGCACCGACAGCCCACACCGGAATCGCACACCGGCCGAGAACCTGACGCGGTTTCAGGAAATGCGCGACGGACAACATGAAGACGGCGCCATGGTCTTGCGCGCCAGGATCGACATGGCCAGCCCCAACATCAACCTGCGCGACCCCGCCATCTACCGCATCCGCCGCGCCACCCACCACAACACAAGCGACAAATGGTGCATCTACCCGATGTACACCTACGCCCACCCGATTGAAGACGCGCTGGAGCAGATCACCCACAGCCTGTGCACGCTGGAGTTTGAAGACCAGCGCCCGTTTTACGACTGGCTGCTGGAGCGCCTGTGCGAAGGCGGCCTCTTCAACAGCCCGCCGCCGCGCCAATACGAGTTTGCCCGCCTCAACCTCACCTATGTGATCACCAGCAAAAGGAAGCTCGCCCAGCTGGTGTACGACCACAAGGTGAGCGGATGGGACGACCCGCGCATGCCCACCATCGTCGGCCTGCGCCGCCGCGGCTACACACCCGAAAGCCTGCGCCTGTTTGCCGAGCGCATCGGCGTCACCAAGAGCGACAGCTGGATTGATTACGCCACGCTCGAAGGCTGCCTGCGCGAAACGCTGGACCCGGTGGTGCCGCGCGCCATGGCCGTGCTCGACCCCGTCAAGCTGGTGCTCACCAACTGGGACGCGGTGATGGGCGAAGACATGCTGGACGAATGCACCGCCCCCGTGCACCCGCACCAGCCGGTGCTGGGCCAGCGCTTCTTCAAGATGGGCAAGGAAGTGTGGATCGAGCGCAGCGACTATGAAGAAACCCCGCCCAAGGGCTTTTTCAGGCTGTACCCGCCGTGCGTTGACGCCAGCGGCAATGCGCTCCCAGGAAGCAAGGTGCGGCTGAAATACGGGCACGTGATCGAATGCACTGGCGCCACCAAAGACGACCAGGGCCGCGTGACCGAGGTGCACGCCACCCTGATCCCCGACACGAAGAGCGGCACCCCCGGCAGCGACAGCGTGAAGGTGAAAGGCGTGATCACCTGGGTGGGCGCCACCGACGGCGTGCCCGCCGAAGTGCGCCTGTACGACCGCCTGTTCAGCGAAGAAATGCCCGACGCCGGCGGCAAAGACTTCCTCGAAGCCCTCAACCCCGAGAGCCTGCAGGTGGTCACCGCCTACGTGGAGCCGTCACTGGCCCAGGCCCGGGGCGACGAACGCTTCCAGTTCGAACGCCACGGCTACTTCGTGGCCGACCGCGTGGACCACCGGACGGGCGGGCGGCTGGTGTTCAACCGGGTGACGGGGTTGAAGGACAGTTGGGGGAAATGAGCACAACTGCCGAATAGCCAATATAGACTACCTTCATTCGAATCCGAAATGGATTTCTCTTGCAAAAGGAAAGCATGACAGCGCTCATTGAAACGCCTCTTTTCTCCACAGTGGAGCAAATGGCACTTGAAGCTCGCGCAACAACGAAAGACTCAAGAGGCAAGCAAGTTCAAATTATTGAATGCCTAATTCGAAATAAGGAAGTCCACCTAAAGCCGGAGGAACGGATCAGGCAACTATGGCTATGGCGTTTGATTCACGGCCTTGGCTATAACCCCAATAGGATTTCTGTTGAGTTTCCGATTACCTTCGGTCGCGACTCGTCGAAGCGTGCGGACATCGTCGTCTTCGATGAAGACAGACCCACAGTCCCGTACATCATTATTGAAGTCAAGCAGGCGAAGTACAAAGACGGCAAAGAGCAGCTGCGTTCATACGCGCACGCGACAGGGGCACCTCTCGCAGTATGGAGCGACGGCATCCTGTCTGAGGTTTGGCATAGGAAGAACCCCAACTACTTCATGCCGATCCACGAGCTACCGCGCGCGGATCAAACCATCGAACAGGTGGTCGACCAGCCTTGGACAATTAAAACCCTTATCGACCTCGAAAACGAACGAGTGAAAGAGGGCAAATTCGCCCGGTCCCTTCGCGATCTGATTGAGGATATGGAAGATGAAGTGCTGGCCAACGCCGGAGTGGATGTCTTTGAGGAAGTTTTCAAGCTGATATTCACCAAGCTCTACGATGAAATGACCTCGCACCGTCTGGGCAACGCGCTTCGGTTCCGTAACCAAAACACCGCCGCACAACTAAAGACCGGGCGGATTCAAACCTGAAGTGCAACACCTGCCACCGTAAGGTACGCAGATGCACAAGTCACCACCCCGAAGCTACCAACAACTCCAGCCCGAAGACCGGCAGACGCTGGCCA
>JBBSDB010000228.1:0-5738 GCA_038249735.1 Burkholderiales bacterium
GCCTGCAGCACTTCAAGCAGATGGGTGCCAAAGTGACGGCGCATGTGGCGGCCAAGGAATACATCCAGTCCGACACCGCGCGGCTTCGGCTGGAGGCCTCGCGCACCGACCTCGCGCCCTGGATCGACGAGCAGACGCGACTGGTGGAGGCAGACACCTGGATCGATGGGCCCACCACGATGAAGATCGGCGGCTGGGTGTTTGAGCTGGACCATGTGGGCCCGTCGCACACGCCAGAAGACCTCACCGTGTTTGTGCCTGAGGAAAAGGTGCTGTTCGCCGGCGACCTGTTCTTCAACGGCCGCCTGCCTTTCGTGGGCAAGGCCAACAGCAGCCAATGGATCAAATCGCTCGACCAAATGCTCAAACACGATGCCAAGACCGTGGTGCCCGGCCACGGCGCGGCGTCGACAGACCCGAAAAAAGACATCGGTATGACGCGCGACTACCTCAAGTACCTGCGCACCAGCATGGGCCAGGCGGTGAACGACTTCGTGCCGTTTGAAGAGGCCTACAGGTCGACCGACTGGAGCGCCTTTGAAGCCACGCCCATGTTTGGCTTCGCCAACCGCATGAATGCCTACAACACCTACTTGCTGATGGAAGAAGAGGCGCTGGAGAAGAAGCGCTGAGCGGTCCTCAGGCCCCCAAAAAAACAGCCCCGCAGGCCAACGCCTGCGGGGCTGTTTCGCTCGGGGTCGCTGGCTTACTTCAGGTCAAACCGGTCCAGCTGCATCACCTTGGTCCAGGCGGCAGCGAAGTCGCGGGTGAACTTGGCGGCGCCGTCGTTCTGCGCGTACACCTCGGCCAGCGCGCGCAGCTGCGAGTTGGAGCCGAACGCCAGGTCGACGCGGGTGGCGGTCCATTTCACAGCGCCACTCTTGCGGTCGCGGCCTTCGTAGCTGGTGGCGCCGGTGGGCTTCCAGGTGGTGCCCATGTCGACCAGGTTGACGAAAAAGTCGTTGGTCAGCTGGCCGGGCCGCTGGGTCAACACACCGTGGGCCGATCCGCCCACGTTGGCGCCCAGCACCCGCAGGCCACCGACCAGCACCGTCATCTCGGGTGCGCTCAGCGTGAGCAGCTGGGCTTTGTCGAGCAGCATCTCTTCGGGCGCCACTGTGTAGCTCTTCTTCTGGAAGTTGCGAAAGCCATCGGCCTGCGGCTCCAGCGGCTCGAACGATTCCACGTCGGTCTGTTCCTGCGACGCATCGGTGCGGCCCGGGGTGAACAGCAGCTCGATCGCCTGACCTGCCGCCTTGGCCGCGGCCTCCACCGCTGCGTTGCCAGCCAGCACGATCAGGTCGGCCATGGACACCCGCTTGCCGCCGGTTTGCGCGCCGTTGAACGCCTGCTGGATGGTTTCCAGCGCGGTCATCACCTTGGCCAGCTGGGCCGGCTGGTTGACTTCCCAGTTGTTCTGCGGCGCCAGACGAATGCGTGCGCCGTTGCCGCCACCGCGCTTGTCCGAGCCGCGGAAACTGGAGGCCGAGGCCCAGGCGGTCGCCACCAGCTCGCTCACCGACAGGCCTGAGGCCAGCACCTGCGCCTTGAGGGCGGCGGCGTCTTGCGTGTCGATCAGCGGATGGTCGACAGCGGGCACCGGGTCTTGCCAGATCAGGTCTTCGGCCGGCACTTCCGGGCCGAGGTAGAGGCTTTTCGGCCCCATGTCGCGGTGGGTCAGCTTGAACCAGGCGCGGGCGTAGGCATCGGCGAACTCGTCCGGGTTGGCTGCGAAGTGGCGCGAAATTTTCTCGTAGGCCGGGTCGAAGCGCAGCGAGAGGTCGGCCGTGGTCATCATGGGGCGGTGCTTTTTCGACGGGTCGTGTGCATCCACCACCATGTCTTCGTCTTCCACGTCCTTGGCCAGCCACTGGTGGGCGCCAGATGGGCTCTTGACCAGTTCCCACTCGTACTTGAACAAGACCTTGAAGTAGCCCATGTCCCATGTCGTTGGATTGGGTTTCCAGGCGCCTTCGATGCCGCTGGTGGTGGTGTCGCCGCCTTTGCCGCTGCCGTGCGTGTTGATCCAGCCAAAGCCCATTTCTTCCATGGGTGCGGCTTCGGGCGCCGGGCCGACCTTGGCGGGGTCGCCGGCGCCGTGGGCCTTGCCGAAGGTGTGGCCGCCGGCGGTGAGCGCCACGGTTTCGTAATCGTTCATGGCCATGCGGGCGAAGGTTTCGCGCACGTCGCGGCCGGAGGCCACTGGGTCGGGCTTGCCGTCCGGGCCTTCGGGGTTCACGTAGATCAGGCCCATCTGCACGGCGGCCAGCGGGTTGGCCAGCTCGCGCTCGCCGCTGTAGCGGCTGTCGGCCTGGTCGCTGGTGGCCAGCCACTCTTTTTCGGCGCCCCAGTAAATGTCTTCTTCGGGTTGCCAGATGTCGGCCCGGCCGCCGCCAAAGCCAAAGGTCTTGAAGCCCATGGTTTCCATGGCCACGTTGCCGGCCAGGATGATCAGGTCGGCCCAGGAAATCGCGTTGCCGTATTTCTGCTTGATCGGCCAGAGCAGGCGGCGCGCCTTGTCGAGGTTGCCGTTGTCGGGCCAGCTGTTGATGGGGGCGAAGCGCTGGTTGCCGGTGGCCGCGCCGCCGCGGCCGTCGGCCGTGCGGTAGGTGCCGGCGCTGTGCCAGGCCAGGCGGATGAACAAGCCACCGTAGTGGCCCCAGTCGGCCGGCCACCAGTCTTGCGAGTCGGTCATGAGCGCGGCCATGTCTTTTTTGAGCGCGGCGAAGTCGAGCGTTTTGAAGGCTTCGGCGTAGTCAAAGTCGGCGTCCATGGGGCTGGCCGCCGGGGCGTGCTGGTGCAGGATGTCCAGGTTGAGCTGGTTGGGCCACCAGTCGCGATTGGACTGGGCGCCGTGGGTGGTGCGGGCGCCGTGCATGACAGGGCATTGGGCTTCGCCGGCGGCGGGGGTGGGGTACGGTGTCTGAGCGCTCATGGTGTTGACCTTTCTGAATCGGGGTTGGGGGGTGTGAGGCGCTGGCGGCTCAGTGGGCCTGGGCCATGGCGCCAAGGCACTCCAGCCAGCTCGGGCTGGGCCAGGCGGTGCGATCGGGTGAATCCATCTTGACAGGCTCCTGAAGAGAAGAGGGTTTGACTTTAGGTCTCTTCTATCGATTTGGCTAAGTAATTAGCTCAAATACATCCATAGCCTGACCCTATGCGGGGCCAACCCCGGGCTGTCGCTGACCGCCGCTCAGGTCAGCAGCGCCACCGCACCCGAAAAGGTGAAAAACGCCGCCACCGTGGTCACCAGGATGATGCGGGCGATGCGCCCGTTGTCCGCGCCCAGGCGCTCGGCCAGCAGCGAGACATTGCTGGCGCTGGGCAGGGCCGCCACCAGCACCATCACCGTGAGCGCAAACGGGTCCAGCGGCACACCGAGCTGGATCGCAGCCGCGCCCACCGCCAGCACCAGCAGCGGGTGCAGCACCAGCTTCATCAGGGCCACCGGCAGGTAGTCCGAGATCGGCATCGGGTGGTTGGCCTGGAGTTGCGAGCGCGCCAGCACCGCGCCGATGGTGAACAGCGCCACGGGTGAAGCCGCATCGGCCAGGAGCCACACGGTTTTCTCCACCGGTCCCGGCAAGGTGAATTGCACCGCCGACGCCAGGGCGCCCAGCAGGATGGCCCAGGGCATGGGGTTGGCCGCCGCGCCGCGCAGCGCCTTGCGCCCGGCCACCAGCATCGCCCGACGGCCGCCGGCGCCTTCGCTGCCGTTTGTGCTGCCGTCGCTGTCCAGGCGCGAGAGCGCCACACACAGCGAGCTGATCACCACCATGTCCAGCAGCATGGTCAGGATCACCGGCCCGGCCGCCGCGTCCCCCAGCAGCGCCACCAGCAGGGGCACGCCCATGAAACCCGAGTTGGGAAAAGCCGCCACCAGCGCGCCGAGCGAGGCATCGTTCCAGCGGATGCGCTCGTTCATGGAGATGACGATGGCAAACGCCACCATCACCAGCGCACACAGCAGGTAAACGCCGGCCACCGAAGCGTCGAGCAGATCGGCAATCGGGGTGGTCGATCCGAATCGGTACAGCATGGCCGGCAGCGCAAAAAACAGCACAAAGCCGTTGAGCCCGGGGATCGCCTCCAGCGGCAGCATGCGGCGGTGCGCCGCCACGTAGCCCGCCAGAACCAGCGCGAAAAACGGAAAGGTGACGAGCAGGACGTTGAGCACCGCGCGATTCTCGCAGCTTGGTGTGCGGCAACATTTCCCACCCGGTCACGCCGCCGACAGCGTGGGACACTCCCGCGCATGAACAGCGCAGCGCCTTGGCGCCCATTTTTGGCGGTGGAATGCGGTTTGCAGCGGCCCCGCCCTGGCCTGCTGCGCTGGCCGCCCGACGCGCATCTGACGCTCGCCGTGCTGGCCGCTGTGCCGGTATGGCTTGTCCTGGCCTGGACGGTGGGGCCTTCGATGTTCCAACCGCGCACTTTGGCTGGGTGGATGGGTTTCGTGCTGCTGTGGCCGCTGATCGAAGAGCTGCTGTTTCGCGGCTTGCTGCAGGGCCAACTGCTGCGCTTGAGCCAACACGGGGAGCAACCGCGCCGCATCGGTCTACTCACCTGGGCCAATGCCCTGACCACCCTCGCCTTTGTGGCCTTGCACCTCACTGTCCAGCCACTGCCCTGGGCGCTGGCGGTGGCGCTGCCCTCGCTGGTGTTCGGCCATCTGCGCGAGCGCTTCGCCAGTGTGTGGCCAGCGGTCGGACTGCACATGGTCTACAACGGCGGCTTCGCGGCAGCGGGATGGGTGGCTGGGTATCATTCGCGGGTTCTTTGATCGTTTCTGCGCCCCGGGCTTGGCCCCGCTGGCCGAACTCTCTCCTCCCCATGTCCACCAACCCCGGCGCCGGCCTCAACCAGGCCCAGCAAGATGCCGTGAACCACCTCGGCGGCCCCTGCCTCGTGCTCGCGGGCGCGGGTTCGGGCAAGACGCGGGTGATCACGCACAAGATCGGCCGCCTGATCCAGGCTGGGCTGGCGGCCGAGCGCATCGCCGCGATCACCTTCACCAACAAAGCCGCGGCCGAGATGCGCGAGCGCGCCAAGCAGCTGGTGGGGCGCGACGCGCGCAAGGTGCTGATCTGCACCTTTCACGCGCTGGGCGTGCGCCTGCTGCGCGAAGACGGCGAGGTGCTGGGGCTGAAGAAAAACTTCAGCATTCTGGACACCGACGACATCACCAGCCTGCTGAAAGACTGCGGCGGCACCACCGACGCCAACACCGCGCGCGCCTGGCAGTGGGCCATCAGCGCCTGGAAGAGCGCGGGGCTCACCGCCACGCAGGCCATGGCCCAGGCGAAGGACGACGGCGAACGCACCACCGCCACCATCATGGGCCGGTACGAGGAGCGACTCACCGCCTACCAGAGCGTGGACTTCGACGACCTGATCGGCCTGCCGCTCAAGCTGCTGCGCGACCACGAAGCCGTGCGCGAGCGCTGGCAGCAAAAAATGGGGCATGTGCTGGTGGACGAGTACCAGGACACCAACGCCACGCAGTACGAGCTGCTCAAGCTGCTGGTGGGTGAGCGCGCCCGCTTCACCGCCGTGGGCGACGACGACCAGTCCATCTACGGCTGGCGCGGCGCCACGCTGGACAACCTGAAAAAGCTGCCGCAGGACTACCCCGAATTGCGCGTGATCACGCTGGAGCAAAACTACCGGTCGACCGCCGGCATCCTGCGCGCGGCCAACGCGGTGATTGGCCCCAACCCCAAACTGTTCCCCAAGAC
>JBBSDB010000229.1:0-5729 GCA_038249735.1 Burkholderiales bacterium
GCCATCGTCGAAACCTGTTCCGTGCTCGACAGCGCGAGATTAATGTCCCGATGCACGCCGGCGGGGGTAAAGTAGTCGCCGCAGGCACCGGTCTTGTTCGGCGGCGAGGCTTCGGGTTTGTCCTGCACGCGCTTCGGATCGGGCGTTGAGGGGCAGGCGCTCGCGGCCCGACTCCAACTGGCCTTGCACCTGCAACGGAAAGCGGATAGAGGGCGCGGCTTGGTTCTCGGGGGGCACAGGCGCCAGGCTCAGGCTGCGGGTTTCGCCAGGCAGGATGGGGAGATCGGCCGGTGAAAGCTCCAGGCGCTGGCCGTCGGCATCCACGCCGTTCACAAATCCTTCCAACCGGCCATGGGCGTTGCCGCTGTTGCGCACATCGACCAGTGCGGTGGGTTGGCCGTTGACCGTGGCGATCCGGGTGCCGGTGATTTCCAGCCGGGGTGCGGCGCCGCCGATCGAGGCATAGACGATGACGCCGATGCGACCGCCGACCGGGAAGTTGAGCTGGCCTTCGATTTTGGCGCTTTCCAGGCCCTCGACCATCAGGGCGAAGCGGCATTCGCGTGCCGGCGTGCCGGGTGGCGGCGTGATCTCAAAACGGTAGCGGTAGCGCGCGCCGGGCTCAATGCTCAGCTCGCGCCGCTCGATCGCGACCCAAGGGCGGCAGCTGTCGGGGGCCAACGTGTCGGTGAAGGTGACCGAGTTGTCGGGGTTGAACACCCAGTCGTTGGTGTAAATCCGGTAGTTGCCGCGTTCGCGCCCCACATGCTGGATTTCCACCACCTGGCGCAACGTTTGGCCGGGCTCGGCCAGCACCTCGAAGCGCGGTGGTGAGATGTAGGCAGCGAACCCTTGGGCGCTAACGGCGCCCGAAGCCAGGGCCAGCAGGAGCGCGAACGGCGCGTGGGCAATCCAGGGACGCATGGTCAGTCGGTGTCGAGTTCGAAGTGGAAATTGAGGCGCCGGCTCGATGTGCCCCAGTCGGATGTCGCCCGCAGGCGCACCAGCAACTGGTCTTCCAGCGTGTCGCTGGCGATCACGCCAGCCCAGACCAGGGTGCGCTCGCCGGTGATAAGCCGCCCCGCCAGCAGGCGGCCCTGGGTGGTCCAATGGGCCTCCAGGGTGGCGCTCTGGTCGCGCGGCAACACCATGTAGACGCGAGCGTTGCGGCCCAGCCACTCGCGGGTGGCGATTCGCACGTTGACCCGCACCCAGGCTTCCATGCCGGTGTCGCCCTGGCCAGGCGCGATCGCGCGCCACTGCATCTGGACGTTGGGAGGGACCACATGGCTTTGCGAATCGTCGAGCCGGTAGGGGCTGGCCCAGGCCTGGCCTGCGACCAGCGCACACAGGCCCAGCCAGCGACCGACCTGGCTGGTCAGGCCGGTGCTCATGGGCTGGTCAGGGTGTAGGTCACCCGCCCGTCATACGTGCCGGCGGCCCGCACCGCGCTGTTGGCATAGGTGAAGCTGTGGCAGTTTTCGATGTAGATGCCGGCCGGAACGGTGGCCAGCGTTTGCTGCGTGCCGCTGAAGCTGCCCGATGGGATCACGTTGGGGGTGGGGCTGCCAGGGGCTGCGACGGACCAGCCGATTTCGCTGAACGGGATGCTGTCACCGCCGGCGCTGGTGAGGCTGGGCGGCGATGTCACGCTGAGCGTGGCGCTGGCCGGGCCGTTGTTGGCGTTGCTGCGCCGGTACGAGGCGCCGACCATGATTTGCGACGAGGGATTCGGGCAGGTGACGAAGCCATCGCCCCAGAGGCTGCGCGACTGGGAGCTGTTGGAAGTCATGGCCTGCGGCAAGCCCCCGATCAGAGCGGCGCCGCTCAGGCTTACCTCCACCCGGTTGATGGCGCCGTTGTTGGCATCGGCGGTGCCGTTGCCCACGTGCAAGAACACGCTGCGCGGGGCGGCGCTGACGTTCAGCGTCCAGGCCTGGGCCGCGCCGCTGGCCAGTGCGCCGGCTGCCATCAGCAGGGCGACGGTTGGGTGGACGGAGAACAGGCGCGAGCGCATAGGTGTCACGGGCAAAGAGACGGCGGTTGAGCCACAGATGTGAATGGCAGAGGAGCCTCAAAAGACAAAACGGAGAGCTGCTCGGCGCAGGCCCTCCGTGGGTGAACCGAATCGGTTCGGACCGTCCTTTCGGCTGGCCGGACCTGAGCGTCGCTCAGGGCATGGTGGCGGTATAGGTCACGCGGCCAGTGGTGGTGCCGTAGGTGCCGGGTGGGACTGTTGCCAAGTTGGCGTAACTGAAGGTCCAGTTGGCGGTGCGGCTGGTCACCCTGGTGCCGCTGCTCAGCCCCAGGTTGACCGAGGCGCCAGCGGGTGCCGGGCTGGCGAAATTGGTTGCATCCGACGACGTGGCGGTGATCTGGCTCCAGGGGATGGAGTCGCCAGTGGCGTTGGTCAAGGCACCGGTGTTGCTGCTGGCCAGGGCGATCACGCCGTTGTTGCCCAGCACGCGCACCGGCACCACGTTGCCGGTGATGGCTCCCGCTGCCGCACCCGTGCCCAAAGCGGCTGGGTTGGTGGTGTAGTCGAAGGTCACGGTGTCGACGCCGGGGTTGGTGGCCAGGGCCAGGCCGGCGGCGCCGGTGCCCACCGCCAGGAACAGCACTCGCGGGATGACGACGCGGAAGTCCAGCCGCGCGCTGGCAACGCCCGCGCCAGTGACAAGTTGCGATTCTGCCGAAGCCAGCAGCGGGGTGGCCAGAGCAACCGCCAGGGCGGTCCTGAGGAGCAAAGCTTTTTTCATGAGAAATCCTTGTCAAACAATGAGTGTGTGGGCTGGCGTGAGGCAGCCAACACTTAGGTAGCACAGGCTGCACCTGCCGGGATGGCTGAATGGTAGGGGTCAGGCCCCGGACTCACAAGCCAAAAGGCTGGAAATACGTCACGGACACGGCTGTTTCTGAAACGTTTTTGCTTCAACGGTGAGTTTTGGAAGACGGACGGCAGCAAATCGCATTCAAGTTTTGTGATGGGGCGCCGTCCCCGCCACTTTGGTATTCACTGCGGCGGGGTTCAAATGCGACAGCGGCAGCGCACCCGCCGCCTTGACCTCGCCCAGGGAAAAGCTGGTGTGCAGGTCTTTCACATTGGGCAGGTTGAGCAGCACCTCGCGCGCAAACCTGCTGAACTCGGCCAGATCGGCGCAGACCACCTGCAGCTCGAAGGTGCCCGAGCCGCTGATGTAGTGGCAGCTCACGATTTGCGGAATGTTGCGGATGGCGGCTTCCAGTGAGCGCGTCACCTCGCCGTGGTTGCGCTCGGCATCCAGCCGCACAAAGGCGAGCACGCCCAGGCCGATCTTTTCTCGGTCCAGCTCGGCCCGGTAGCCGCGAATGAAGCCGGCGGCCTCCAGCGCGCGCACGCGCCGCCAGCAGGGCGCGGCCGACAGGCCGACGCGCTGCGACAGCTCGGCGTTGGTGAGGCGGCCATTGAGTTGCAATTCGTTCAGAATGGCCCTGTCGAACCGGTCAAGTGTTTCCATCATGGGTATTTATGAGAAAGGATCATTCTAAATCATGCGGTTTAACGGCATGAAAAGCAAACACCTGTCGCGATGTGGGTCATACACTGTGCGCCACACTGAATTTCGGTTTACCGGCCAGATTCGGTGACATCAACCGCTCACAAGGCGAGCCCACACGACTGGAGACAAACCATGAACGCGCCCCTGCCCGAACACATCCGCCGCGCCCTGGAAACGGTGACGCTGGACGACAAATATTCGCTGGACCACGGTCGCGCCTTCATGAGCGGCATCCAGGCGCTGGTGAAGCTGCCGATGTTGCAGCGCCAGCGCGACGCGGTGCTGGGCAAGAACACAGCGGGCTTCATCAGCGGTTACCGGGGCTCGCCGCTGGGCGGCTACGACCAGGCGCTGCAAAAGGCCGCGCCCCACCTCAAGCAGCAAAATATTGTGTTCCAGCCGGGTGTGAACGAGGAACTGGCCGCGACCGCGCTGTGGGGCACGCAGCAGCTCGGTTTTGCGCCACCTGGCACCAACAAATTCGATGGCGTGTTCGGCATCTGGTACGGCAAGGGACCTGGGGTGGACCGCTGCTCCGACGTCTTCAAACACGCCAACATGGCCGGCACCACGCCCTGGGGCGGCGTGATTGCGGTGGCCGGCGATGACCACGTGGCCAAAAGCTCGACCGCCGCCCACCAGAGCGACCACATCTTCAAGGCCTGCGGCCTGCCGGTGTTCTTCCCCACCTCGGTACAAGACATCCTCGATCTGGGCCTGCACGCTTTTGCGATGAGCCGTTTCAGCGGCGTTTGGGCGGGCATGAAGACGATCCAGGAGATCGTCGAATCGAGCGCCACCGCCATGATCGACCCCGAGCGGGTGCAGATCGTGGTGCCCGAGTTCGAGATGCCCCCGGGCGGCGTGCACATCCGCTGGCCGGACCACGCACTGGACCAGGAAGCGCGCCTGTTCGACACCAAGTGGTACGCCGCGCTGGCCTACATCCGCGCCAACAAGCTCAACCACAACGTGATCAGCGGCCCGCACGACCGCTTTGGCGTGATCGCCAGCGGCAAGGCCTACAACGACACCCGCCAAGCCCTGCTCGACCTCGGCCTGGACGACGCCACCTGCCAGCGCATCGGTCTGCGCCTGCACAAGGTGGCGGTGGTCTGGCCGCTGGAAGCGCAGACCACGCGCGAATTCGCCACCGGCATGCGCGAGATTCTGGTGGTGGAAGAAAAGCGCCAGGTCATCGAATACCAGATCAAGGAAGAGCTGTACAACTGGCGCAGCGACGTGCGGCCCACCGTGCTCGGCAAGTTCGACGAGGTGGCGGGCGACAACACCGGCGGTGAGTGGTCGATGCCCAACCCGAGCGCGCACCACCTGCTGCGCGCCAACGCCGATCTGTCGCCAGCCATCATCGCGCGCGCGATCGCCAAGCGGCTCAAAAAGCTCGGCGTGCCGGACGACGTGATGGCGCGCATCGACACCCAGCTGGCCATCCTGAACGCGCAGGAGCAGTCGATGCAGACGCTGCTCAGCCAAGGCGCCGACTCACCGCTGGCAGGCGCCGAACGTCAACCTTGGTTTTGCTCGGGCTGCCCGCACAACACCAGCACCAAGGTGCCCGAAGGCTCGCGCGCCATGGCCGGCATCGGCTGCCACTTCATGACGATCTGGATGGACCGCGCCACCGTGGGCTTCACCCAGATGGGCGGCGAGGGCGTGCCGTGGATGGGCCAGCAGCCGTTCTCCACCGACCAGCACATGTTTGCCAACCTGGGCGACGGCACCTACTTCCACAGCGGCATTCTGGCCATCCGCCAGAGCATCGTGGCCGGTGTCAACATCACCTACAAGATTTTGTACAACGACGCGGTCGCCATGACCGGCGGCCAGCAGGTGGGTGAGCGGGCCGAGGGCCACAGCGTGGTGCAGATCGCGCAAAGCATGCGCGCCGAGGGCGCCGCGCGCATCATGATCGTGACCGACGAGCCGGAAAAATACGACGGCGTCACCGGTATTCCGACCGGCATCGCGATCCAGCACCGCGACACACTGGACGCGGTGCAGCGCGAATTCCGGGAAATCAAAGGCACCACAGTCATCATTTACGCCCAGACCTGCGCCACCGAGAAGCGCCGCCGCCGCAAGCGCGGCACGATGGTGGAGCCCACCGAGCGCGTGATCATCAACGAGCTGGTGTGCGAGGGCTGCGGCGATTGCGGCGTGCAAAGCAAC
>JBBSDB010000230.1:0-5676 GCA_038249735.1 Burkholderiales bacterium
AGCGAAGGTCGAACGCGATCGCCTGCAACGCGAAGCCAGCGAGAAAGCCGATGCGGCGAGTGCCCAGCGCGCGAAAGCCCTGCTGGCCGAGGCGCAGCATCTGCACGCAGAGGTCGCCCGCCACACGCAGCAGCAGGTGTTCGACATCTCGCGCCGGGTGCTCGGTGACCTTGCAGGGGTCAGTCTGGAGCAGCGGGTGTGCGAGGTCTTCATCCAGCGCCTGCAAGCCGTCGAGGGCGCCGCCCTCGACACACTTGGCGCGGCACTCAAGGGGGTGTCCGATGCAGAGCCGGCCTTGCTGCGCAGTGCCTTTGCGCTACCGGACCCGCAGCAGGCCGCGATCCGGGCGGCCCTGGACGCATCCTTCGCGCAGCCGATCCCGCTGAAGTTCGAGACCTCGCCCGAGCTCGTTGGCGGATTGGAGCTCAGCGCGCAGGGGCAAAAGTTGGCCTGGAGCATGTCGGACTACCTCACGGCCCTGTCATCGGAGCTGGAAGAGCGGCTCGGCGTGACGGAGGCCGCATGACGACCACAGCGCCGCAGCCTGCCACCCTGCAACGTGTGGTTCAGGATGCGTTCGCCGGCATTGCCGAGCGCCTGCAAGCCTTCCAGCCGAAACTGGTGCCGCGTGAGGTGGGTACGGTCGCCAGCGTCTTCACGGGCATCGCGCGGGTCCACGGCTTGCCCGGCGTGGGCTTCGAGGAATTGCTGTTGTTCCCGGGTGGCCTCTCGGGCATCGCCTTCAACCTTGACGAGGACGGTGTCGACGTCGTGCTGCTGGGCGACCACGCCCAACTGCACGCCGGCCAGGAAGTGCAACGCACCGGCCGCGTGATGGACGTGGCGGTGGGTGATGCGCTGCTGGGCCGCGTGATCGACCCGCTGGGCCGGCCCCTGGACGGCGGCGCTCGCGTGGTCACGGGTGAGCGCCTGCCCATCGAGCGGCCGGCGGCGGCCATCATGGACCGCGCCCCCGTCACCGAGCCGCTGCAGACCGGCCTGAAGGTCATCGACGCGCTGATTCCCATCGGGCGTGGCCAGCGCGAACTGATCCTGGGCGACCGCCAGACCGGCAAAACCGCGATCGCCATCGACACCATCTTCAACCAGCGCGGCAAGGACGTGCTTTGCGTGTACTGCGCCATCGGCCAGCGCGCGTCGGCGGTGGCCAAGGCGGTGGCGAATCTGCGCGCGAACGGAGCGCTGGCCTACACCGTGGTGGTGGTGGCCGAAGGCAACGACGCGCCGGGCCTGGCCTACATCGCACCCTATGCCGCCACCAGCATCGCCGAGCATTTCATGGAGGCGGGCCGCGACGTGCTGATCGTCTACGACGACCTCACCCACCACGCACGCGCCTACCGCGAACTGTCGCTGCTGCTGCGTCGCCCGCCGGGACGCGAGGCCTTTCCGGGCGACATCTTCTACATCCACTCGCGCATGCTGGAGCGCGCTACCCATCTGAACGACGCGCGCGGCGGGGGTTCGATGACCGCCCTGCCCATCATCGAGACCGAGGCGCAGAACATCTCCGCCTACATCCCGACCAACCTGATTTCCATCACCGACGGCCAGATCGTGCTGTCGCCGACCTTGTTCGAGCTCGGTGTGCTGCCGGCTGTCGATGTCGGTCAGTCGGTCTCGCGCGTGGGTGGCAAGGCACAGCGCGCGGCCTACCGCGCGGTCGCAGGCGATCTCAAGCTGGCCTATGCGCAGTTCGAGGAACTCGAGACCTTCGCCCGCTTCGGCGCCCGGCTCGACGAGGACACACGACAGTCGATCGTCCACGGCAAGCGCATCCGCGCTTGTCTGGGCCAGTCGGAGCTGTCGCCGGTATCGGTTCCAGCGCAGATCGCCATCCTGCTGGCGTTGAACGCAGCGCTGTTCGACCCCGTTGCGCTGGAGCACATGGCCGCCGCCCAGCGGGCCGTGCAGGACGCAGCCAACGCGCTGCCCGACGAGGTGGGCGAGCGACTGGCCGATGGCGATCAACTGAGCGACGCCGATCGCGAGCAGGTCACAGCTGCCGCCCGCCAGGCGCTCACCACGTTCCTGGCCCCGGCGCCTGAGCAGCCTGCATCCACAGCCGATCTGGGGTAGCGCGGATGACCACCACCACGACCGCGTTGCGCCGCCAGATCGACAGCGCGAAGGACCTCAAGTCCGTGGTGCGCACGATGAAGGCCTCCGCTGCGTCGGCCATCGGGCAGTACGAAAACTCGGTGGCCGCACTCGCCGACTACGCGCGCACAGTCGAACGCGGGCTCGGCGTGTGTCTGCGCTTGGGCAACCCGAATGGGTCATACGCGCCCGTTGTCCCAAGACCCGCCGATGACACCGTGGTGCACGCCGTTGTGTTCGGATCCGACCAGGGGTTGGTGGGCAGGTTCAACGAGGTGGTGGTTGACCATGCGATGGTGGAATTGGGAGCTCGGGGCGCGAAGGCGCAGGTTTGGGCGGTCGGCGAGCGTGTACATGCGCGGCTGCTCGATGCGGATATGCAATTGATGGGTTCGTTCCCGGTTCCGGGATCGGTGCAACTGATCACGCGGCTGGTCGGGCAGATCCTGCTGAAGGTTCAGGTGCCAGACAGTGAATCGGCAGGCGAGCCGTCGGCTGGAACGCTCCTGCTCTTTTACAACCGGCCGACCGACGCCGGCTACGCACCCGTGAGCCAACGATTGCTGCCACTGGACGAAGAATGGCAGCGCGGTTTGGCCCTTCAGCCCTGGCCCACGGCACAGCGGCCCGAAGTGCTCGGCATGGGACCCCAGGCGCTGCGGGCCTTCATCCGCGAGCACCTGTTCGTTTCGCTGTTCAGGGCCTGCGCCGAGTCCCTGGCCAGCGAAAACGCGAGTCGCCTTGCCGCCATGCAGCGCGCAGATCGCAACATCGGCGAGTTGCTCACGGATCTCGGCGCCAAGTTTCACCGGCTTCGCCAGAGCGGCATCGACGAAGAGCTGTTCGAGGTGATTGCCGGATTCGATGCCATGGCGCCCCGGGCGGCACCCGGTGGATGAAAAAGCACGTGCGTTGACGCACAACTTCGCAAAGCGATCTCAAGCAATCTCAGGAGAAAACGACATGAACACATCGACCACACAAGCGCCGAAAGGCGATGCTGCACCGCCAGTCCACGACCGGTTCCCCACGGCCTACACCATCTTGTTTGTGCTCATCGCAGTGATGGCCGCACTCACCTGGATCCTGCCGGCAGGTCAGTACCAGCGCGCAGCCAACGAAGCGCTGGGCAAGGATGCCCCGGTGCCCGGCACCTACCAGGTGGTCGAGGCCGCGCATCAGGGGGTGTTCGATGTGCTGATGGCGCCCATCTCCGGTTTCTACAACCAGAGCACGGGCATGGCCAACGCGATCGACGTGTCCCTGTTCGTGCTCATCATCGGTGGGTTCCTGGGAGTGGTGAACGCCACCGGGGCCATCAACACGGGCATCGAGCGCGTGATGCTGCGCATGAAGGGACGTGAGAAGTGGATGATCCCTGTCTTGATGCTGCTGTTCGCCGCGGGTGGAACCACCTACGGCATGGCCGAAGAGACCCTGGCGTTCTATATTCTGCTGATCCCGCTGATGATCGCCGTCGGTTACGACGCGCTCACGGGCGTCGCGGTGATCATGGTTGGCGCGGGAGTTGGCGTGCTGGGGTCGACCATCAATCCGTTTTCCACCGCCATCGCCTCCAACGCTGCAGGCATCCCATTCACCCAGGGCATGACCTTGCGGTTGGTGATTCTGGCGCTGGGCTGGACGATCTGCGTGGCCTATGTGATGCGCTACGCCGAGCGCGTTCGCAAGGATCCGAGCAAATCCCTGGTTTTCGATCTGAAAGAAAGCAACGAGGCGCACTTTTTGCGAGACCGGGAGAGTCATCGTGAGGCCCAGCTCAGTGGCAAGCAGAAACTCATCCTCGGCTTGTTTGGCGCCACCTTTGCCGTGATGGTCTGGGGCGTGTCCATGCAGGGGTGGTGGATGGCGGAAATGTCGGCCTTGTTTCTGGCATCGGCCATCGTGATCGGCTTCGTCGACTGGATGGGTGAAAAACCTTTCACCTCGGCTTTTGTCGATGGCGCTCGCGATCTGCTGGGCGTGGCTTTGGTGATCGGTCTTGCGCGCGGCATCGTGATCATCATGGACCAGGGCAAGATCACCGATACCATCTTGCACAGCGTCGAAGGCTGGATCACCGGCATGCCCGATGTGGCCTTTGTCAACGCGTTGTTCGCCACTGAAGGCCTGCTCAGCCTGCTGGTGCCCTCCACCTCGGGGCTGGCGGTGCTGAGCATGCCCATTTTGGCTCCACTATCGGATTTCGTGGGCGTGCCGCGGCATCTCGCGGTGACCGCGTTCCAGACCTCGATCGGCATCACCAATCTGGTGACACCCACCTACGCGGTGGTCGTGGGGGGGCTGGCGATAGGCCGGGTGCCTTACCAGCGCTGGGTGCGTTTCATATGGCCACTGATGTTGATGCTGGCTTTGCTCAGCATGGCTTCGTTGAGCGCGGCGGTGCTGCTGTGAACGCGCCGTCCAAGCCCGTGGTTGCGTCCAACCAGCTAGGTGCCTATTCCGAAGTCGGCAAGTTGCGCCGTGTGCTGGTGTCCGCGCCGGGACTGGCGCACGAGCGCCTCACACCGGCCAACTGCGATGCGCTGCTGTTCGACGATGTGTTTTGGGTGCAGCAGGCGCGCACCGACCATTTCGACTTTGTGTCCAAGATGCAAGATCGCGGTGTGGAAGTCCTGGAAATGGGCCAACTGCTCGGCGAGACTCTGAGCATCCCGGCGGCGCGCGACTGGGTGCTGGAGCGCAAGCTCACACCCGACCAGGTCGGTGTGGGCATGCTCGACGAGCTCAGGGGCTGGATGCGCGAGTTGCCTGCGGCAGAACTGGCGCGTTACCTGATTGGCGGCGTGGCGCTGCACGACCTGCCGTTCAAACCACGCGGCATGTTTGGCCCCACCATGGGAACCGAAGGCTTTGTGTTGCCACCACTGCCCAACATGCTGTTCACGCGCGACACCAGCGCGTGGATCTATGGCGGTGTCACGCTCAACCCCATGCACTGGCCTGCGCGCCGCCAGGAAACCCTGCTCACCGCAGCGGTCTACCGCTACCACCCGACCTTTGCCCAGGCTGACTTTACCGTCTGGTGGGGCGACCCCGATGTGGAGCATGGCCCGGCCACTCTGGAGGGCGGCGACATCATGCCCATCGGCCAAGGCGTGGTGCTGGTCGGCATGGGCGAGCGCAGCACGCCACAGGGGGTGGGCCAGTTGGCGCAGGCGTTGTTCAAAGCCGGCGCTGCGACCCGGGTGGTGGCTTGCCAGATGCCGAAATCGCGCGCGGCCATGCACCTCGATACGGTTTTTTCGTTCTGCGACCGCGACACCGTGACCAGCTTCGTGGAAGTGGCGAACCAGATCGTCTGCTACAGCCTGTATCCCACCGACCAGGGCGGCATCGAATTCCGCCGCGAGGAGAAGCCGCTGTTCGACGTCGTGGCCAACTGTCTCGGCGTGAAGAAGCTGCGCGTCATTCCCACAGGCGGCGACAGCTACGAGCAGGCGCGTGAGCAGTGGGACGACGGCAACAACGTCATCGCGCTCGAACCTGGCCTGGTGATCGGCTACGACCGCAACACCCACACCAACACCCAGC
>JBBSDB010000231.1:0-5658 GCA_038249735.1 Burkholderiales bacterium
GACCGAGTCGCCGTCTTGCAGCGCGCGTTTTTCTGCAAACAGCGCGAGTTCGGCCACCGCGCAGGCAGCGTCGCGGCGGCGGTTCATCGGCGTGGTGCCAGCGTGGCAGGCCATGCCGTTCACCACGCCCTGGTAGCGCACGCTGGCATTGATGGAGGTGACCACCCCGAGCGGGATGTCGACCTCGTTGAGCACCGGGCCTTGCTCGATGTGCACCTCGACAAACCCCAGGTATTTCGCTGGGTCGCGTTGCAGCGCGCCAATCGCCTCCAGCGTGCCGGGCAGGCCGGCGTGGAGCATCGCTTCGCGCATCGTGATGCCGTCGGCGTCTTTCTGCTCCAGCCAGGCCGGGTTGAAGTGGCCGGTGAGTGCGCCCGAGCCGAGGAAGGTGGCCTTGTAGCGCTGTCCTTCTTCTTCGGCAAAGCCCACCACCTCGATGCCGAAGGGCAGGCGCTGTTGGGCCTGGTGCAGCTGCTGCACGCAGGCCATGGGCGCGTAGATACCCAGGCGGCCGTCGTACTTGCCGCCGTTGCGCACGGTGTCGAAATGGCTGCCGGTGAGCAAGGCTGGCGCATCGGGTGTCGCGCCGTGGTACACGCCCACCACGTTGCCCACGGCGTCGATGTGCGCTTCATCAAAGCCGCAGTCCAGCATCCCTTGGCGCAGCTGGGCGGCGCAAGCGCGGTGCGCTTCGGTGAGGTAGGTCACGGTGAGCTGGCCGAGCTCGGCATAGCCGGGGTCGGTGTGCTGGGACAGGGCTTCGTGCCAGTCCCACACGGCGTTGCCCAGCGTGGGCTCGAAGCCGAACTTGTCGTTCAAGCGAATCTCAGCAATGCGGTGGATGTGGCGCAGGCATTCGGCGCGCTCGAAGTCGACCGGGTTGTGCAAGCGCCGCTCGAAGGTGGCGATGATTTCGGCCTTGGCCAGACCGGTGCCGCGCGGGCCGCGCACCGCGAGGATGAACGGGAAACCGAACTTGGCGTTGTAGTCGGCGTTGAGCTGCTGGATATGCGCGAACTCCTCGGGCGTGCAATGGGTGAGGCCCGCCTTGCTTTGCTCGTTGGTGGATTCGGCGGTCAGCGTGTTGCTGACCATGGCCTTGCCCGCGAGCTCCGGGTGGGCGCGGATGAGGCCGAGCTGGGGCGCCACGCCGGCATCGTTCAACACCGACACCATCGCGTGTTTGAGCGCGGCGAGCGAGGCAAACGGCCGTTGGGCGAGTGCCTGCTCAGCGATCCAGGGCGAGTGCTCGTACAAGCCGTCGAGCAGGTGCGCGGCCTCGGGCAAAGGCGCGGTGTTGAGTTGGTCTAGCGTGATGGTCATGGGCTTTTCCTGCCGGTCAGGCGGCGATGGGGTGGGTGGTGGTCCAGTGGCGCGCGATGTCCAGGCGGCTGGCCACCCAGACCTGGTCGTGCTGCTGGATGTGGTCCAGGAAACGCTGCAGCGCGGTGATGCGGCCAGGGCGGCCGAGCAGGCGGCAATGCATGCCGATGCTCATCATCTTGGGCCGGTCGAGACCTGCCGGATCGCCTTCGGCATAGAGCGCGTCGAACGTGTCTTTCAGGTAATGGAAGAACGGGTCTGCGTGGGAATAACCCTGGGGCAGCGCAAAGCGCATGTCGTTGCAGTCCAGCGTGTAGGGCACGATGAGCTGGTGCGCGTCGCTGCCATCGGTCTTGCGAACCTTCATCCAGAACGGCAGGTCGTCACCGTAATAGTCGCTGTCGTAAGCAAAGCCGCCAAAGTCGGCCACCAGGCGGCGCGTGTTGGGGCTGTCGCGCCCGGTGTACCAGCCCAGCGGCCGAGTGCCGGTGAGCTGCTCGATGATCGCCATCGCCTCGGCCATGTGTGCGCGCTCGGTGTCTTCGGGCATGTTTTGGTAGCTGATCCATTTGAGACCGTGGCAGGCGATCTCATGGCCAAGTTCCTTGAAGGCTGCAGTGACATCCGGCGAGCGCTGCAAGGCCGTGGCCACGCCAAATACCGTGAGCGGCAGTCTTCGTTTCTCGAACTCGCGCAGCACGCGCCACACCCCCGCCCGCGAGCCGTATTCGTAAATGCCTTCCATGCTGATGTGGCGCTCGGGGAAGGCCGGCGGGTTGAACATCTCGGAGAGGAATTGCTCGGAACCTGCGTCGCCATGCAACACAGCGTTCTCACCACCTTCCTCGTAATTCAGCACGAACTGCACCGCCACCCGCGCCGCACCTGGCCAGCGCGCGTGCGGCACATCGCGCCCATAGCCGATCAGATCGCGGGGGTAGGCAGCGGTGGAGTCGTAAAAAGAGGTCATATAGAAAGAGCGATGCGCCGAGTGAAATGCCTTATTCCAGGATGCCGCGGAACCGGCTTTGCCGGGCCGCCAGCATCGTCCCCTGGGGGGTGACGCGAAGCGGCGCGGGGGGAGCTTAATTTCTCGGGCCGCCAGCATCGCCCCCTGGGGGGTGACGCGAAGCGGCGCGGGGGGGTCAACCCAGTGCGAGCGAAAGTTCGCTCGCCGGCAGCTTGCGGTCGAAAGTCAGGTTTTCCTCGACGTGCAGCAGGTGTTCGTTCATCAGCCGCACCGCCAGCTCCTCGTCCTTGGCGGCGAGGGCCTTCACGATTTCCACATGCTCCTCGCTGGAGTGCTCAGCAGCGTGGGCGCTCTGGTACATGAGCGTGATCAGCGCGCAGCGCGAAATCAGCTCGCGCAGCAGATCGGCCAGCACCTGGTTGCCCATGAGCTCGGCCATGCGCACATGAAAGTCACCCAGCAGCTCGGTGCGGCCGGGCACGTCTTGCTGTTGCACCGCCAGCTTTTCCTGTGCCACATGCTCGCGCAGCGCCTTGATCTTGGCCGGTGTGGCGGTGCGGGCGAACGCACGTGCCATCTCGGCCTCCAGCATGCGGCGCACCGCAAACACCTGCTTGGCTTCTTCCACCGAGGGCGCGGCCACAAAAGCGCCGCGCGCTGGCTCCAGCTTGATGAGCCGGTTTTGCGACAGCTGAAACAGCGCCTGGCGCACCAGCGTGCGTGAGACGCCGAAGTGGTCGGCCAGTTTCTGCTCGGCCAGCTTGGTGCCCGGGTGCAACCGGTGCTCCACGATGGCCCGGGTCAGCGATTCAACGATGTGGTGCGTGCTTGAGATTTCCATGAAATCATCATATCGAGAAAAACAAAAAGTGTATACACTTTCAGTCTACTGGTTTTTACCACCCTGACTCTTCAAGGAGACCGCCAATGGGATTGAGCACCCACGTTCTGGACACCATGCACGGCAGCCCCGCCGCGGGCATGGGCGTCGAGCTGTACACAACAGAAGGCGATCAGGCCACGTTGGTCAAGCGCTTCACCCTCAACGCCGACGGCCGCAACCCCGGCGGACCGCTGTACGACAACGCCAGCCTCAAAGTTGGCACCTACCGCTTGGTGTTCGACGTCCAAGGCTATTTCGCGGCCAAGGGCGTGACGCTGCCCGAGCCCAACTTCCTCAACCGCGTGGCGCTCGATTTCGGCGTGGCCCATGTGGAGCAGCATTACCACGTGCCACTCTTGGTCAGCCCCTGGAGCTACTCGACCTACCGGGGCAGCTGAGGGAAAAAAAGAGCCCGCGGTTCGCGGGCTCATCAACCTCTGAGAAACCTGGGGTTCACCGCAGACGCTGGCCTTCGGTGAGGGTGTCGAGCTGAAAGTTGCCACTGCGGTCCCACAGCCAGACATCGCGGTAGGTCACGCCACCGAGCCGCGTCGGGGCGGGGAAGGGCGCCGCCGCGCGCACCGTTCGCTCGATCTCGCGCATCACATCGGGCACATGGGAGGGGGCGCGCAACCAACTCACGTTGCGCACGTTGCCGCGATCGTCGAGCTCGACGTCGAGCACCCCCACAGCGTGCATCAAGGGCGGCATCTGGCCCTTGTAGATGCGGTGAGCGTTCAGTCCGTAGAGATGGCGCGCACCGTCTTGCCGGTAATCTTTGGGTGAGAGCGCGTTGGAAATCAGCGCTGGCGCGGGCAAGACTGCCACTGGCGGCGGTGGCGGCGGTGCGGGGACAGAGGCCGGTGGTGGGGGAGGCGGTGGTGGTGGCGGCGGCGAGGCGCAAGACGCGAGCAAAACCACCGAGCACAGGGCCAACAGACGCAGGAAGTTGCCGGGTCGGGTGGTGGGATTTGTCTTCATGGTGGGGTTCCCAGAAGCCCGATCCCAGAGGGAGCGGGGTGGATCGCTGAAAGCCAGCCGGGCTGGCGGGCGTGTGGAGTGTATTTCGCTTTGTGCATAAGGCGGGAGCCGCGCGGCGGCGATACTGACCGTTCAGCGTCGGCTTTACGATTCCACACACTTCCATCGCGTCTTCGCCACAACGCACTTTTCATGGCCCACCATCTGGACGACTGCTTGCGCCGTCTGGCGCTTGAGCCCGCCATTCTGGTCAGCGTGACCCACTCGCGTGGCTCGGTGCCGCGCGAGGTCGGGACCTGGATGGCGGTGTTCGCCGATGCCCTGGTCGGCACCATCGGCGGCGGGCATCTGGAGTGGGAAGCGATCGCACAGGCGCGCGCTCACATGCAAGCCCCGTCCAACGAGCCACAAAGCTGGACGCGCGATGTGGTGCTCGGCCCCAGCCTGGGCCAGTGCTGCGGCGGCGCGCTCACGCTGCGCTTTGAGCCCATGGCCGGTGTCGATGCGCCAGCGTTGCGCCATCGGCTCGCCACACCGGTGATGCCTGTGGCCTTGTTCGGCGGCGGCCACGTGGGCCGAGCGCTGGTGCAGGCGCTCTCGCCGCTGCCGTTCGGGGTGCGCTGGATCGACAGCCGCGACGAGGTGTTCCCCGATCCCCTGCCGCCCGGTGTGCAGACCGAGCACTCGGAGCCCGTGGCGGCGGCGGTGCGCGACCTGGCGCCCGGCTCGCGGGTGCTGATCATGAGTTTTTCTCACGCCGAAGACCTGGACATCGTGGCTGCCTGCCTGCTGCGCCAGCGCGCGCGAGCCGACCTGCCGTTCCTGGGGCTGATCGGCAGCCGCACCAAATGGGCGAGCTTTCGCAGCCGGTTGCGGGCGCGCGGGTTTGCTGATGCCGAGCTGGACCACGTGACCTGCCCGATCGGTCTGCCCGGCATCGTGGGCAAGGCGCCCGAGGTCATTGCAGCGTCGGTGGCGGCCCAGTTATTGCTTGGTCTCTGAACGACGGGCGGCGCGGGTTATCCGGGTTTACCCGGAATCCAATGTTTTCAGAAACTGTATACACTTTTATCTCGGTCGCAGCGGAGCGGATGCCCAGCCCAGCCTTGGCATTCAATCGCGGCCCTCAGCCGACTCAGAGCCTCCGCGGTGGTGAGTCGCACAAACCGACGGCCCGGCCGTCTTGTTGAGGCGCCATGGACACCTACCTACTCGATTGGGGCAATTTGCTGCTGCGCTGGCTTCACGTCATCGTGGCCATCGCCTGGATTGGCTCTTCCTTCTACTTCGTTTTTCTTGACAGCAGCCTCACGCCGCCCGAAGACGAGCAGTTGAAGAAAGACGGCGTGAGTGGTGAGCTCTGGGCCGTGCACGGCGGCGGCTTCTACCACCCGGTGAAGTTCGCGGGCGCGCCGCCCAAGCTGCCCGAGCACCTGCACTGGTTCTACTGGGAAAGCTATTCCACCTGGCTCTCGGGCTTTGCACTGTTCGCGATTTCCTA
>JBBSDB010000232.1:0-5648 GCA_038249735.1 Burkholderiales bacterium
ACCAGCGACCACCACCCCCGCCGCCACCGCCGCGGTTTCCACCGCCGCCGCTGCCGCCGCGATTTCCGCCACCGCCGCTGCCGCCACGGTTTCCACCGCCGCCGCCGCCGCCGCCACCGCCGCCGTCACGGCGGCCACCGCCACCGTAGGGACTGCGGAAACCGCCATCGCTGCCACCGCCGCCGCCGCCACCGCCGAAACCACCACCACCGCCGCCGCCACGTGGGCCGCCGAAGCCACCGGTGCGTGGAGGACGTGCCTCCATCGGACGGGCTTCGTTGACCACCAGGCTGCGGCCGCCAAGTGACTGGCCATTCATGCCTTCGACAGCAGCCAAGGCTTCAGCATCGCTGCCCATCTCGACAAAACCAAAGCCTTTTGAGCGGCCGGTGTCGCGCTCCATCATGACCTTGGCGCTGTTCACAGAGCCGTAGGCGCTGAAAGATTGCTGCAGGTCTTCGTCGCGCACGGTGTAGGGCAGGTTGCCCACGTACAGTTTGTTGCCCATGGTTGGGACTCCTAATAACACTGAGAAAAATAGCGATGGAGCCCCGTTAGCAAACAAAACCTGTAGCGTGCGAAACCGACCGATCACTTGTCTTGCGGGCGTTTTCAGGCGCTCGCAAGGGAATTATGCTCGCAAAGCCGCGTGAACAGCGACTATTTTTGGAGCTGGCCAATGCTCTGGCGGGCGCGATGCGCGCATACAACATGCCGTCGGACCCCGTCAGGCCTGGGCTCCTGGGTTCTCGGCGGTCCATCCTGGCGCTTGCCCCATTCGGCTCAGCGCTTGAATCTATACTGACTGCCAGCGCCGATTTGTCCGGATTGCGGGCGCTTTACAAATGCCGCTAAAGGGGAGACTCCCGGTCTCGCACCTTGCGGCACCGGGTTTTTTCTTGTGCACAGGCCCTGCGTGGCCCGAGGTAAGTTCATTTGATCGTCACGCCCCAGATGCGCCGTTTCGACGAGCCGCTGCCGCTGCAAAGCGGCGCGCTGCTGCCTGCCTACGAGCTGGTCTTTGAAACCTACGGCGAGCTCAATGCCGATCGCAGCAACGCGGTGCTGGTGTGTCACGCGCTCAACGCCTCGCACCATGTTGCGGGCTTGCACGCCGATTCCAGCGGCCAGCCGCTGCCCCGCAGCGAAGGTTGGTGGGACAACATGATCGGCCCCGGCAAGCCGCTGGACACCAACCGCTACTTTGTGATCGGTGTCAACAACCTGGGCTCGTGTTTCGGCTCCACCGGGCCGACCCACACCAACCCGGCCACCGGCCAGCCGTGGGGCGCCGACTTTCCGGTGGTCACCGTGGAAGACTGGGTGAACGCCCAGGCGCGGCTGCTCGATGCGATGGGCATCGAGACGCTGGCCGCCGTGATGGGCGGCAGTCTGGGCGGCATGCAAACGCTTTCCTGGACGCTGCAATACCCGAACCGCGTGCGCCACGCCGTGGTGGTGGCCAGCGCGCCCAACCTCACCGCCGAGAACATTGCCTTCAACGAGGTGGCACGCCGCGCCATCGTGACCGATCCCGACTTTCATGGTGGACACTACCTGCGCGAGGGCACGTTGCCGCGCCGCGGTCTGCGCATCGCCCGCATGATCGGCCACATCACCTACCTGAGCGACGATGTGATGAACGAGAAATTCGGCCGCTCCCTGAAGCCCCGCGATTTGGATGGTGGTCCGCAGGCCAGCAACCAGCAAAGCGGCGGATCGGGGGAATACAGGTATTCAACCCAAGACGTCGAATTCCAGATCGAGAGCTACCTGCGCTACCAAGGCGACAAGTTCAGCGACTACTTCGACGCCAACACCTACCTGCTCATCACCCGCGCGCTCGATTACTTCGACCCGGCGCGAACCCATGGTGGCAGCCTCAATGCGGCGCTGGCGCGGGCCACCGCGAAGTTCCTGCTGATCAGCTTCACCACCGACTGGCGCTTTGCGCCGGCACGCAGCCGCGAGATGGTGAAAGCGCTGCTGGAGAACCGGCGCGAGGTGAGTTACGCCGAGATCGACGCGCCCCACGGTCACGACGCCTTTTTGCTCGACGACCCGCGCTACCTCGCGGCGGTGCGCGCCTATTTCAAGCACACCGTGTCAAAGGGGATCAGCGCATGAGCGAACTCAGCGTGATGCACAGCATCGCCCGCCAGGTACCGCCGGGCTCGCGTGTGCTCGATCTGGGCTGTGGCGACGGCGCGCTGATGGCGCACCTGCAGACCACGCACGCCTGCACCGGCTATGGCGTGGAGATTGATGATGCCAAGGTGCTGGCCTGCATCCAGCGCGGCGTCAATGTGCTGCAGCTCAACCTCGAAGACGGTCTGGCGGTGTTCGAAGACGGTTCTTTTGATGTGGTGCTGCAAATCGACACGCTGCAACACCTGCGAAACGCCGAAATCATGCTGCGCGAGACGGCGCGTGTGGGCAGAACCGGCGTGGTGGCATTCCCGAATTTTGCCCACTGGCCCAACCGCCTCGCGGTGCTGCAAGGACGCATGCCGGTAACCAAACGCCTGCCCTACCAGTGGTTTGACACGCCCAACATTCGCGTCGGCACCTTCGCCGATTTCGAGGTGCTCGCGCGCAGCTGCGGCCTGCGGGTCGAAGACAGCTTCGGCCTGCACGAAGGCCACGAAGTGCGCCGCCTGCCCAACCTGCTCGCCAGCACGGCGGTGTTCAAGTTCTCGAACTAGATGGAATCCTCGTGGTCTTCCTGCTCCGCAGACAGCTTCGCCGTCTCGCGACCTGACCCGCCGCTCCGACCTCTGCGGTAAGCGCTTCATGGAAGCATTTCTGGTCTCCACCGGCATCGTCGCACTCGGTGAGATGGGCGACAAAACGCAGCTGCTCGCTGTTCTGCTGGCGGCGCGTTTTCGCCGCCCGCTCCCCATCATCGGCGGCATTCTGGTGGCCACTTTGGCCAACCACGCGCTGGCTGGCGCGCTCGGTCAGTGGGTGGCCGATGCACTGGGGCCCACCTGGCTGCGCTGGATCATTGGCATTTCATTCATCGCGATGGCGGGGTGGATGCTGATCCCCGACCGCCTTGATGGCGACGCGGCCCCGAACCAGGCCTTGCGCCTGGGGGTGTTCGGTACCACCGTTGTCGCCTTCTTTCTCGCCGAAATGGGCGACAAAACCCAGATTGCCACCGTGGCTCTGGCCGCGCGATATGACGCTTTCGTGGCGGTGGTGGCGGGTACCACGCTGGGCATGATGCTGGCCAATGTGCCGGCGGTGTATTTCGGTGAAGCGGTTGCGCGGCGCGTGTCGATGCGGTGGGTGCACGGCGTCTCGGCTCTGATCTTTTTGCTGCTGGGCCTGCTGACGTTGTTCAACCCGGGCCAACTCCTGTAGCGGTCTGGCGACTCAGCTCCTGCGCGGCGTCTTCGGAGAAGTCGCCCGTTGCGGCGTCCGGGTCGATCAGTCGCGGATAGACCTCGGCGAAAGACGCTCGGATCTGCGCCAGCGGCAGGCCATCAAAGCGATCGCGTTCGTTCACGTACTCCATGTGCCGCTGGCCTGTGCGGTCAAACGGGTGGTACAGCGAATCGTGCCCACCGTCGAATTCCAGCGGCAGCAGCCCGAACTTGTGGCACAGCGAGAGGTTGAACGCCGGCGTCGCCTTGCGCCAGCGCCGTGCTGGCTTTCATGCCGTGTTCGCTGAGGTCGATGCGGTACGGGACGTAGCGCAGCCCATCGCGCACCGCGAGGTACAGCGCCTGTGCCTGCTCGCGCTGTGTGCCGCCGCGTGCGTGCTGCGCGGCGAACGCGATGACACGCGGGTCGTCGCTGTCGACAGCGGGGGTGGTCTGCAGGGGTCAGGGGTGGGTGGTTCATGGCGGGAGTGGGCAAGGCAAGCAGCGGTGGTGGTGGTGGAGAAAGTTAGCAGAGCGCGCGCCACGGTGTGTGGCGCATGGTTGGCTGGCGTCCAGTGCCGGACATAAGCCGGCTGCGCGCTGGCGCCCCAGGCAATGGGCAAGGCGGCTGAACGGAGCGCAGGCGCTGCATCCTGTACCACTCGCGCGCACTCGAGATAGAACTTTTTGCCACGCCAATCCGCAGTCAGCCGCGATTGGCCGGGAAAACCCCTTTCATTCGCACTTCAGTCGGTCACCGGGCAGCCGATATTCCCTACATCTGTTTTGCTTCAACAAGGATTCCCAACATGGACATGCTCAACCAAGGCCAGCCGCTGGCCCGCCAGGAGAAAGGGCGCGGCGCAGGTGCTGCGCAGGCAGCCATCTCCGAGTTCCTCACCTTTCGCCTGGGCGCCGAGGAATACGGCATCGACATCCTCCGGGTGCAGGAAATTCGATCGTACGAGGCGCCCACGCGCATCGCCAACGCACCCAGTTTCATCAAAGGCGTGGTCAACCTGCGCGGCGTGATCGTGCCGGTGGTCGATCTGCGCATCAAGCTCAACTGCGAGAAGGTCGAATACAACGGATTTACCGTGGTGATCGTGCTCAACGTGCATGGACGGGTGGTGGGCGCGGTGGTCGATTCGGTCTCCGACGTGCTGGAGCTGAGCCAGGATCTGATCAAGCCCGCGCCCGAGATGCACACCACGGCAGACACCGGTTTCGTCACCGGCATTGCCAGCGTGGGCGAACGCATGCTGATCCTCATGGACATTGAGGCGCTGATGTCCAGCGCCGACATGGGCCTGATGGACAGCGCAGAGCGCTTGCAGTAACCCCAAAGACCCCAAGCTCACCTGTCGCTGCTGCGAGGCTGGTCGTTCGTGGTGAGCGATTGTCCTGAAACCCGGCGAGTGCCGTGTCGCCAAATCAAAAACGGATACCTATATGAACTTCTTTGCCCGCCTCAAAATCGGTCAGCGCCTGTACCTTGGCTTCGCTTCGGTGCTGGTGCTGCTCGTGGGTATCGCTGCCCTGGCCTGGTATGGACTGAACCTCTCATACGGTGCCACCGAACGCATCGTCGACATGCAGAAACGTGCCGCCCTCACCCAACAGTGGGCTGACGACACGCAGATCAATATCACCCGGGTGCTGGCGGTGGCCAAGTCCGGCAACAACCCGGCGGTGGATGCTTACTTCAAGCCGCTGATGACCGAGACCAGCGCACGCATCAGCGAGGTGCAAAAGAGGCTTGAAGCCGACATCGTCAGTGAGCGTGGCAAGGTGCTGCTGGGTGAGATCGCAGCCAAGCGGGCCGAATACATTGAGGTGCGCAAGACATATTTTGACGCCCTCAAAGGCGGCGATGCGCAGCGCGCCGAGCAGCTGTTGCAGACAGGCCTGCTTCCCGCCGCCCAAGCCTATGGTGTCAACCAGCGGGAACTGCTCGATTTCCAGATCGGCCTCGCCACCGCGGAAGTGGTGGCATCGGAAGCCGCCGTCAACCAGCAGATCACGATCTTGGTTGCTCTGGCGTTGATCGCGATTGCCATGGCGTTGGTAATGGCCTGGCGTATCACCCGCTCGGTGACCCAACCCATTGCCGAGGCGGTCGCCATTGGTCAGTCTGTGTCGAGGGGCGACCTGCGATCTGTCGCGGCCACCCATCGTCAAGACGAGCTGGGCGACTTGCTGCGCGCGCTCTCCGAAATGAAGACATCGCTGGTGCAAACGGTGACCCAGGTGCGAAGCGCCACCGACAGCATCAAC
>JBBSDB010000233.1:0-5610 GCA_038249735.1 Burkholderiales bacterium
CCGCCTGTGCGCCGGGCCACGCGTCGCCCATCCCACCCGCTGGGGGGTTTGGTGTTGGCGACGCTGATGTGCCCCATCGCCAGCGCGGCGGCCGCGCGGCCGGGCTCGCTGTGTTGCACGATTTCCTGAATGAGCGCAGCGCGTCGTACCGGGGCGGCATTTCCTCGCCGCTGTCGGCGCCGACGGCTTGCTCTCGGTTGTCGCCCTATCTGGCCCACGGCTGCCTGAGCTTGCGCGAGGTGGTGCAGGCCACCCGCGAGCGTCTGGCCGGGCTGCCGCCCGAGGCGCGCCACCATCGCCTGGGTTTGGAGGCGTTCCTCAGTCGGCTTGCCTGGCATTGCCACTTCATCCAGAAACTTGAGAGCGAGCCCGAGCTGGAGTGGCGCAACCTGCACCGGGGCTACGACGGGCTGCGCGAAGACGACTTCAATGCCGCCCACTTCGAGGCGCTGACCGAGGGCCGCACCGGCTGGCCGCTGGTCGATGCCTGCGTGGCCATGTTGCGCGAGACCGGCTGGATCAATTTCCGCATGCGCGCCATGCTGGTCTCGGTGGCGGCCTATCCGCTGTGGCTGCACTGGCGGCCGGTGGGTGAATGGCTGGCGCGCCAGTTTCTCGACTACGAGCCCGGCATTCACTGGAGCCAGCTGCAGATGCAAAGCGGCACCACCGGTATCAACACCACGCGGGTCTACAACCCGATCAAGCAGGCGCGGGACCACGACCCTGACGGGCATTTTGTGCGCCGCTGGCTGCCAGTCTTGCGTCGCGTGCCCGACGCCTGGCTGTTCGAGCCCTGGCGCATGCCCGAGGCGGTGCAGGCCCGCTGCGGCGTGCGCATGGGCGTTGAATGGCCGCTGCCGGTGGTCGACCTGGAGCGTGCCACACGCGAAGCGAAAACGCGCCTGCACCAGCGCCGCGCCTTGCCCGAGGTGAAGGCAGGCGAGGCCGATATCGTGCGGCGCCACGGCTCGCGCTCGCGGGTGGCCGAGCAAACCGGGCGCACGGTGTCAAAAGCCGAACAGGCGCAGCAGTCGCTGTTCTGAGCATGCCCTCGGCCATCGACGGGTTTCGCCGCACGGACTGCGCGCACGGCCGTCACACACATCCGGTCAGGGAGGCTGTGAGCGGGCCACAATGGGTTTGATCGAAAGGAAAACCATGGCCCGACTGTCTCCCTTGCCGCCCGAAACCACGCCTGAGCTCAAGCCCCATTTCGACTTCTTCCTCGGCACCCTGGGCTTCACGCCCAACAGCGTGCTGACCATGCAGCGCAAGCCCAAACTGGCGCAGGCGCTGGCGGCGATGAACGCGGCGGTGATGGATCCCGAGGGCGAGGTCGATCTGGGCTTTAGGCGGCTCATTGGTCACGTGGTGAGCAGAGCATCCGGCTGTCTGTATTGCCAGGCGCATACCTTGCTGGGCGCGAAGAACTTCGGTGTCAGCGAAGCCAAGCTGGCCGATATCTGGGCTTACGCCAGCAGCCCGCACTACAACCAGCGCGAGCGGCTGGCGCTGGACTTCGCACTGGCGGCTGCATCGCAACCCAACGCGGTGACCGATGCGCTGTTTGCCGAGCTGCAGCAGCACTGGAGCGACGGCGAAATCGTCGAATTGCTGGGGGTGGTGGCGATGTTCGCGTTCCTCAACCGCTGGAACGACACCATGGCCACGCTGCTGGAAGCCGTGCCCGAGGGGGTGGCGACGCAGGCGCTCGGTGCTCAGGGCTGGGTGCCCGGCAAGCACCGCACTTGAACCCCTATTTCCAGCGCAGGGGCACGATGTGCACGCTGCCTTGCGTGCTGGAGAGGGTGATTTCACCTTCTTGTACCGTGGCCTGCAGCTGCATGCTGCGCTCGGCGAGCGTGGCCAGCGCGGGCGCGGCCTCGGTTGGCAGGCGCCAGGCCTGCAACTTCTCCAGGCGCGACACCTTGCTCTGCATGCCGCGCCACCAAACGTCGGCGGCCGAGCCGAAGGCGTAGACAAACACCGCGTCGGCCTTGCTGCAGGCCTTGGCCAGCGGCTTGTCTTCGGGCTGGCCGACCTCGATCCAGATCCGCTTGCGTCCGGTGTAATCGGTCAGTGAGACGTCCGGGTCGTCAGGATCGGACAGGCCGGCGCCAAAAGCCAGCGTGCCGTCGCCGCCGCAGGTGTCAACCAGCTCGTGCGCGTGGATCGCCATCGCCACCAGCCGAACCATCATGCGATCGTCGGTCTCGCTGGGGTGGCGGGCGAGCGTGAGCGCGTGGTCGGCGTAGTAGCTGTGATCGATGTCGGCGATCTGCAGATTCGCCTTGAAGATGGTGGATTTGAGGGCCATGGCGGACGCTTGGTTTGCGCGGGCAATAAAAAAGCGGACCCCGTTGCCGGGGCCCGCTTTCTCAGAAATGGTGGCGATAGGTGGACTTGAACCACCGACATCAGCATTATGAATGCTGCGCTCTAACCAACTGAGCTATATCGCCGAAAGCTCAATATTGTAGAACAAGTTCAAGCCTGTTCCACAGACCTGAAGCTCGGTCGAGCTGGGTCTCAGCCCACCCTCTTGACATGCGACGCACACCAGCCTTTGGCGGTCACCTGCTTGCCGGCAAACAGCGGACAGGGGCCCGCCTCACTGCCGGGCGCGCCCTGGTAAAGCGCGCAATTGGCACAGTTCGAACCTTCAACAAAATTCGGGTGCTTGGCCTTGTCCACGCGCGCGGCATCGTCTACGTAGCCCAGGGCAACTGCTGCGGGATCGGCCGCATCCAACATGGGACCGGTGCCAACGGTTGCGGCAGGCGCAGCCGCTGGTTCAGCAGCGGGCATGGGTGCGGGGGCAGCCGCCGGTGGCGCGGCAGGCGGGGCTGCTGGTGCAGCCTCGGGTGGTGGGGCTTTTTCGGAGCAGGCCGCGGCGAGTGCGGCGCCCGTGAGGGGCACCATCATGATGAAACGTCGACGTGTGGTCATGGTCAAACCTCTGGTTCGTGAGTGAAAGTTGTTGAAGCGCTCATGAGCAACCCAACTGGTGCGTCAGTTGCTCCATTCCGATCCGCTATCGGTTGCCCATTGTGATCCTCGAGCGGTTCCTTCTGGGCGCGATTCTTGTCAGACATGTCTGAAAATCGCTTTGCGCTTGTTGACAAACGCGTCCATCCCTTCCTTCTGGTCCGCGGTAGCAAACAGCGCGTGGAACAGGCGGCGCTCGAACATCACACCGTCGGACAGACTGGACTCGAACGCGCGGTTCACCGACTCCTTGGCCGCCATCACCGCCATTTGCGAGTAGTCACAAATCATGAGCGCGGCGCCCAGCGTTTCGTCCATCAGCTTGTCCAGCGGCACCACGCGGCTTATCAGTCCCGCGCGTTCGGCCTCGGTGGCGTCCATCATGCGGCCAGTGAGCGCCATGTCCATTGCTTTCGCCTTGCCCACCGCGCGCGGCAGGCGCTGCGTGCCGCCAGCGCCGGGGATGATGCCCAGCTTGATCTCGGGCTGGCCAAATTTGGCGTTGTCGGCGGCGATGATGAAGTCGCACATCATGGCCAGCTCGCAGCCGCCGCCCAGGGCAAAGCCGCTCACCGCAGCGATCACCGGTTTGCGGATGCCGCGGATGGTTTCCCAGTTGCGGGTGATGTAGTCGTTCTTGTAAACATCGGCAAAACCGTAGGTGGCCATGGCGCCAATGTCGGCCCCGGCCGCAAACGCCTTTTCGCTGCCTGTGATCACCATGCAGCCGATATCGTCGCTGGCGTCAAAGGTTTGCAGCGCGGTGCCCAGTTCGGTCATGAGCTGGTCGTTGAGCGCATTGAGCTGCTTGGGGCGGTTCAGCGTGACGATGCCCACGCGCCCTTCGGTGCGCACGGTGATGAATTCTGGGTGGGCGGTGGTCTCAAGCATGGGTTTCCTCGGCGGGTTGGGACAGAAAATACGGGCAACTCTCCAGCCACTATAGCGACCCGCTGATCCGGGGAAAAATTCACCGACCGATCGGTTGGCTAATGGTAAATTGCGGGTCGATTCACCCTTCCAGCCCGATGGTGGGCGACCCGAGGAGACACGATTCCATGAACACCCCGCAAACCGGGCGCCAGGTGCTGTTTGAGGCGCGTGGCCCCGTTGCCCTGCTCACGCTCAACCGGCCCGACGCCCTCAACAGCTTCACCCGCGCCATGCACCACGATCTGTGGGCCGCGCTGGACCGCGCCGAGGCCGATCCGGCGATCCGCGCGCTGGTCATCACCGGTGCCGGGCGTGGCTTCTGCGCTGGCGCCGACCTTGCCGAATTCGACTTCGCGCCCGGTCCCGATCTGATCGCCCGCGCCAACCCCGGCCCGGTGATCGAGCAAGCCTTCAACCCCACCACGCGGCGCCTGCAAAGCTTGCGCATGCCCACCGTGTGTGCGGTCAACGGGGTGGCTGCGGGCGCCGGCGCGTCGTTTGTGATGGCCTGCGACATCGCGATCGCCGCGCCCAGCGCCAGCTTCATCCAGGCCTTCAGCAAGATCGGCTTGATACCGGATGCTGGCGGCAGCTGGCTGCTGGTGGAACGCCTGGGCTTGGCGCGTGCCATGGCGTTGGCGCTCACGGGAGACAAACTGCCTGCAGCCCAGGCCAAAGAGTGGGGAATGATCTGGGACGTGGCCGACGACCCGCTCTCGGCAGCGATGGCCATGGCCGAGAAGCTGGCCGCCATGCCGACCAAAGCCCTGGTCGCCACCCGCGCGTTGTTGCGCGACGCCAGCACCCGCACCCTGAGCCAGCAGCTCGATGTGGAGCGCGACACGCAGTCGGCCCTGGGCGCAACCCACGACTACATCGAGGGCGTGATGGCGTTTCGCGAGAAGCGGGCTGCGAAGTTCAAAGGGGAATGAGCATGACGCCTGAACAGCGCGCGATTTTGGTTGGCCAGACCATGTTTGCGAACGACGTAGCGAGCACGGAGACCATGGGCATGGAGCTGCTGTCGGTCGAACCGGGTCGGGCACAGATGCGCATGGTGGTGCGCCCACGGCATCTCAACGGCCACCAGATCTGCCACGGTGGTTTCATCTTCACCCTGGCCGATTCCACCTTTGCGTTTGCCTGCAACAGCCACAACCGCAACACCGTGGCGGCGGGATGCAGCATCGAATTCCTCAAGCCGGCGCATGCTGGCGATCTGCTCACCTGCGAAGGTATCGAGCAGATGCTGCAGGGGCGCCACGGCATTTACGACATGACAGTCACCAACCAAAAGGGTGAGGTGGTGGCGATGTTTCGTGGCAAAAGCGCGCAGATTCCCGGTCACGTTTTTTCGGAAGATGCCCCGTCATGAATCACTTTCCGCTGGAACCCATTGAACGAGCCAGCATCGACGAGCTGCGAGCGCTGCAGCTCAAGCGCCTTCGGGCCACTTTGCGCCACGCCTACCAAAACTCTTCCGTTTACCGCGCGAAGTTCGATGAAGCCGGTGTGCACCCCGACGACTGCAAAACCCTGAGCGATCTGGCGAAGTTTCCGTTCACCACCAAGAAAGACCTGCGCGACAGCTACCCGTTTGGCATGTTCGCCGTACCGCGCGAGCGCTGTGCACGCATTCATGCGAGCAGTGGCACCACCGGCTAGCCGACCGTGGTGGGCTACACG
>JBBSDB010000234.1:0-5558 GCA_038249735.1 Burkholderiales bacterium
GTCATACGCCGTTCTTCAACAACTACCGCCCCCAGTTCTACTTCCGCACGACGGATGTGACCGGTGCGATCGAGTTGCCAGAAGGCACAGAGATGGTGATGCCGGGCGACAACGTCTCGATCACGGTCAAGCTGATCGCACCGATCGCGATGGAAGAAGGCCTGCGCTTTGCCATCCGCGAAGGCGGGCGCACGGTTGGCGCTGGTGTCGTTGCCAAGATTCTTGCTTAATTTGCTGTTCCACTTGGGGCGGTAACCAGTAGGGGTATAGCTCAATTGGCAGAGCGTCGGTCTCCAAAACCGAAGGTTGTAGGTTCGATTCCTACTGCCCCTGCCACCTGACAGGATTCAACGGGATCTGGTGTCCCGCCTGAAGGTGATCTCACAAAGCCCGCCGAAGTCACATTGACCTCTGGTGGGCTCGTTTGTCTCAAGACGAATGTTTTGAGACATCCTTTTTTGTCAAGAAATTTCTGGATCCTCATGGCCACTTCCGAAGTTCAAACCGTCAGCAGTAGCGCCGACAAGGCCAAGCTGGCGGCGGCGGTTGCGCTGCTGGTGGCTGGTTTTGTGGGTTACTACCTGCTCGCCAGCCAAGGGCAGTTGGTGCGCGTGGGCGTGCTGCTTGGCGGCTTGGTGGCAGCGGCGGTTGTTTTTGCAGTGTCCGAGCTGGGTCGTCAATTGCTCGCTTTCGCCCGCGACTCTTGGCGTGAGACCAAGAAGGTGGTCTGGCCGGCGCGCAAGGAAGCGATCCAGATGACGGCCTACGTGTTCGCCTTCGTATTCGTCATGGCGCTGTTTCTGTGGCTGACCGACAAAACGCTGGAGTGGGTCTTGTACGACCTGCTTCTGGGCTGGAGAGAATAATGGTTGATCATCAAAGCCCTGTGACCGATGGTGTGGCCGCTGAGGGCATGCGCTGGTATGTGGTCCATGCCTACTCCGGCATGGAGAAGGCGGCCGAGCGCAACATCGTCGAGCGGATCAACCGCGAAGGCATGCAGGCCAAGTTTGGTCGCATCCTGGTACCGACCGAAGAGGTGGTTGAGGTCAAAAATGGTCAGAAACGGACCACCGAACGCAAATTCTTCCCAGGCTACGTGCTGGTGGAGATGGTGATGGACGACGAAACCTGGCACCTGGTGAAGCACACCAACAAGGTGACGGGTTTTGTGGGCGGTGCGAAGAACCGGCCGGCGCCCATTTCTGAGGAAGACGTTCAGAAGATCGTCAACCAAATGCAGGAAGGCACAGACAAGCCACGCCACAAGGTCGAATTTGTCGTTGGCGAGTATGTGCGCGTCAAGGAGGGCCCGTTTACCGACTTCAACGGCACTGTCGAAGATGTCAACTACGAGAAAAGCAAGATGCGTGTGTCCGTGACCATTTTCGGCCGCGCCACCCCCGTCGAACTGGATTTCGGCCAGGTAGAGAAAGCCTGACGTTTTTTCGTGACGCTGGTGGGTTGGCCCGCTGCCTGCGTCATCTGATCTTCATCCGGGTCCCAAAACGCGAGGAGGTTGTCTCAGTGGCAACCGTCTGCACTCGCAGGAGCTAAAAAATGGCGAAAAAAATCGTCGGCTTCATCAAGCTGCAAGTGCCAGCTGGTAAAGCCAACCCCTCTCCCCCGATCGGCCCGGCTCTGGGTCAGCGCGGCTTGAACATCATGGAGTTCTGCAAGGCGTTCAACGCCCAGACCCAGGGTGTCGAGCCTGGGCTGCCGCTGCCAGTGGTGATCACCGCGTTTGCCGACAAGAGCTTCACCTTCATCATCAAGACCCCGCCTGCTGCGGTGCTGATCAAGAAGGCGATCAAGATCGACAAGGGCTCTGCGGTGCCCAACAAGAACAAGGTTGGAAAGATCACTCGAGCCCAGCTCGAAGAAATCGCCAGCACCAAGATGAAAGACATGACCGCTGCCGATATGGACGCCGCCGTGCGCACCATCGCCGGTTCGGCCCGCTCGATGGGCGTGATTGTGGAGGGCGTGTGACATGGCCAAGCTGACCAAAAAACAGAAGTCCTTTGCAGGCAAAGTCGACGCCAACAAGCTGTACGCGCTGGCCGAGGCGCTCGTCATCATCAAGGACTGCGCCAACGCAAAGTTCGATGAGTCGATCGACGTGGCGGTGCAACTCGGCGTGGACGCCAAGAAGTCCGACCAGGTGGTGCGTGGCGCCGTTGTGATGCCCAACGGCACCGGTAAAACCAAGCGCGTGGCCGTGTTCGCCCAGGGTGCCAAGGCCGACGAAGCCCGAGCTGCTGGTGCCGACATCGTGGGCATGGACGATCTGGCCGCCGATGTGAAGGCCGGCAAGATGGACTTCGATGTGGTGATCGCATCGCCCGACGCGATGCGCGTCGTGGGTACGCTGGGCCAGATCCTTGGCCCGCGTGGCCTGATGCCCAACCCCAAGGTGGGCACCGTGACGCCGGACGTGGCACAAGCGGTGCGCAATGCCAAGGCTGGTCAGGTTCAGTTCCGCGTCGACAAGGCTGGCATTGTTCACGGCACGATTGGCCGCCGCTCGTTCGACAACGACAAGCTCCAGGGCAACCTGGTGGCGTTGCTCGATGCGCTGACCAAGGCCAAGCCAGCCACCAGCAAAGGCGTCTACTTGCGCAAAGTAGCAGTGTCTTCAACCATGGGCGTGGGTGTCCGCGTGGACACGCAGTCCATCTCGGCCTGATCGCAGGGGCAAAAGAAAAGCCTGGCGGCTTCGGCCGCCCGGGTGTGGTGGGTTCGAGACGCCGGTTGTTTGACCGGCATCGAGGAGCCATCCAAGACCGTTGGTGTCGCGAAGTCCTTTGGGGCCAAGCGGCTTAAATGTGAAACGCCAACGCAGATGGCGATCCCGCTGCTGAAGGAACTTGGTTCCGAAACAGTTGGTCGCTGCAATGAAGCGTGTGGAGGGATCCAACCCAAAGCACTTTGAAGGAGTAGACCTTGAGTCTGAATCGCAGTGAGAAAGAAGCGGTCATTTCCGAAGTGACCAGCCTCGCCGCAAAAGCTCAAACGCTCGTGATGGCGGAATACCGTGGCATCACGGTCGCGTCCATGGACAAACTGCGCGTGACAGCCCGCAGCAGCGGTGTGAGCCTGAGCGTGTTGAAAAACACCCTGGTTCGCCGTGCGGTGGCTGGCAGTGCGTTTGAGGTGGCCGCAGACCAGATGACCGGTCCGCTGATCTATGGCTTTTCCGAAGACGCCGTGGCCGCCGCAAAGGTGGTGGCCGAGTTCGCGAAAACCAACGACAAGTTGGTGATTCGCGGTGGTGTCTACGCCGGGAAGGTTCTGGACGTGGAGGGCGTGAAGCAGCTGGCCAGCATCCCATCGAAGGAAGTGCTGTTGGCCCAGCTGTGTGGCTTGCTGATGTCGCCGATCTCCCGCACCGCTGTGGTGCTGGGTGCACTGGCGGCCAAAAAAGGCGAAGGCCTTGTCGAAGAAACTCCGGCAGCTCCCGAAGCTCCAGAGGCTCCGGCAGCCGAAGAAGCACCTGCCGCTTGAGCGTGCAGTGGGCTTTAGTTAAACCAATTGTTAGGAAATTCAAATGGCATTCGATAAAGACGCATTTTTGACCTCGCTGGACAGCATGACGGTCATGGAACTCAACGACCTGGTGAAAGCCATTGAAGAGAAGTTTGGCGTGAGCGCGGCCGCCATGGCTGCTCCCGCAGCCGGTGGTGGCGGTGCCGCTGCGGTTGTTGAAGAGAAGACCGAATTCAACGTGGTGCTGCTGGAAGCCGGCGCCCAAAAAGTGCAGGTCATCAAGGCCGTGCGTGAACTCACCGGGTTGGGCCTGAAGGAAGCCAAAGACCTGGTCGACGGCGCACCGAAGAACGTGAAAGAGGCTGTGGCCAAGGCCGACGCCGACGCCGCACTGAAGAAGCTGGTGGAAGCTGGCGCCAAGGCAGAAATCAAGTAATCGGATTTTTGCCGAGGCTGGAGCGCCCGAACGGGCCTCCAGCCTTTGGTGCTCTCAGAGAATATCCACGCCGGCTCATTCGCTGGCTTGCGGATGTGTTGACGAAACACCGCTCAGGCGACTCCAACGAGTCTCTTGCGCTGTGTTTTAAATGAACACCAACAAGCAGGTTCTGACCAGCCTGCTTGTTAGTGTTTTCTGACCCCGACTGCAGAAAACCGACTTGGTTCGGGCCTGTGTGCAACGCACAGGCCGTCCGCCAATGGTTGGTAGAGGCCAGCCACCAAGCAAGTCACCGGGTGTGCCCACCCGATTGGCCAGACAGTCGCCGCAGACCTCAAGCCGGAGATCTCATGGCATCAGCTTCCCCCTATTCCTACACCGAGCGCAAGCGCATCCGCAAAAGTTTTGGCACGCGTGAAAACGTGCTTGAAATTCCTTACCTGTTGCAGATGCAGAAGGACGCGTACACCGCCTTCCTGCAGGCCGGCCTGCCACCCAAAAAACGTTCCAATGAGGGTCTGCAAGCCGCATTCGAGGCTGCCTTCCCGATCGTCTCGCACAACGGCTTTGTCGAGATGAAGTTCGTTGAGTACAACCTCGCCAAACCTGCGTTTGACGTGCGAGAGTGCCAGACGCGAGGCCTGACGTTCTCCTCAGCCGTGCGCGCCCGCGTTCAGCTCATCATTTACGACCGCGAGTCGTCGACCAACCAGTCCAAGGTGGTCAAGGAAGTGAAGGAGCAAGAGGTCTACATGGGCGAAGTGCCGCTCATGACCGACAAGGGCTCGTTCATCATCAACGGCACCGAGCGCGTGATCGTGTCTCAGCTGCACCGTTCGCCCGGCGTGTTTTTTGAGCACGACAAGGGGAAGACCCACAGCTCAGGCAAGTTGCTGTTCTCGGCCCGGATCATTCCCTATCGTGGCTCCTGGCTCGACTTCGAATTTGACCCGAAGGACATCCTGTTCTTCCGCGTCGACCGTCGCCGCAAGATGCCGGTCACCATCCTTCTGAAGGCCATCGGCCTGACGCCGGAGACCATCCTGGCGAACTTCTTCGTCAACGACCACTTCCGCGTGATGGACAGCGGCGCGCAGATGGCGTTTGTGCCTGAGCGCCTGCGCGGCGAGGTCGCCCGCTTTGACATCACCGACAAGTCGGGCAAGGTCATCGTGGCCAAAGACAAGCGCATCACCGTGCGCCACACCCGCGAGCTGGAGCAGTCGGGCACCACCCACATCAGCGTGCCGGAAGACTTCCTGATCGGCCGCGTGATCGCCAAAAACATCGTGGACGCCGACACTGGCGAGATCATCGCCAAGGCCAACGACGAGCTGACCGAAGCCCTGCTGAAGAAGCTGCGCACCGCGGGCGTGCATGACCTGCAGTGCCTCTACACCAACGAGCTGGATCAGGGCGCCTACATTTCGCAGACGCTGCGCGCTGACGAGACCGCCGACGAGTTCGCCGCCCGTGTCGCCATCTACCGCATGATGCGCCCTGGCGAGCCACCGACCGAAGACGCAGTGCAGGCGTTGTTTCACCGGCTGTTCTACAACCCGGACACCTACGACCTGTCGCGCGTGGGCCGCATGAAGTTCAACGCCCGCGTGGGCCGCGACGAATCCAC
>JBBSDB010000235.1:0-5552 GCA_038249735.1 Burkholderiales bacterium
GATCCAGCGCGATGGCGATCAGATTTTTGTGCCGGTTCGGTTGAGTTGAGTGCCTGCGCACGAATGAAAAAACGGCACCCGCGGGTGCCGTTTTCGTCTGCTCTGGTGAGATCAGTCCACGCGTGCGCCGCTGATCTTCACCACGCGCTCGTACTTCGCGCGCTCGCTCTTCATGAACGCGTCGAAAGCTTCGGGCGTGCTGGGCGCAGGCTCAGCCATGAGGCTGGCGAAGCGGGCCTTGACTTCGGGCGTGCGCAGCGCTTCGGTGAAGGCGGCGTTGAGCTTGCGCACGGTCTCCGGTGGCGTGCCGGCCGGTGCGAACAGGCCCCACCAGGTGTCGATCTCGAAGCCCGGCAAGGTCTCGGCCAGGGTCGGCACATCGGGCATCATGGCGCTGCGCTGTGCGGTGGTGACCGCCAGCGCCTTGATGCGACCGGAGCGAATGTTGGGCGCTGCGGTCGCCAGGTTGTCGAAGTTGAAGTCCACCTGGCCGCCCAGCAAAGCGATTTGTGCCGGGTTGCCGCCGTTGTAGGGAATGTGCACCGCAAACACACCAGCCTGGTTCTTGAACAACTCGCCCGCCAGGTGACCGGCGCTGCCGTTGCCGCCCGAGCCGTAGTTGAGCTTGGCTGGGTTGGCCTTGGCGTAGGCGATCAGGTCGGCCACGGAGTGGATCTTCAGGCGTTGGGCGGCCTCCGTGTTGACCACGAGCACGTTGGGCACCCGCAGCATCTGGGTGATGGGCGCGGCGTCCTTGACCGGGTCGTACGGCAGGGTTTTGAACAGCCAGGGGTTGATGCCATGGGAAGCGGTGGTGGCCACGCCAATCGTCAAGCCATCAGGCGCAGCCTTGGCCGCTGCAGCCACGCCGATGTTGCCGCCCGCACCGGCGCGGTTCTCGATGATCACCGAGCCCAGCGAGCCCTTCACCGCCTCGGCCAGCACTCGCGCGGTCACATCGATGGGACCGCCAGCGCCAAACGGCACGATGATGCGTGTGGTGGTCTGCGCGATGCCCATGGTGGGCAGCGCGAGGGCAGCGGCCGCTAGCGCGGCGGTGAGGTGGCGGCGGTTGATCATGGGCAGTCTCCAGGGTGGTTGATGGACGAACAGCGATTTACTTTGGTGGGTCAAGCTTGTCGACAGCGCTCGTGAACGAATCAGCAAAGAATTCTTCGGGCGGCAGATTTGCCAGTGCAACGAAGTCCGCGCGCGCGGAGTCGACCACGATCGGCGCGCCACAGGCGTAGACCTGGTACCCGGAGAGATCTGGGAAATCCTGTAGCACCGCCCGGTGCACAAAGCCGGTGCGGCCGTTCCAGTTGTCTTCGGGCAGTGCATTGGAGATCACCGGCACGTAGCGCAGGTTCGGCATTTCTGCCAGACGCGCCTCAATCCAAGCCTGCTGGTAGAGATCGGCTGGCCGACGGCCGCCCCAGTACAGCGTGGCAGGCCGGGTGATGCGTTTGAATTGCATGTGTTCGATGATGGCCTTCAGCGGCGCAAAGCCGGTGCCCGAGGCAAGCAGCACCATCGGTTTGGGGCTGTCATCGCGCAGGTAAAAACTGCCGTAGGGCCCTTCTATGCGCAGAATATCTTTCTCCTTCATCGTGCCGAATACGTGGTCGGAAAACTTGCCGCCCGGCATGTGGCGCAGGTGCAGCTCCATCTGTGGCGCAGCAGCCTGGGTGTGCGGCGCGTTGGCCATCGAGTAGCTGCGGCGATCGCCGTCGCGCAGCAGAAACTCCACAAACTGGCCGGCCTTGTACTGAAACGCGTCGGCCGCTGGCAGTTGCAGCCGCATCACCATCACGTCGTGCGAGACGCGCTCCAGCGCGCTCACCCGAACCGGCATTTTTTTGATCGGGAAGGCGCCTGCTTCGGTGACCTGGCGCGATTCGAGCACCACGTCGCTCTGCGCCACGCCGCAGCAGGTGAGCACAAATCCGGCTTCCTCTTCTTCGACGCTCAGCGCCTTGGATTGGTGCACGCCGTGCACCACGCTGCCGCTGAGCTTCTTGCATTTGCAGGAGCCACAGGCACCGTCTTTGCAGCCATAGGGGAGACCGATGCCCTGTCGGATGCCGGCGGCCAGCATCGCCTCGTCGGGTTCGGCGGTGAAGCTGCGCCCGCTGGGCTCGATGGTGATGGTGAATGTCATACTGAGTGAGGGATGTGAGGCGCGTGACGCTCTGGAGCAGCACGGCAAGGACAGGTTGACATTGTCGCAAATTCGCAAAACAGGACTTGGGGTGGTGGTATGGGCTTGCTGGGTGCTTTGCCTGCGCGCTTCCGGCGCGAGCGGGTGTTGATCGTGGGCTGTGGTGATGTGGGGCAGCGCGCCGGTGTGCTGCTGGGTGCAGGTCGGCGCATGACGTTGCGCGCGTTGACCACAAGCCCCGATCGGCGTGATGCCCTGCGCGCTCAAGGCATCACGCCGCTGCTCGGCAACCTGGATGAGCCGCGCAGCTTGGCGCGGTTGGCCGGGCTGGCCACGCGGGTCTTGCACTTGGCGCCACCGCCCTCGGGGGAGCAGGCCGATTGGCGGCTCGATCCGCGCACCCGCGCGCTGGTGCGGGTGCTGCTGCGGCGCTCGCTGCCCACCACCCTGGTCTATGGCTCGACCAGCGGTGTGTATGGCGACCAGCAGGGGCGCTGGGTGAGCGAGATCGCGCCGGTGCTGCCCAGCACCCCGCGCGCCTGGCGCCGCGTGGATGCCGAGGCTTCGGTGCACTGGCTGGGGCGCGCCAGCGGCGTGCGCACCACCGCCTTGCGCATTCCCGGTATCTACGCCAACGACCGCGACAACGGCACGCCGCGCGCGCGGTTGAAGCGCGGCACGCCGGTGCTGTGCGAAGCCGACGATGTTTACACCAACCACATCCACGCCGACGACCTGGCCCGTGCCTGTGCGCTGGCGCTGTGGCGCGCTCGGCCGCAACGCAATCTGAATGTGTGCGATGACACCGAGATGAAGATGGGCGACTACTTCGATCTCGCCGCCGATCTCTATGGGCTGCCGCGCCCACCGCGTGTGCCGCGCGATGCCGCAGGCGACCAGCTGCCGCTGGTGCTGCTGAGTTTCATGAGCGAGTCGCGCCGGCTGCACAACGATCGCATGAAAACCGAGCTGGGCTTGCGCCTGCGCTACCCCACGGTGCGTGAGGGCCTGGCCTTTCAGGCCGACGCGGGCGCCAGCGTGCGCAGCAACCACGCGGTGTAGGCAAAGTAGGCGAGCACCAGCACGCTGCCCTCCAGCCGGTTGATGCGTCCGGGGCCTTTGAAGCCCCAGCCCATCACAAACAGCAACACGGTGAGCCCCGCCATCACCGGCAGGTCGCGGGTGAGCAGCGCGGGCTCGATGTCCATCGGCGCGATCGCGCCTGCCAGTCCCACCACCGCCAATGTGTTGAACAGGCTGGAGCCCAGCACATTGCCCAGCGCAATGTCGTCCTCGCCTTTGCGGGCCGCCGCGATACACGCCGCCAGCTCGGGCAGCGAGGTGCCGATGGCGACCACCGTGAGCCCAATCACAGCGTCGCTCACGCCCAGCGTCTGCGCGATCGCCACCGCGCCCCACACCAGCAGGCGCGAGCTCACCACCAGCACCAGCAGGCCCAGCGCCAGCCAGACCAGCGCGCGTTGGAGCGGCATGGCGCCCTGGCGCAACTCGGTCTCCGTCTCCACCGCCAGGGTGTTGCTGTCCTGGCCGCGCACGGCCACGATCGACCAGGCGATCAGTGCCGCAAACACGGCCAGCAGCAGCGTTGAGTCCAGGCGCGTCAGCACACCGTCCCACACCAGCGCAGCACTCAGGCCGGTGGCCGCCATCAGGATCGGCAACTCCTTGCGCAAGACGCCCGATTGCACCGCGATCGGCAGCAGGAGGGCGGTGACACCCAGGATCAACGACGTGTTGAGGATGTTCGAACCCCAGGCGTTGCCCAGAGCCAGACCCGGGCTGCCCTCGAGCGCTGCAAAAACCGAGACCACCAGCTCTGGCGCCGAGGTGCCAAAGCCCACCACCAGCATGCCCACCAGCAGCGGAGGCATCGAAAAATGGTGTGCGATGGCGCTGGCGCCATCGACAAAACGTTCGGCACTCCATATCAGGAGCACCAGGCCTGTCAGGATCGCGAGAGAAGGCAGCAGCATGGAAGGCGGTCGGAGAAGGCCCCGGCGGAGGCGGTGAACGAGAATGGAGATTGTCTCTGCAAGCCCAGCCACTCTCGATGCACAGCCCCATGCCGCCCCTCTGGCCCGCGCGCTTGCGCGCCGCCGCTTCGCATGCGCTGCGCAGCAAGCTGCTGTGGTCGGTGGCGGGCGCAGCACTCATGCTCCTGCTGGTGTGGATCTGGCGCCCGCTGCTGCTGATCCCTGGCACCCAGCCGCTGACCATGGCCGGCGGCGAGCCGCATTTGCGCGCCCTGATGCGCACCATCTCGGCCAGCGAGTCCAACGTCATGCGGCCGTATCACGTGCTCCATGGCGGCGATTCGGTTGGCACGCTGGAGCGCCATCCCAACCGCTGCGAAGCCATTGGCCAAGGCCCGAACCGGGGCAATTGCTCCACCGCGGCCGGCCGCTACCAGTTGCTGTTCGGTACCTGGATTGAGCTGGCCGCCCGCTACCACCCCGACCGCACCGACGACGCGCTGGACGCCGTGGGTCTGAGCTTCTCGGCGCTCGACCAAGACCTTGTCGTGCACGCCTGGCTGGCCGATCCGCGCGCCTGGCGCCTGGACATTGCCGCCCAGCTGCGCCAGGGACGCGTGCAGCCGGTGTTGAAGCGCCTCTCGGGCACCTGGACCAGCCTGGGCTACGGCATCGAGAACAACAAGATGAGCCGCGAACTGCCTGGCCTGTACCAGCGGCTGATCAAAGACGAGCTGGCGCAGGCCTCAGACGTCAATTCAGCAGTGAGCCAACAGCGCGCAGCGCGTTGAAACATCCATGCACCGGCAAACCGGCCGATACCGGCGCATGACTTACCCCCACCACCTGTGCCCCACCCTGTGGATAAGCGCATGAACAAATGCGGTAGGCCCCGCCCCCATTGGCTTGCCGTCCGGTGCTCAAAAAACAGGCATCCCACTCGGCTGTGGCCTGGCGTGGAACGAGCCCAAGAAAAAGGCCGCACAGTTCTTCAACTGTGCGGCCTTGTCAGTGGTGCCCGGGGCCGGAATCGAACCGGCACGCCTTTCGGCGGGGGATTTTGAGTCCCCTGCGTCTACCAATTTCACCACCCGGGCGGAAAGGGTCAAGCTAGAAATTATGGCACAGTGGCGCTCATGAAATACCCCACGATTGAAGACGCTATCGGCCAAACGCCGCTGGTGGCGTTGCAGCGCATTGGCGCAGACGAGCACCGTGCGCGAGGCAATGTCTTGCTCGGGAAGCTGGAGGGCAACAACCCGGCGGGCTCGGTGAAAGACCGGCCTGCTGTGTCCATGATCCGGCGCGCCAAGGAGCGCGGTGAGATCAAGCCGGGCGACACGCTGATCGAGGCCACTTCTGGCAACACCGGCATCGCGCTGGCGATGGCCGCTGCC
>JBBSDB010000236.1:0-5503 GCA_038249735.1 Burkholderiales bacterium
CGTCTGGTGCTGTGCACGATCGTCTGGCAACGCCCCAACCTGCTGCTGCTCGACGAGCCCACCAACCACCTCGACCTCGCCACACGCGAAGCCTTGTCGATGGCGCTCAACGAGTTCGAAGGCACGGTGATGCTGGTGAGCCACGACCGCGCCCTGCTGCGCGCGGTGTGTGACGAGTTCTGGCTGGTCTCGCGCGGCGGCATCGCACCGTTCGACGGCGATCTCGACGACTACCAGCGCTACATTCTCGACGTCGCCAAACAATCGCGCGAAGCCCAGCGACAAGAGCAGCGCGCCGCGCAAGCAGCGCCAGCTGCGGCTCCGGTAGCCATCGCGGTGGCACCCACAGCAGGCCCCGACCAGCGCAAGCAAGAAGCCCTCAAGCGCGAACAGCTCAAACCTTTGAGAAAGGAGCTTGAGCGCATCGAAAAACAAATGGCGCAGCTCACCAAGGAACGCGATGCCCTGCAAGCGAGCCTGAATGGCCCAGCCACACCGGCTGAGTTGGCCGATGCGGGGCGCCAGCTCAAGGCCGTGAATTCGAACCTTGAACCGCTGGAGGAGCGCTGGCTGGAAATCAACGAACAAATCGAAGCGGTCGCAGCAGAATAGTTGGGCTGCGGCCAAACCATTCTGCTTGCTCCACTCTTCTCGCCCACCGGCCTGTCCCCATCAAAAACCCAAAGAAAACAACCCATGCTCTCTCTGCTCGGAACCCTCTTCATCGGCCTGATCGCAGGCTTCGTGGCACGCGCGGTCAAGCCTGGCGACGATGGCATGGGCTGGATCCTGACCGCCGTGCTCGGCGTGGCTGGCTCCTTCCTGGCCAGCTATGGCGGCGCGGCCCTGGGCCTGTACGCACCCGGTCAAGCGGCGGGCTTCATCGCCTCCGTGATCGGCGCGGTGGTCCTGCTGGTGCTTTATGGACTGCTGAAGAAGAAGTGAATTGACGCAGCGCTCAACCCGAACAAGCCCCGGTCGAACACCGGGGCTTGTTTGCTTGAGTCGGGGCATCCCTGGCGCCACTTGACTCTGGTGCGGCTCCAGGGTTTCCAATGGCCACATTGAAACGAAACCACGGAGCCACACCATGTCTGCTCATTGCTGCGATCACGACAGCCAGCCAGCCAGCCAAATCGTCAACCTGCCCCGCTACCGCCGCATTCTGTGGGCGGCGCTGCTGATCAACGGCGCCATGTTCTTGGTGGAGATCGCTGCCAGCATGCAATCGGGCTCACTCTCGCTGCTGGCCGACGCGATCGACTTCGCCGGCGATGCGCTGAACTACGGCGTCTCGCTCGCGGTGCTCGCCTCGGCCCTGGCTTGGCGCGCCCGCGCGGCCATCCTCAAGGCGGTCAGTATGATCGGGTTTGGCCTCTTCATCCTGGGCCAGGCGCTGTGGTCGGTGTGGCATGGCAGCGTGCCCAGCGCCACCACCATGGGTGTCGTGGCGGCGCTGGCGCTGCTGGCCAATGTGTCGGTAGCGGTGATGCTCTATGCGTTTCGTGAGGGTGACGCCAACATGCGCAGCGTCTGGCTGTGTTCGCGCAACGACGCGATCGGCAACCTGGCGGTGATGGTTGCCGCACTCGGCGTGCTCGGCACCGGCAGCGCCTGGCCCGACCTGATCGTCGCCAGCCTGATGGCCAGTCTGGCCTTGCAGGCCGGCTTGCAGGTGCTGCGGCAGGCTCGCGCGGAACTCAGCAGCGAGACGGCGAACAGCAGTGCGCACGAACACCAGCATTGAAGTCGGCGCCAAAGTGCCAGCGCATTCGATGGATCGCGAACCGTGTCTCGACCTGACCGCCAGCGCCACAACCGCCGCCCCGGCGGCAACCATCAGCGCATCCTCGATCAAACCGCTGTGAGTCTGACCAATGCGCGCGATGGCGCGTTTGCGGCCAGCCAGCGTCAGGTAGGCAAGCGGTACGGCGGTTGCAACCGCTGTGATGGCGCCGGCTCGCTCGCGACCACCCGGAGCCAGCGCAGCGTCTGCGATGCCTGCGCTCATCGTCCGTTTGGTCATTGACAAGCGGGTCATGTTGCTTGGTCCCGCTTCACGCAAGCAGTGACAAAGCACTCGATTCGCTGTAGGAGGCGACCGAAGGCCGGCTCACACAGCCGCGCCCCCAGTTTGGAAGATGCGAGCGCGCACGCTTCCCCCAGAGCATTGTTGATTGCTGCGAACGCCAACTTCCGGGTGCGAGGCTGTTGTCACAATGCAGGCCAAACCCGGCCCCTGGCGAAGGGCTTCCCCTGACGCGCCGTCCGCCACGAGACTGAGGACTTGGCTTTCAGATCCGTGCGAAATCAAACGAAGTGAGATCAACGTGCCGACAAAAAGAAAATCTTGGGTATGGAGCGCCATGACGTCCAGGATTGGGCTGGTCGTTCTGACGGCGCTGACCACGCTGGCGGTCGTGTTGCTGGTGCAGAACTGGACCGGTGCCGAGAAGAAGATCGAGCAGCAACTGCCGCGCCTATACGAGAGCGACGATGGCGAATTCAAGCGCTCGCTCAGCTCCTTGCTCGGGCCGCAGATCGTCGAGGGCAACAAGGTCGAGACGCTGCTCAACGGCGACGAGATCTTCCCGTCGATGCTGGCCGCGATCCGTTCGGCCCAGTCAACGATCACCTTCGAGACTTACATCTACTGGTCAGGTAGCATCGGCCGCGAATTCGTCGACGCGCTCAGCGAGCGCGCGCGCGCCGGCGTGCGCGTGCATGTGCTGCTTGACTGGTTTGGTAGCCTGAAAATGGAGCAGGCGCTGATCGACGAGATGAAGCACGCGGGCATCGAGCTCGAGCGCTTCCATGAACCGCACTGGACCAACTGGGACAAGCTCAACAACCGCACCCATCGCAAGCTGCTGATCGTCGACGGCCTCGTCGGCTACACCGGTGGCGTGGGCATCGCCGACCCATGGCGCGGGCAGGCCCGCAAGCCGGAAGAATGGCGCGACAGTCACTTTCGCGTCGAAGGTCCGGTGGTGGCGCAGATGCAGTCGGTCTTCCTTGACAACTGGATGCGCGCAACCGGTGCCTTGCTGCATGGCGACGCCTATTTCCCCGCGCTCAAGCCAGCCGGCGACTTCGCGGCGCAGATGTTCAGCAGCTCGCCCAGCGGCGGCAGCGAGAGCATGCAGCTGATGTACCAGCTTGCCATCACCGCAGCGCGCAGGAGCATTGACCTGGCGAACTCGTACTTCGTGCCCGATGAGATGACGATCCGGATTTTGGTGGAAGCCGCGCGCCGCGGTGTCAAGATTCGCGTGATCGTGCCCGGCGGCCATATCGATTCTGAAATCGTGCGCAAGGCCTCACGCGCCAGCTGGGGCCCGATGCTGGAGGCCGGAATCGAAATTGCCGAGTTCCAACCGACGATGTTCCACGTCAAAGGCCTCGTGGTCGATGGTGTGTTCTCGTCGGTCGGCTCGACCAATTTTGACAACCGGTCGTTCCGACTCAACGACGAGGCCAATCTCAACGTGTTGAGCCGCGAGTTCGGTGCCACCCAGCAGCGTGTGTTCGAGCAGGACTGGGCCAAGGCTCGACGCATCACGCTGGCCGAATGGCAGGATCGGCCATGGAGTGAGCGTCTGCAGGAGCGACTGGCCAATCTGCTGCACAGCCAGCTGTAGACCGCTGCAGGCGGGGTGTGCAGAAGGTGATGGCGGAGATCGGCGAGTACGGCAACCCAGGCGCAGCTCTTCGCGTGGCGGTCAACAGACTCAAAACTGTCACCAGACAGTGACCCGCCCACAAAAGAAAAAAGCCCGCTACTTTTTATGTAGCGGGCTTTTCACTGCCTGTGAGGCCTATCTGGTGGGACGTGCGGGGGTCGAACCCACGACAAACGGATTAAAAGTCCGCTGCTCTACCAACTGAGCTAACGTCCCGAAAACGATCCGCAGCTTCCTCTCGTCGACTGCGAAGCCTCAAATTATAGCGTCTTTTTTTGCCTTTTCTGAAGCGGCACAACCCATCCCTTGGTCTCGGGCGAGGCCACGGCGTTGATCACCCAGCCAGCTGCGCAAAAACCAAAGCTGGCGGTGACGCTCACCACCGAGCCATAGCCGTGGCAGTTGAGCGATCCGTCGCTGCCCTCTTCGATGCCGCACGAGGCATCGGGCGCGGCCACCGCCTCGCGGCTGAACACGCACATCACGCCGATCGCACCCTGTCTCGCACCACCATGGTGCTTGCGCAAGCGGTAGCGCAGCTGCGCCAACAGCGGATCGTGTGTGACATGGGCGAGATCGGCCACTTCCATCGCATGGGCCAGGCGCTTGCCACCGGCCGCACCGACGCAAATCAGCGGGATGCGCTCGGTCAGTGACCAGGCCGCAAGCGCGGTTTTTGCCTGCACCTGGTCGCCAGCATCGATCAGGGCCGAGGGGCGCGTGTTGCCCAGCAAGCTGGTCAGCAGCAGGGGCCAGTTTTGTGGCGTGACGAAATTGTCAACCACATCCACCACACAGTCCGGGTGGAACTGCGCGATACGATCACGCATGGCCTCGGTCTTGGCCTGGCCCAGGGTCGCGTCCAGCGCGTGGATTTGTCGGTTGATGTTGGATTCGGACACATGGTCCAGATCGATCAGGGTGAGCCGCCGCACCCCGCTGCGCGCCAAGCCTTCGACCGCCCAGGAACCAACGCCACCGATGCCGACAACCACCACATGGGCGTCAAAAATTCGGTCGGCCCCTACCAGACCGTAAAGGCGACGCAAGCCACCGAAGCGGCGTTCGAAATCGGGCGTCACTCTCGCTCCAGCAGCCACATCTGGAACCGAAGACCGATCACAGCGCCCAACCCAATGGCGGCCACAGCGATGGCGCTGGTGAGGCTCAGCGTGGACAGGCCCGAGAGCCCTTGTCCAATGGTGCAACCCAATGCGGTCACACCACCGACACCCATGCAGGCTGCGCCCACCAGGTGCAGCGCGGTGTCCTGGGTACTGCGGAACCCCTCCCAACGGAAACTGCGGTCCAGCACCGCCTGCGCGAATGCGCCGATCACCACACCGACCACGGTGACCACGCCGAAGGTGAGCAGCTTGGAGGTGTCGCTGAAGAAGATCAGCCAGTCCAGCGTGTAGGCCATCGGCGCGGTGAAGGTGAGCGACTCCATGCGGCCGGTGTTGCTGGCGAGGTACACCGACTCCAGCGTCTCGGGATGCTCGGCAACGAATCCCAGGTGGCCGCTGACCCACCACATGGCGGCGATCACAACGCCAAGCCCCAAGCCCGCGAGCAGGTTGTTACCGCTGCGAAAATCCCGCTCAGCCAGAGCCCAGGCGATCAGCGCGCCACCGACCAACAAGGCCATGAGCAAACCCGCCAAGCCGGCATTCACGCCCAGACCGGCCGACACCCAGTGCGGTAAAGCACCACCAGCGGGAATTTGAAACGACACCGTGTCCACCGTATTGACGCGCCAGACCGCGAGCACGCCCCGCAAGGTGATGAAGGCAAAAATTCCCATCACAAAGAAAACCACC
>JBBSDB010000237.1:0-5408 GCA_038249735.1 Burkholderiales bacterium
CATGTGCGCGCGGTGCAAGGCGGCAGCAGCATCGACGTGAGGCGCATGAACCGCGTGCTCACCCTCAACGCCGAAGACCTGACCGTGACGGTGCAGCCCGGCGTGACACGTCTGGCGGTCAACGCGGCGGTGAAAAGTGAGGGTCTGTTTTTTCCGATCGATCCAGGCGCCGATGCGTCCATCGGCGGCATGGCCGCCACCCGCGCCAGCGGCACCAACGCGGTGCGCTACGGCACCATGCGCGAGAACGTGCTGGCGCTGGAAGTGGTCACCGCCAGCGGCGAGGTCATTCGCACCGGCACCCGCGCCAAGAAGAGCAGCGCCGGTTACGACCTCACCCGCCTTATGGTGGGCAGCGAAGGCACGCTGGGCGTCATCACCGAGGTCACCCTCAAGCTCTACCCGCTGCCCGAAGCCATCTCGGCCGCCACCTGCTCCTTCCCCACCATCGAAGCCGCGGTGCGCTGCGTCATTCAAACCATTCAGCTCGGTGTTCCGATCGCGCGCTGCGAGCTGATCGACGCTGGCACCGTGCGCATGGTCAACGCCCACAGCAGGCTCGGTCTGCGCGAAGAAAACATGCTGCTGATGGAGTTCCACGGCTCGCCCGCCAGCGTGAAGGAGCAGGCCGAAACCGTGCAGGAAATCGCGGCCGACTTTGGTGGCGAGTCGTTCGAATGGGCGACCACGCCGGAAGAGCGTACCCGGTTGTGGACCGCGCGCCACAACGCCTATTTCGCCGCCATCCAGAGCAAGCCCGGCTGCCGCGCCATTTCGACCGACACCTGCGTGCCGATCAGCAAACTCGCCGACTGCCTGCTCGACTCGGTGGCCGAGGCCGACGCCTCCGGCCTGCCGTACTTCCTGGTTGGCCATGTGGGCGATGGCAACTTCCACTTCGGCTATTTGATCGACCCGAACAACGCGCAGGAACGCCAGATCGCCGAGGGGCTGAACCACAAACTGGTGAGCCGCGCGCTGGCGCTGGAAGGGACCTGCACCGGCGAACACGGCGTGGGGCTGCACAAGATGGACTTCCTGCTGACCGAAGCAGGCGTGGGCGCGGTGGACATGATGCGCACCATCAAGCGCGCGCTCGACCCGCACAACATCCTCAACCCCGGCAAAATCTTCACGCTCTAGGGGCCAACCGCGATCCCGCACGGGGCTCCGCCCATCGAGCATCCCCCCGATGGGGGAGATGGCGACAAAAGGCGCTTCGGTGAGACGCACGGCCCTGTCGCAAGCCCTCGCGCAAGCCCGAGGGCAAGGCCACGGTGGCAGCATTCGTGGATGCCTACAACAGCATGGTGGTTTCGCTGCGCAACTACAAGGCGCAAGAGGTCCAGGGCGGTCTGGGCCGGGGTGGCACGCTCAAAGTCGGTCAGTAAGCAGTCTGCCTTTCATAAAAGCGTCCCTGGGCGCTTTTTTGCTGGCTCTGCCAACCTGGCCTGCTCAACGCGGGTCGTGCCTTCAATCGGTTGGGTTCTGTAGCCGAAACGGCGCGCGGTAGCCCCACACCGGCCGGGCGCGATCGCCTTGCAGCGCAAGATCCGGCCGCAGGCCGGGCGCGGGGAACTCCAGGCTCACGAGCCAGGCGCCTGGCGCCAGTTCCGCTGCCGCTTTTTCCACCGCACGACCCATGCTCTCAGGTCGCTGAAACAGATACACCATGCGGTAGGCAGACCAGTCGGCACGCCAGATGTCACCGCGCCGCACGCGCGCCCAGGGGCAGCGCAGCGCACACAGCCAGCGCAGCGGCCAGCTCCACTCCAGACCATGAAGCGTGGCCTCGGGGTACACCTGCCGCAAGGCCAGCAGCCCGTCACCCAGCCCACATCCCGCCTCCAACACGTGTGATCCTGCGGGCAGCGGCGCCCGCAGACCCAGGCCGCTCAGGCCACCGCGCGGCGTGGGAAACAGCGGCGCATCACGCCAGGCGTTGAGCGGGTAGACCAGCAGCAGCAGAGCCAGTGGGAGCAGCCAGATCGCCGGGTGCAGACTCACCAGACCACTGAACGCCAGCGAGAGCGGAAATCCCGAAGCCAGCACTGCGCGACGCCACCAGTTGGGTGCCAGCAGGCTGCCGAGCACCCCGCCCGCACAGGCCAGCAGCAAGGCAGCAACCGGGTGCAGACCCAGACGAACCGAGGCCAGAAACAATGCCCAGACCAGGCTCCAAACCAGCAGCGCAGGCAGCGGCCAGGGCAGTCGCAGCATCATGCGGCGTGGACCGGCACCCTCTCAGCGGCTGTTGCCGCGCAAACGGTCGATCAGGCCGTTGAGCTCATCGAGCGAGCCGAACTGGATCGCGATTTCGCCCAGTTCCTCGAAGCGGCCGTGGCGCTTGACGCGCTTTTTCACCCGCACCTCGACGTCGGCGGTGAGCAGATCGGCCAGCTCTTCTTCCACCCGGCGCACGTCGCGCGACTTTTCTTTTTTCAGCTTTTGCGGCGCCAGCGCGAACTCGGCGCTCAGCTTCTTCACCAGGCTCTCGGCTTCGCGCACCGACATTTTCTTGCCCGCGATCTGGTTGCCCGCCGTGATCTGGGTTGCCTTGTCCAGCGTGAGCAAGGCGCGCGCGTGGCCCATGTCCAGGTCGCCAGCCATCAGCATGGTCTGGACCGGCTCGGCCAGTTGCAGCAGACGCAGCAGGTTGCTGGCCGCGCTGCGCGAGCGGCCCACGGCCTGCGCGGCCTGTTCGTGAGTGAGCCCAAACTCTTTCACCAGGCGTTGTAAACCCTGGGCTTCTTCCAACGGATTCAGGTCTTCGCGCTGCATGTTTTCGATCAGCGCCATGGCCGCGGCGGTCTCGTCGGGCACGTCGCGCACCAGCACCGGCACGCTGTCCAGCCCGGCCAGCTTGGAGGCGCGAAAGCGCCGCTCGCCGGCAATGATCTCGTACTTGCCCGCGTGTTCTCCGCTGGCGAGCTGGCGCACCAGGATGGGCTGCATCACGCCCTGCGCCTTGATCGACTCGGCCAGCTCGTACAGCGCGCCCTCGTCCATGTGCCTGCGCGGCTGGTACTGACCGGCCACCAGCTCGGTCAGCGGCAGGCTGGCGGGTGACTGTGTCGCACGACCCGCCTCCTGGGCGTCGGGTGAAGCGGCTTCTGCCACTTTGGGGCCCAGCAGGGCTTCGAGTCCACGGCCGAGGCCTTTGGGTTTTTTGGTTGCCATGCTCATGCTTTCGTTGTGATCAGTTCATTCAGCCAAGCCAGACCCTGCGGCCAGTCGCCCAGGCCCGACTCTGCGTTGATGTGGCCCCGCTCGCCGATGTCGACGAAGCGCGAGCCCCAGGCCGTTGCCATCGCCTGAGCGCGGTCGAACGCGCCGAACGGATCGTCGCGGCTGGCGACGAGGGAGCTGGCAAACGGCAGGCGGTGCAGCGGAATCGGCGCCCAGCTCGGCAAGAGGTCGTGCACATCGGCGCGCTCGGTGTCGGGTGGCGCCACCAGCAAGGCGGCCTCCACGCGGGCGGTGTTCTGCGAATGAGCGGCCCAGGCCACAGCCAGCTGGCAGCCCAGGCTGTGCGCCACCAGCACCACGGGGCCTTCGCAGCCCAGTACCACCTCTTCGAGCCGCGACATCCAGTCGCCGCGTTTGGGCGTCATCCAGTCGTGCTGGTCGACACGGTGGTAGCCGTGTTGCACCTCCCAGCGGCTTTGCCAGTGATCGGTGCCGCTGTTTTGCCAGCCAGGCAGAAGCAGAACGTTCTGAGGTTTCACGTGGAACCAGGGCCTGCCGTCACGGCTGTGCAATGCGCGCCACCATTTCACTGGCAAACGCCAGATAGGCCTGACTGCCCCTGGCGGCCGGGTCGAACACCACGCCGGGCAAGCCATAGCTGGGGGCTTCGGCCAGCCTCACGTTGCGCGGGATCACGGTGTCGAACACCTTGTCGCCAAAATGGCTCTTGAGCTGGTCGCTCACCTGCTGCTGCAAGGTGATGCGCGGGTCGAACATGACGCGCAGCAGACCGATGATTTTCAGCTCGGTGTTGAGGTTGGCGTGCACCTGCTTGATGGTGTTGACCAGATCGGTCAGGCCTTCGAGCGCGAAGTATTCACACTGCATGGGCACGATCACGCCATGGGCCGAACACAGGCCGTTGAGCGTGAGCATGGAGAGCGAGGGCGGGCAGTCGATGAGGATGAAGTCGTAATCCGCCTCCACGGTGGCCAATGCCGACTTCAGCCGCTTTTCACGCCGCTCCACATCCACCAGCTCGATCTCGGCGCCGGCCAGCTCGCGGTTGGCGCCCAGCACGTGGTAGCCGCATTGGTCCGACAACACCGCCGCCTCGGCCACGGTGGCCGACTCCAGCAGCACGTCATACACCGACAGCGCCATGGCGCGCTTGTCCACGCCCGAGCCCATGGTGGCGTTGCCTTGCGGGTCCAGGTCGACCATGAGCACGCGCTGGCCGATCTTGGCCAGGCCGGCGGCGAGGTTGACAGTGGTGGTGGTCTTTCCCACCCCGCCCTTCTGATTGGCGATGCAAAAGATTTTGGCCATGGCTTACTTGGAGATGGCCAGCTTCACGCCGAAGCCAATGAGGAAAATGCCGGCCACTTTGTTCAGCACCTGGGTGATGCGGGGGTTGGCGCGCAGGCGCTCGGCCAGGAAGTGGGTGAGCAGCACCGCGGCCAGCCCGTAAAGAAAGGTCAGGGCCGCCACGGTGGCGGCCATGGCGCCGAAGGTGATCAGGCCCTGGTGCCTGGCCGGGTCCACGAACAGCGGGAAAAACGCCATGTAGAACACGATGGCCTTGGGGTTGAGCAGGGTGATGGCCAGCGCCTGGCGGAAGAACTGGCGGGGGCGGATGTGCAGCACCGGCGCATCGCCCGGCTTGACGGTCAGCAACCGCCAGCCCAGCCAGGCCAGGTAGGCCGCGCCCAGCCACTGCACCGCATGAAAAGCCGCCGGGTAGGTGACCAGCAACGTGGCCACGCCCGCCACCGCCAGCCACATCAGCACCTGATCCCCTGCGATCACGCCCAGGGTGGCCGCCAAGCCGCCGCGAATGCCGCCCTTGCTGGTGGAGGTGATCAGCGCCAGATTGCCTGGGCCAGGAATGAGCAGGAACAGAACGATGGCGGCCACGAACGCGCCGTAGTCTGCGATGCCGAACATGTGATTTCCCTCCGGATAAGAGGTGCGAGTTTACGTGAGGCGCGCCAGCCCGCCGCCAGCTTCAGGTCTCGCGGGACCTGAGCCAGACGATGCAACGCTCCGCGTCCAGCCCCGGCACGGTCAAAGGTTCCACGTGAAACACATCCACGTCAGCCGGCAGCGCCGCGATTTCCTCGGCCGGTTGCTTCCCTTTCATGGCCATCCAGACGCCGCCAGACTTGAGCGCGGCTATGGACCAGGCGATGAAATCGGGCAGTGAGGCAAAAGCACGC
>JBBSDB010000238.1:0-5362 GCA_038249735.1 Burkholderiales bacterium
AGCAGGGTGGGAATGTTGAAGAACATGGCACGATTATGGGCCAGCACTCCTGGGCTCGACCGATGTCGCCAGGGTCAATGCAAGGCCCGGTAGATCGCATCGGCCAGCTCGCCAGAAATGCCCTCCACCGTGCACAGGTCTTCCACGCTCGCACTGGCCACGCCGCGCACGCCACCGAATCGCTGCAGCAGCCGCGCCCGCTTCTTGGGCCCCACGCCAGGGATATCTTCCAGCTTGCTGCCGCCGGTGCGCACCCGGGCGCGCTGGGCGCGCATGCCGGTGATGGCAAAGCGGTGCGCCTCGTCGCGACTTTGCGCCACCAGCATCAGCGCGGCCGAGTCGTGGCCCAGGTAGACCTTCGCGCGGCCATCGGCAAACACCAGTTCTTCCAGGCCCACCTTGCGGCCCTCGCCTTTCTCCACACCGACGATCAGAGACAGATCCAGCCCCAGTTGCTGGAACACCTCGCGCGCCATGCTCACCTGGCCTTTGCCACCATCGATCAACACCAGTTCGGGCATACGCGGTCTGGTGGGCAGGCCGCTGACAGCATCGGTTGTCGGTTTGACGGCAGATTCTTCTGGCGCCTGCGTTGTCTCGCTCGCTGCTTCGTTCGATGTTTCGCTGGTTGCCTCGCTCGACGTGTCAGACCCCGGCTGCGCGAGCGTTTGCTCGGCTTCCAAACGCATGGCCTCAGCGATTTTTCCGTAGCGGCGCAGCAGCACCTGGCGCATGGCAGCGTAGTCGTCGCCCGGCGTGATGCCGTCGATGTTGTAGCGCCGGTACTGGCTGTTTTGCATCTTGTGGTCTTCGAACACGACGCAGGAAGCCTGGGTCGACTCACCGGCCGTGTGCGAAATGTCGAAACACTCGATGCGCAGCGCGGCGAGCTGGTCGTCGGGCAGCTGCAGCGCGTCGGCCAGCGCGCGGGTGCGCGCCTGCTGCGAGCCTTCCTCGGCCAGCAGTCGAGCGAGCGCGATCTCGGCGTTTTTCTGCGCCATCTCCAGCCAGATGCGCCGGTGCTCTCGCGGTTGGTGCACCGCGTTCACGCGTGAGCCGCTCTGCTCGGTGAGCGCATCGAGCAAGGCTTTGCCCACCGGGTGGCTGCTCACCAGCGTGTGCGGCATGGCCACGCCCAGGTAGTGCTGGGAGATGAAGGCCTCCAGCACCTGCACTGCCACGCGCTCGGCTGGATCGGCAGGGCGGGCATCATCAGCGCCCTCTTCGCGCAGCGCCTGCTCGATCTGCGCCGCGTCTTCCACATGCGCGGGAAAGTAAGGCCGGTCGCCCAGGTGGCGCCCGCCACGCACCATCGCCAGGTTGACGCAGGCACGTCCGCCAGAGACTTTCACCGCGATCACATCCACGTCTTTGTCCGACACGTTGTCGATCGCCTGCTGGTGCAACACGCGCGAAAGCGCGGCCATCTGGTTGCGAATCTCGGCCGCCTGCTCAAACTCCAGCTTCTCTGCATGGGCCGCCATGCGCCGCTCAAGCGTGGCCAGCACGGCCTGGGTTTCTCCACGCAAGAAGGCCTCGGCATCAGTCACATCGCGGCCATAGGCCTCGCTGTCGACCAGGTCCACACAGGGTCCGCTGCAGCGCTTGATCTGGTACAGCAGGCAGGGCCGGGTTCGGTTGGCAAACACCGTGTCTTCACAGGTGCGCAGGCGAAACACCTTTTGCAGCAACGTGATTGACTCTTTGACTGCCCAGGCGCTGGGGTACGGACCGTAGTAGCTGTGGCGCCGGTCCACCGCGCCGCGGTAGTAAGCCATGCGCGGAAACACCAGTGCCGGGACCAGTTTGCTCGCGCTGGGCCGGTAGGCCTCGCGCGTGCCGGTGATTTTCAAATACGGGTAGCTTTTGTCGTCGCGAAACAGGATGTTGAACTTCGGCGCCAGCGTCTTGATGAGGTTGTTTTCCAGCAGCAGCGCCTCGGCCTCGGAACGCACCACCGTGGTTTCCATGCGCGCGATGCGGCTGACCATGTGGCCGATGCGGGTGCCGTCGTGGCTCTTCTGAAAGTAGCTGCTGACGCGCTTTTTGAGGTTGCGCGCCTTGCCCACGTAAAGCAGCTGGCCTTGCGCATCGAAATAGCGGTAGACGCCTGGCAGGCCAGGCAACGCGGCCACCTCACTCAGCAATTGATCGGAAAACGCAGGTTGCATGGCGGGTATTGTGGCGCCGCTGCTGCGGCATGATCCGCGCATGGTGAGCACGCCCGTTTCAATGCCCAACCGTCTCCACTGGGACATTTTCTGCCGCGTGGTGGACAACCTAGGCGATATCGGCGTCTGCTGGCGCCTGAGCGCCGACCTGGCCTCGCGCGGCCAACAGGTGCGGCTGTGGATCGACCAGCCCGAGCCGCTGCGCTGGATGGCGCCGGGTGCGTTGGAAGGTGAGATCCACCGCGTTGATGTGATCGCCTGGACCACGCCGATGGCGCACGCAGCAATGGCAGGCTGGACCCCGGGCGAGGTGTGGGTCGAGGCCTTCGGCTGCGACCCAGCGCCTGAGTGCGCGCAACGGCTGGCCGACCAAATCGCCGAAGGAGGTCCCGCACCGGTCTGGATCAACCTGGAGTACCTGAGTGCCGAGCCCTACGTGGAACGCAGCCACCGCCTGCCCTCGCCGGTGATGAGCGGCCCGCTCAAAGGCCTGACCAAGTGGTTCTTTTACCCCGGCTTTACCACCGCCACCGGTGGCCTGTTGCGCGAGTCCGATCTGCCAGAGCGGCAAGCTGCCTTTGATGCGGCGGTGTGGCTGCGTGGGCAAGGCTTGGCCAGCACCGCACCGCGCCGCGTCAGCCTGTTCTGCTACGAACCGCCCGCGCTGTCCGAGGTGCTGCGCGCTGCCGGAGAAGACCCACAGAGCAGCGACTGGCTGGTCACCCCCGGCCGCTCGGCGCAGGCGGTGGCGGCATTGCCCGCGCCTGGACCAGGTTGCCATCTGCACATGCTGCGGCCGCTGGCGCAGCGCGAGTTCGATCACCTGCTGTGGGCCTGCGATCTCAACTTCGTGCGCGGTGAAGATTCCCTGGTGAGGGCGATCTGGGCCGGCCAACCGTTTGTGTGGCAGATCTATCCCCAGCGCGACAACGCGCACCACCCCAAGCTCGACGCGTTCCTCGACTGGCTGGACGCACCCGCTTCGCTGCGCCAATTTCACCAGCAGTGGAACGGTATCGCGAGCGGGAAAGGCATTGTGTGGCCAGGCTGGGCGATGATCAATGGCTGGCGCGATTGCGTTCAGGCTGCGCGCTTGCGACTGCTCGCCCAGCCCGACCTGAGCCAGCAGCTGATCGGGTTCATCACCGAAAAGCGATAAAATCAAAGGCTTTGCGGACCACCGGCTGCCGATGACAGGCCAGCCGGAGCTCCGTACAGCCTTCTGCCTTGCCGCACAGATCGCAGCCACCAGCACCGTTCCCGGGCTTTTCAGCCTTGCCGGAACCCGCGGCCCAACCGTTGGAATTTTATGAAAATCGCCCAAGAACTGCGCGCCGGCAACGTGATCATGCACGGCAAGGACCCGATGATCGTCCTCAAAACCGAGTACGCGCGCGGCGGTCGCGGCGCTGCCACGGTGCGCCTCAAACTCAAGGCCCTGCTCAACAACATGGCCACCGAAATCGTCTGCAAGGCCGACGACAAGATGGAGCAGATCATCTTGGAGAAGCGGGACTGCACCTATTCCTACTTCGCCGACCCGATGTACGTTTGCATGGACGCCGACTACAACCAGTACGAAGTCGAAGCCGAGAACATGGGCGACGCGCTGAACTATCTGGAAGACGGCATGACGGTGGAAGTGGTGTTCTACGACGGCAAGGCGATTTCGGTCGAGCTGCCGACCAGCGTCGAGCGCGTGATCACCTGGACAGAACCCGCCGTCAAAGGCGACACATCGGGCAAGGTGTTGAAGCCCGCCAAGATCGCCACCGGCTTCGAAGTGTCGGTGCCGCTGTTTGTCGCGCAGGACGACAAGATCGAGATCGACACGCGCACTGGCGAATACCGCAAGCGGGTCTGAGCCTGTTCTGCCTGACTGAACCAACGAGAGGGCTCCTGAGGGGGCCTTCTCGCATTGCGCAACCCCACTTTTGGCTATGGACTTGATCGCCCGCATCGCCGACGTCATCGTCCCGGTCTTTCTGATCGTGGCGATCGGCTATGGCTACGGCCGCAAGAACCGCCCAGACCTCAGCGCCTTCAACCGCATCGCGCTGGATGTGCTGGCGCCGCTGCTGGTGTATTCGGCGCTCGCCGCCAAAGACTTCCGGCTGGCCGACCATGTGGTGCTGCTGGTCGGCGGCGCCATCCTCATCCTGGGCAGCGGCCTGCTGGCCTGGCCGCTGGCGCGCGCCTTTGGCGCCCAGCCGCGCACCCTGGTGCCGGTGGTGATGTTCAACAACTGCGGCAACATGGGCCTGCCGCTGGCCTTGCTGGCTTTCGGCAGCGAGCACTTCGGCGCCGCGGTGGCGCTGTTCTCCGTCAGCAACCTGCTGCATTTTTCGCTCGGCGCGCGCCTCACCAGCGCCGCTGCGCGGTCGCGCGATCTGCTCACCAGCCCGCTGATGATCGCCACTCTGCTGGGCTTTGCCAGCGCCATGACGGACCTGCGCCCGCCCGAGGTGTTGCTCTCGGGCATGAAGCTGCTGGGCGACGCGTTGCTGCCGATGATGTTGTTCGCCCTTGGCGTGCGCCTGACCGCCCTCACCCGCCAAGGCCTGGCCCTGGGCTTCCTGGGTGCACTGGCCCGCCCCCTGATCGGCCTGGCCATTGGCATCCCACTGGCCTGGGCACTCGGGCTGGAAGGCGCAGCGCGCGGGCAGCTGCTGCTGTTCGCCGCGCTGCCGCCGGCCGTGATCCAGTTCATGCTCGCCGAGCGCTACCAGCAGGAGCCCGACAAGGTCGGTGCCATGATCATGCTGGGCAATGCATTGGCCGTGCTGTTTGTGCCACTGGCCCTGGCAATCGGTTTGTGAGCGCAGACCAGGCCGAACCAGCCACAACCAAAAACACCCGGAGCACCTCCTTGGACACCACAGAACACCTGACCCAGCACATCACCGAGCGCCGCCTGGCAGACGCCTGGGCCGAGCTGCAAAACCACGCCAGCAACGGCAATGCGCTGCAGGCCGACGCTTACCGCCTCGCTTTCGCCGATCCCGAGTTTCTGTTGCGGCGCGAAACGCGCGGCATCCGCTTCCAGCTGGAGATGCTCAAGCCCGATCTGGCCCAGCAGGAGCTGGGCATCGACAACACGGTGGTGGTGTTCGGCAGCGCGCGCGTACGCGATCCGTCTGTGGCAAAGGAGCTGCTGGCTGTGGCAGAGGCGAGTGGCGATGCGCAGGCGA
>JBBSDB010000239.1:0-5283 GCA_038249735.1 Burkholderiales bacterium
ACCATCACCGAGTGGTCCACCACCAGGTCCACCGGCACCATCGGCTCAATCTTTTTCGGGTCGTGCCCCAAACGCTGGGCCACGCTGCGCATGGCCGCCAGATCGGCCAGCAGCGGCACACCGGTGAAGTCTTGCAACACCACCCTCGCCACGGTGAACGGGATCTCGTCGCTGCGGCTGGCGTTGGGCTGCCAGTTGGCCAGCTGCGCCACATGCTCGGCCGTCACCCGCTCACCATCGCAGTGCCGCAAAACGCTTTCCAAAACAATGCGCAGCGACACAGGCAGCCGCTTGATGTTGGGAAACTGCTTGGCCAGTGCAGGCAGGGAATACAAGCGACCGGTCTTGCCCGTGGCCATTTTGAACGGCTTGACGGTGGACGCAAACGGATGGGCAAACGATGGGGATTTGGCCAAGAAGCTCTCCTGATGGTTGACGCGGGTATTGGTCCATTGTGGGCCGACGCAAAGCCTGTGCGGGATGCGCGGTTTTTTGACCGCAAACGCAGGTGGCTGCATCGTCCTCAACCACACCATACGCCTCAGCGCGGCTCGAGGCTACCAGGCGAGGTGGGGGCGTGATTTCGTCTGCCATGGCCAACAAAAAAGCGGCCCGAAGGCCGCTGTTTTTTAACCAGTCGCGATGCTTACGCCGTCACGCCCTTGGCCGTCTCCGCGTACTCCTCGATCTGGTCGAAGTTCATGTAGCGGTAAGTATCGGCCGCGTCTTTGCTCAGGATGCCCATGGCATCTTGGTATTCGGCCACGGTGGGCAGCTTGCCCAACTTGGAGGCGATGGCGGTCAACTCGGCAGAGGCCAGGAACACATTGCTGTTCTTGCCCAAGCGGTTCGGGAAGTTGCGGGTGCTGGTGGACACCACGGTGGCGCCTTCGCGCACCTGGGCCTGGTTGCCCATGCACAGCGAGCAGCCGGGCATTTCGGTGCGGGCACCGGCGGCGCCGAAGCTCGCATAGTGGCCTTCCTTGATGAGCTCGCTCTCGTCCATCTTGGTCGGTGGCGCAACCCAGAGCTTGACGGGGATGTCGCGGCTGCCGCCGAGCAGTTTGGCGGCGGCGCGGAAGTGGCCGATGTTGGTCATGCATGAGCCCAGGAAGGCTTCATCGATCGGGGTGCCGGCCACTTCGCTCAGGAACTTGGCGTCGTCCGGGTCGTTCGGGCAGCACAGGATCGGCTCTTTGATGTCGGCCAGATCGATCTCGATCACGGCGGCGTATTCGGCGTCTGCGTCGGCAGCCAGCAGACTGGGCTTGGCGAGCCAGGCTTCCACCTTTTCGATGCGGCGCAGCAGGGTGCGCTTGTCTTCGTAGCCGTTGGCGATCATGTTCTTCATCAGCACCACGTTGCTGGTGAGGTACTCCTTGACCGGTGCCGGGTTGAGCTTGATGGTGCAACCGGCGGCAGAGCGCTCTGCCGACGCGTCGGACAGCTCGAACGCTTGCTCGATCTTCAAATCTGGCAAGCCTTCAATCTCCAGGATGCGACCCGAGAACACATTGATCTTGCCGGCCTTGGCCACCGTCAACAAACCAGCCCTGATCGCGTAAAGCGGAATCGCGTGCACCAGATCGCGCAGCGTCACGCCGGGCTGCATCACGCCTTTGAAACGCACCAGCACGCTCTCGGGCATGTCCAGCGGCATCACGCCGGTGGCAGCACCAAACGCCACCAAGCCGGAGCCGGCGGGGAAACTGATGCCGATGGGGAAACGGGTGTGCGAGTCGCCGCCGGTGCCGACCGTGTCGGGCAGCAGCAGGCGGTTGAGCCAGCTGTGGATGATGCCGTCGCCCGGGCGCAGGGCCACGCCGCCGCGGTTGCTGATGAAAGCCGGCAGCTCGCGGTGGGTTTTGACGTCGACCTTTTTGGGGTAAGCGGCTGTGTGGCAGAAGGACTGCATCACCAGATCGGCGCTGAAGCCCAGGCAGGCCAGGTCTTTCAGCTCGTCGCGGGTCATCGGGCCGGTGGTGTCTTGCGAGCCCACGGTGGTCATCTTGGGTTCGCAGTAGGTGGCGGGGCGCACGCCCTGGCCTTCGGGCAAACCGACCGCGCGGCCCACCATTTTTTGCGCCAACGTGAAGCCAGCCTGGGTTGCGATCGGCGGCGTGGGCAAACGGAACGCCGTGGACACCGGCAAGCCCAAAAACTCGCGCGCCTTGGCAGTCAGGCCGCGGCCGATGATGAGATTGATGCGGCCGCCAGCGCGCACCTCGTCAAACAGCACATCGCTCTTGAGCTGGAACTCGACCACGGCGGCGCCGTCTTTCATGATCTTGCCGTCGTACGGCAGGATGTCGACCACGTCGCCCATCTCCAGGGCCGACACATCGACCTCGATCGGCAGCGAGCCGGAGTCTTCTTGCGTGTTGAAAAAGATGGGGGCGATCTTGCCGCCCAGCGTCACGCCGCCAAAGCGCTTGTTGGGCACAAAGGGAATGTCTTGCCCGGTGGCCCAGATCACGCTGTTGGTCGCGCTCTTGCGGCTGGAGCCGGTGCCGACCACGTCGCCCACATAGGCCACGAGGTGGCCCTTCTTCTTCAGGTCTTCGATGAATTGCATCGGCCCGCGCTTGCCGTCTTCCTCGGGCTTGAAAGCCGCACCACCTGGCGTTCCAAAGTCCTGACGCGTGTTCTTCAGCATCGCCAGATAGTGCATGGGGATGTCGGGGCGGGTGGTGGCGTCGGGTGCGGGCGAGAGGTCGTCGGTATTGGTCTCGCCGGGCACCTTGAACACGGTGACGGTGATTTTTTTCGCCACCTCGGGGCGGCTGGTGAACCACTCGGCATCGGCCCAGCTCTGGATCACTTCCTTGGCTTTCGCATTGCCGGCCTGGGCTTTCTCGGCCACGTCGTTGAAGAAGTCGAACATGAGCAGCGTCTTCTTCAGCGCCTCGGCCGCCACGCCCGCCACCTCAGTGTCGTCGAGCAACTCAATCAACGGGTGCACGTTGTAGCCGCCCACCATGGTGCCGAGCAGCTCGGTGGCTTTGGCCTTGGAGATCAGGCCCACTTTTTCCTCGCCATGCGCCACCGCAGCCAGGAAGCTGGCCTTGACCTTGGCCGCGTTGTCCACCCCCGGTGGCACGCGGTGCGTCAGCAGGTCCATCAGGAACGCGTCTTCACCGGCAGGCGGGTTCTTGATCAGCTCGATCAGCTCGGCGACCTGCTTGGCTTCCAGCGCGAGTGGCGGAATGCCCAAGGCGGCTCGCTCGGCAACGTGTTCACGGTAAGTCTTCAGCATGGTTTTTCTCCGTTCGTTTGGGTAGGTTGGGGCAGGGGCAGACCAGCGGTCTGGCATGTGTTGGTTTGGGTCACGGGATTGGCGGGCACCGCTGCGGGCACGGGTTCTTCGAACAAGCTGGGCGGTGGTGTTTTCTCGAACGCCTGGGCCACCCGCAATTGCTCGGGGCTGGCACAGGCATCGGCCATGCGCTGGCCCAGCTTGGCGTTGACCAGCATCGACTTGTTGGACAGCTGGATCCACACCGCATCGCCACTGAGCGCATCCAGCCGCACGGCGCCCGACTTGCTTTGCACAGCATGCATGCGGAAGCTGGTTTTCTTCAGTGTCAGATCAAAGTAGCCCGGCGACCTGGCATCGGGCGTGATGGTGACCGTTTGTCCCAGTTCGCACGGCAGACGCCCGATGTAGACACGGCTGGCAACCTCCAGCTCGGCTGACGTCAGCTCTCTCTCAGGCGCGGTTGGGGCCGCCTGCGCGGGCTTGCGCGGACTGGGCTTGGCAGCCGTTTGCGCCAGCGCGACGGAAGACGCACCGAGCAGCATCAGGGTGGACAACAGAAATTTCATCGGATCGTTTCCGGTGAGGGTGAGGAAGAAACGGGCTTCGCAGCGTCACGCAAATCGAACCAGGCGCGGACCTCCGACGGCAGGGCGCGCCCGGCTCGCTGTGCCCTGAGCAACACATGCCAGTGGTAACGCACGCTGGCACGGTCGTGCAGCTGGCCCTGGAAGCTGATGGGCGCCCAGTCGGCATTTTCGGCCGCAAGCACGATGCGTGTGGCGATCTCGACCGCGCCCTCGCCGGGCGCAAAAGCGGCCAAGATGGGGCGAATCTGATCCGGGTGAATGCTCCACATGCGGGTGTAACCCAACGCATCGGCCGCTTGGCGTGCAGCGTGCGACAGCGCTGCCGCGTCTTTGAACTCGGTCACCACGTTGTGCGACGGCACCTTGCCGTGCGCGTGGCAGGCCGAAGCGATGGCCAGCTTGGCACGCAGCACCAGCGGATGGGCAAACTGCCCAGCGACACCCATGGCCTCAGCAGGAATCGCGCCGCCATGGGCAGACACGAAATCCATCAGACCAAAACTCAACGACTGCACCCTCGGGTGCGCCGCGATGTCAAAGGCGCGGTGCACCGCCATGGGCGATTCGATCAGGACATGCAACGGCAATTCCATGGCACCGGCTGCATCGAGCGCCTTCGCAGCACCCTGCACATCGGCCACCGACTCGACCTTGGGCAGCATCAGGTGGCACAGCCGGTGCCCGGCGGCACCCACGATGCTGGCCACGTCGGCCTCGAATGCGGGATGGGCCACCGGATGCACCCGCACCGCCACGCGAGCAGCGGCCGGTGCGGCCAGCGCCAGCGCGCTCACCAGCGCCGCGTGGTCCGCCTCGCCGCCCACCGGCGCGCCGTCCTCGCAATCGAGCGTGACGTCGAACACGCAGGTGCCGAATTCCGCCGCCATCTCGGCCTGCAGCTGCAGACTTTTGCGCATGCGCGCCTCGACCCCGCTGTAGTGATCGCAAACCGGCAACGCGAACGCGCCGGCCTGGGCACCGAGCAAAACGGAGGAGGGATGGCGGCTCACAGCGCTCAGCGGATGCTCAAAGCAGGTGCTTGACGCCGTCTTTCTCGCCCTCGAGCTCAGCCAGTGTTTTGTCAATGCAGGCTTGCGAGAAGGCGTCGATTTCCAGGCCTTCAACCACCTTGTACTCACCGTTTTCACAGGTCACCGGGAAGCCGAACATGGTGTCCTTCGGAATGCCGTACTGGCCGTCCGACGGGATGCCCATGGTGACCCACTTGCCTTGGGTGCCCAACGCCCAGTCGCGCATGTGGTCGATGGCGGCGTTGGCGGCCGAGGCAGCCGATGAGGATCCGCGCGCTTCGATGATGGCCGCGCCGCGCTTGCCCACCGTGGGCAGGAAGGTGTTGGCGTTCCATTCCTGGTCGTTGATCATCTTGGCCACGCTCTCGCCGTTGATGGTGGCGAAGCGGTAGTCGGCGTACATGGT
>JBBSDB010000240.1:0-5275 GCA_038249735.1 Burkholderiales bacterium
ACAGGCTTGCCCCCATGGGCACATCTGGTCCCTGTGGCGACAATGGGCTCTCTTTCAGTCACTCAAAAGACAGACCATGGACGAACCGATTCTGACAATGGAAGAACGCGAGGCGATCAACGGTGGTCGCTGGTTCAGCAATCTTTCCCCCTCCCTTCGTCACGACATCCTGCGATGCGCTTACGTCAAACGCTACAAGGACAGCGATCTCATCGTTGCCCGCGGCGATCCGCCGACCGAATGGTCGGCGGTGGCCAAGGGCGCCGTGCGCGTGAGCTCCACCTCGCTCTCGGGCAAGCAAATCACGCTGACCTATGTGGAGCCGGGCGTGTGGTTTGGCGATGTGGCGATGTTCGATGGCGATCAGCGCACCCACGACGCTTATGCTCACGGCCCAACCACACTGCTCTGCGTCGCGCGCAACGATTTCCAAAAAATCCTGAGTACCCATGTGGAGCTCTACGAGGCTCTGATGCGGCTGCAGGCGCGGCGCATCCGCACCCTGTTTGGTCTGGTGGAAGACCTCAACACGCTGCCGCTGAGAGCCCGCCTGGCCAAGCAGTTGTTGCACCTGGTGCGCAGCTACGGCGTGCCCTGCCTGTCGGATGGCAGCGAGATGCGCATTGGCCTGCAACTGGCGCAGGAAGAGCTGGCGCAGCTGCTTGGCGCATCTCGCCAGCGGGTCAACCAGGAACTCAAGTCGATGGAGCGAGAGGAAGCGATCCGCATCGAGCCGGGCGGTTTGGTGGTGCGCAACCGCGAGATGCTGATGCGCATTGCCGAGGCCGAATCCTGATCCTCGCTGGCGTGCGCGCCCGCCCTCTTCTGCCCACACGCCGCCCATGACCGATCAAAGCAACTTCACCGGCACACGCTCCGTTTCTGATCAACATGCCGTCGACATGGGCGCACTGTCTGCGTGGCTGCAGGCTCAGGTGAGCGGCTTCGAAGGCCCGCTGCAGATTGAAATGTTCAAAGGTGGGCAATCCAACCCGACTTACAAACTCATCACGCCGGGCAGCGCCTACGTGATGCGGGCCAAACCCGGGCCGGTCGCCAAGCTGCTGCCCTCGGAGCACGCGATCGAGCGCGAATTCCGTGTCATGAGCGCGCTGCAGGGCACCGGTGTGCCGGTGGCCAAGATGTTGGCGCTGTGCGAAGACGAGTCGGTGATCGGCCGTGCCTTCTACATCATGGAGTGTGTGAACGGCCGGGTGATGTGGGACCAGTCACTGCCCGATCTCGCCAAAGCCCAGCGCGGCGCCGTCTACGACGAGATGAACCGCGTCCTGGCTGAATTGCACAAGGTCAAGCCGAGTGCGGTGGGTCTGGAGAGCTATGGCAAGCCCGGCAATTACTTCGAGCGCCAGATCGGGCGCTGGTCCAAGCAATACGTCGCCTCGATCACGCAACCCATTGCCGAGATGGATCGGCTGATGGAATGGCTGCCGCAGAACATCCCCGCGATGGCGCGCGACGAATCGCTGGTCTCCATCGTGCATGGCGACTACCGGCTCGACAACCTGATGTTTCATCCGACCGAGCCGCGCATTTTGGCGGTGCTCGACTGGGAACTCTCTACCCTGGGCCATCCGCTGGCCGACTTCAGCTACCACTGCATGGCCTGGCACATCCCACCTGGTGCCTTCCGCGGCATCGGCTCTCTCGATGTGGTCTCGCTCGGTATTCCCACCGAGGCAGAGTACATCGCCCGTTATTGCGAGCGCACCGGCTTTGCCACACCCGCGCAACTCCAGGCCGACTGGAACTTCTACCTTGGCTACAACCTGTTCCGGCTCGCCGCCATCCTGCAAGGCATTGCCAAGCGGGTGGAAATGGGCACTGCATCGAGCGCCCAGGCGGTCTCGTCTGCCGCTGGCGCCCGCCCGCTGGCCGAACTTGCCTGGCGCTTCGCCAGTGCCGCCTGAACGAGCGCCCACCCGCTCACCCCATATTCACTGGAGACACCATGCAATTCGACTACACCGACAAGGTCAAGGCCCTGCAAACCAAGCTGCTTGCCTTCATGGACGAGCACATTTACCCAAACGAAGCTCGCTTCTACGCCGAGATTGCGGAAAACCGGAAAAACGGCAACGCCTGGATTCCGACCAAGATCGTTGAAGAGCTCAAGCCCAAGGCGCTTGCCGCCGGGCTCTGGAACCTGTTCCTGCCCAGCAGCGCCCGCGCGCCCCAAGGCCTGACCAACCTGGAGTACGCGCCACTGTGCGAGATCATGGGCCGGGTGCCGTTTGCTGCCGAAATCTTCAACTGCTCGGCGCCCGACACCGGCAACATGGAAACGCTGGAGCGCTACGCCAGCGAGGCCATCAAGGACCGCTGGATGGAGCCGCTGCTGCGAGGCGAAATCCGCTCGGCCTTTCTGATGACCGAGCCGGCCGTGGCTTCGTCGGACGCCACCAACATCCAGTGCAGCATCGAACGCGACGGTGATGAGTATGTGATCAACGGCGTGAAGTGGTGGTCGTCAGGTGCTGGCGACCCACGCTGCGCGGTCTACATCGTGATGGGAAAGACCAACCCGGATGCGCCGCGTCACTCGCAACAATCGATGATCGTCGTGCCCTCCAACACGCCCGGTATCGAGGTGGTACGTGCCCTTTCGGTGTTCGGCTATGACGACGCGCCGCACGGCCACATGGAGGTGAAACTCAAGAATGTGCGGGTGCCAGTCGGCAACCTGTTGCTGGGCGAAGGACGGGGCTTCGAGATCGCCCAGGGTCGCCTCGGCCCAGGGCGCATCCACCACTGCATGCGCTCCATCGGTGCGGCCGAACGCGCGCTCGAACTCATGTGCCAGCGGCTCAACAGCCGGGTGGCGTTTGGCAAGCCGGTCTCAGCGCAATCGGTGTGGCACGAGCGCATTGCCGACGCACGCTGCCGCATCGAAATGGCGCGCCTGCTCACCCTCAAGGCGGCCTACATGATGGACACCGTGGGCAACAAGGTGGCCAAGGCCGAGATCGCGATGATCAAGGTGGTGGCGCCCAACATGGCCTGCGACATCATCGACATGGCCATCCAGGCGCACGGCGGCGGCGGCGTCAGCGACGATTTCCCGCTCGCCTACAGCTACGCCGGCCAGCGCACGCTGCGCCTGGCCGACGGCCCAGACGAGGTTCACCGCCAGTCGATTGCCAAGCTGGAGCTGGCCAAACACATGGCCGTGAAAACCGACGTGGAAATGCCAGTCACGCGCGGCAGTTGAGGCCGCGGACGCTCCTCAGCGGTCCAAGATCTGCAGCGCAAGCCCACACAGCACTCAAACGGATCCATGACAGAGATGTCAGGTCACGAAGACAGCACGAATCTTTGCGCGCCAGTCACCAACATTTGCAGGCGCGGTCCAAAAGCCGCTTTTGAGCAGGTACAATTCTCCACTTAGTCGGAGCGTAGCGCAGCCTGGTAGCGCATCTGCTTTGGGAGCAGAGGGTCGCGAGTTCGAATCCCGCCGCTCCGACCATTCACAGCAAAAACAAAAAGGCCCACGTTGTGGGCCTTTTTTGTCTTAGGTGCCCATCGTTCTGTCTGCCCGTAGCTCAACCGGATAGAGCAGCTGCCTTCTAAGCAGCAGGTCGGGGGTTCGAGTCCCTCCGGGCAGGCCATTGATAAGTTTCAAGAGGTCCCTGGAAGTCCCATAGTATTCGATAGATTGTTGATTTATAACAAATTTATTGAGCACTTCATCCCAAGAGGTTCAAGACTGCACCGTTGCATCTGACCGAAAACAGGGGAACAATCAGGGGAACAAAACACGTTTTTTGGTCCCCTAGCGAAAGTTGTTCCCCTATGCTCACCGATATTTCCTGCAAGACAGCCCTGTGTCCCCCCGGCAAGGCACGCGCTCGCCTGACCGATTCCGGCTGTCTGTACCTAGAAACATCACCGAGCGGATCTAAGCGCTGGTTTTGGAAATACTACTTTGCCAACAAGGAAAAGCGCCTCGCTCTCGGCACCTATCCGGTGGTCTCGCTGAAGCAGGCCCGCAGCGAACGAGATTTGGCTCGCCGCACACTGCAGAGTGGCGCAGATCCCTCCAAGCGCCGACAGATTGAGCGATTGGAAGCCACCCTCTTGGAGGCCGATACCTTCGCGGAAGTGGCTCGAGAACTTCACACCACGAAGGTCAGCGGCTGGAGCAAACAATACGGGCAACGCTGGCTGGAGCGCATGGAAAAAGACCTGTTCCCCTGGATTGGCCCTGTTCCCCTACCGAAGATCACCGCTCCCATGTTGCTCAACACGCTGCGTCGTATCGAGAAGCGAGGCGCCGGGGAAACCGCACACACCCTTCGCCAGACCGCTGGCCAGGTGTTTCGCTACGGAATCGCCACCGGCCGTTGCGAGCGGAATCCCGCACCCGACCTACATGGTGCGCTGCAACCGCTGAACATCAAGCACATGGCGGCCATCCTTGAGCCGTCACAGGTCGGGGAGCTGATGCGGGCTGCCTACGAGTACACAGGTCAACCTGTCACTCGCACCGCCCTGCTCCTTTCGGCCGTGCTCTTTCAGCTCCCAGGCTATATGCTGGCCTTGCAGTGGAGCGAGGTGGTCATCGATTGTCGCGTCTGGACCATCCCCGCTGCAAATATGAAACGCACCGTCTACGGCAAACTCAATGGCCGTCCGCACCTGGTCCCTCTGGCACCGCAGGCCATCGAACTTCTCCGTGAACTGCGCCCTCTCACCGGGCACTCGCCATATGTATTCCCAAGCCTTGTCAGCTCGCAACGACCCATGAGCGAAAACACGCTTCGCGTCGCCTTGAGGCGCATGGGCTACAGCAACGACGACATGACACCTCACGGCTTTCGCGCTATGGCCAGAACCATCATGGTGGAACAGTTGAACATGCATCCCGATGTCATCGAAGCGCAGCTCGCACACGGAAAGACCGGGCCGCTGGGTGCTGCCTACGACCGCGCGGAATTTATGGAGCAGCGTCGCAAGATGATGGTCGAATGGGCGAGATACTTGGAACGCCTGCGAAAAGGCGAAAAAGCACCCTACAAACGCAGGGCGACCTAACGCACCGCCCTTTCGATTTGAGTGAGATCGCTCCAATGTCCTTCGCCATTGTGGTTGCTGCTCCCGGTCCTGTCGCGCGGAAGTCTTCAGACTCAGTTCGGGAACCCCGGCTCCGTCGATCCCGTAGCCACGCAGCTTCTCGGCAAAGGTCTCACGCCAGCGTTGCAGGTCAGCCTTGCGAGGATTCAGGCGGCGACCGTGCATCGACTCAGCCCGCACGCTG
>JBBSDB010000241.1:0-5275 GCA_038249735.1 Burkholderiales bacterium
CGCGGCATAGTGAAAGCCGTTGCGCAAAATCGCCCACAGGAACTGGCCTTGCGGGCCTTCTGCGTCGCGCAGCAGGCGCAACCGCTCGGCCGCTGGGCGCTTGAGCATGCGGCCATAGACCTCGTCGGCCTTGGCGCTGGCGGGCACGTACTCGCCGCTCTCCAGCTCAAAGCGCAGGATGTCGCGCCCAACCTTTTTGAAGAAACCGGCCTTGGCTTTCTGGCCGAGGTTGCCGGCCTCGATCAAGGCTTTCAGCACCGGCGGCGTGCCGAAGCTGTCATAAAACGGATCGGTGGCCAGCGAGAGGTTGTCTTGCAGCGTCTTGATGACGTGGGCCATGGTGTCCAGGCCCACCACGTCAGCGGTGCGGAAGGTGCCGCTGCTGGCTCGGCCCAGGCGCTTGCCGGTGAGATCGTCGACCACATCAAAGGTCAAACCGTGGTTCTCCACCTCTTTCATCGTCGCCAACATGCCGGCGATGCCGATGCGGTTGGCGATGAAGTTGGGCGAGTCCTTGGCGCGCACCACGCCCTTGCCCAGAACACGGGTGACGAAGGCTTCCAGATCGTCGAGGATGTTGGCCTCGGTGGTTGGCGTGTTGATCAGCTCCACCAGCGTCATGTAACGCGGCGGGTTGAAGAAATGGATGCCGCAGAAACGCGGCTTGATCGCTTCGGGCAAGCCTTCGGAGAGCTTGGTGATCGACAGGCCCGAGGTGTTGCTGGCCACGATCGCGTGCTCGGCCACAAAAGGCGCGATCTTTTTGTAAAGGTCGAGCTTCCAGTCCATGCGCTCGGCAATCGCCTCGATGATCAGGTCGCAGTCTTTCAACTGCTCCATGTGCTCTTCGTAGTTGGCCTGGCCAATCAGGTCGGCATCGCTCGCCAGACCCAGCGGCGATGGCTTGAGCTTCTTGAGGTTCTCGATGGCGCGGGTGACGATGCCGTTCTTCGGGCCTTCCTTCGCAGGCAGGTCGAACAGCACCACCGACACCTTGACGTTGACCAGATGCGCAGCGATCTGCGCGCCCATCACGCCCGCGCCGAGCACGGCGACTTTTTTCACTTGGAATCGGTTCATGGAAAGATTTTCTTTAGATGCGGCAGAGGCGCGAGGGGAAGTGGTCCAGGGCACCGCGGGTCCGGCTCTGCCGGGCCGCCAGTGCCGCCCCGTTGAGGGGGTCGCGCGAAGCGCGGCGGGGGTGGGCATTTACTGCACGCGGACCCAGGTTTGTGTGCGGCCGATGCCAAACACAGAGCCGCGCACGTCGAGCTTCTTGCCCGCCTCGATCGGTGTCAGGCGCAGGGTGTAGGCCTTGCCATTCTCGGGGTCAAGGATCTTGCCCTCTTCCCAAACTTCCTTGCCGTCCTGCTTCTTGGCGCCGCGGATGATTTCCAGGCCCAGCAAAGGTTTGTCCTTGCGGTCGTCTGTGCAGAGGTCACACACGGCGTCCTGCTTGGCCTCTTTGCGCAGCAGCTTGGCGATGCGCCCGGTGAGCACGCCACCGTTGTCGGCGATCACGATTTCTGACTTGATCTCCTGGGTCTTGTCGTCGATCGAATGCCAGGTGCCCACCGGGGTCATCTGCGCGAACGCAGCCAACGGGGCAGTGACCAACAGGGCGAGGGCTGCAGACTTGAACATGAAAAAACTCCGGAACGGTTGAGGAAGTGACGGTTTATGCCAAGGCGAGGTCGGTGTCCATCAGGACTTTCGAGCCTGCGCGCGCGGTACGCATCAGGGTGGCGGTCTCGGGGAACAGCTTGGCGAAGTAGAAGCGCGCGGTCTGCAACTTGGCTTGGTAGAACGGGTCGGTGTTCCCCGCCGCAATTTCGCGCAGCGCCACCTGCGCCATGCGGGCCCAGAAGTAGCCGTACACCAGGTGGCCGGCCACGCGCAGGTAGTCGACCGCGGCGGCGCCGACTTCGTCGGGGTTTTGCAAGCCTTTGAACCCGATTTCCATGGTGAACTTGGTGATCTGCTCGCCCAGGATCGCGATCGGGTTGATGAACTCGGCCATCTTCTCGTTCACGCCTTCTTCGGCCACCAGCGCACCGACCAGCTTGCCGAATTTCTTCAGCGCCGCGCCGTTGTCGCCCAGCACCTTGCGACCCAGCAGGTCCAGGCTCTGGATGGTGTTGGTGCCTTCGTAGATCATGTTGATGCGGGCATCGCGCACGAACTGCTCCATGCCCCATTCCTTGATGTAGCCATGGCCACCGAAGACCTGCAGGCACATGCTCGTGGCCTGGTAGCCGTTGTCGGTCAGGAAAGCCTTCACGATCGGTGTGAGCAGCGAGAGCATTTCGTCGCTCTCCTTGCGTACCTTCTCGTCTGGGTGGTTGTGCACTTTCTCCAGCAGCACCGCGCTGTACATGGCGAGTGCACGGCCACCCTCGGCGTAGGCCTTGGCGGTCAAAAGCATCTTGCGCACATCGGGGTGCACGATGATGGGATCGGCCGGCTTGTCTTTGGCTTTGACCCCGCTCAGGCTGCGCATCTGGATGCGGTCCTTGGCGTAGGCCAGCGCATTTTGGTAGGCCACCTCGGTCAGGCCCAGCGACTGGTTGCCCACGCCCAGGCGCGCGGCGTTCATCATCACGAACATGCCCTGCATGCCCTTGTTGGGCTGGCCCACCAGAGTGCCGACCGCGCTGTCGAGAACGATCTGTGCAGTGGCGTTGCCGTGGATGCCCATCTTGTGCTCGAGGCCGCCGCAGTAGATGCCGTTGCGCTCACCCAGGGAGCCGTCCTTGTTCACATTGAATTTCGGCACGATGAACAGGCTCACGCCCTTGATGCCGGCGGGCGCATCGGGCAGGCGGGCCAACACCAGGTGGATGATGTTGTCCGCCATGTCGTGTTCACCGGCGCTGATGAAAATCTTGTTGCCGGTGAGCTTGTAGGTGCCATCGGCCTGTGGCTCGGCCTTGGTGCGCATCAGGCCGAGGTCGGTGCCGCAGTGCGGCTCCGTCAAGCACATGGTGCCGGTCCACTCGCCGCTGGTCATCTTACGCAGATAGGTTTCTTTCTGCTCATCGGTGCCATGGGTGTGCAACGAGGCATAGGCGCCATGGGTCAGGCCCGGGTACATGGTCCAGGCCTGGTTGGCTGAGTTCATCATCTCGTAGAGACACTGGTTGACCACCAGCGGAAGGCCCTGGCCACCGTACGCAGGGTCGCAGGACAGCGCCGCCCAGCCGCCGTCAACATAGGTCTTGTAAGCTTCTTTGAATCCCTTGGGTGTGGTGACCTCGTGGGTTTTCTGATCGAGCTGACAGCCTTCGGTGTCGCCGCTGATATTGAGCGGGAAAATCACCTCGGCAGCGAACTTGCCCGCCTCTTCCAGAACCGCATTGATGGTCTCGACGTCTGTGTCCGCGTGTGGTGGCATGGTCTTCAGGTCGTCTGTGACCTTCAGCAGTTCGTGCATCACAAACTGCATGTCGCGCAGGGGCGGGTTGTAAATGGGCATGGTGGGCTCCTGGGGTGGTGTGTGAAAAGAAACAAAAAGGCATCACCGCCGCGCAGTGGCAGGGCGGCGTTTGGGCGGGGAGGAAGTCGCTTGCTCGACGGCGGCGGACACGCTGAAGCGCTCCACGATGCCGTCGAAGGCGCGCAGCGCGCGATGTACCGAGCCTGGGCTGCGCAAAAAACGGGCTTCGTAATGGAGCGCCAAGATTTGTGCGTGGATCTCAAAACCCATCTGAGTGGCATCGGTCTCAGGCAGCAAATGCCCTTCAGCGACCGCCAGCTCGACCGAGCGGCGCATCGCGTCCAGCCAGGTGTTGACCGAGCTTGCCAGCGCATCGCGCACCGGCCCGGGGCGGTCGTCAAACTCAACCGCGCCGCTGATGTAAATGCAGCCGGAATCGAGCTCGACCGAGGTTCGCTTCATCCAGTTGTCGAACAGCGCGCGCAGCCGAGGCAGGCCGCGCGGGGCAGCCAGCGCTGGAAAGAACACCTCTTCTTCAAAGCGGGTGTGGTACTCGCGCACCACCGAAATCTGCAACTCTTCGCGCGAGCCGAAGTGGGCAAACACGCCCGACTTGCTCATTTGCATCACCTCGGCCAGCGCGCCGATGGACAGCCCTTCCAACCCGATCTGTGTCGCCAGACCCAGCGCGGCATCGACGATGGCCGCCTTGGTCTGGCGGCCTTTTTGCAGCGGTTTGTGGCTGTCGGCGTCGCGTCGCAGGCGAGCGGGTCTGAGGGCGTCGGACATGCGGGATGGGCGAGGTGTGGGGATGGAAAAAAGAGAGGACACGAAATAAATCGAACGATCGTTCTATTTTTACCGCAAATCGGGCCATGCAGAGCATTCCCGCTGCGTCTGTCGGTGATTTATCTGGAGACCTCACCCTAGATACCAACCAGAGGCGCACCATCCAAGGGTTAACCCGAGTCCGCGAGGCACTTCATACCGGGGGCAATGCCCGTGTGGGCCGGACGGCAGACCGTCGAGCGGGAGCGCGCACGCCCAACGCAGCCACCCGGCTTTCGCGTCGAGGGCGCAGGGGTCTCAGAGGTGCGCGGTCGGCAGCAGCAGTGCCAGGCTGTGCTCCAGGCTCTCGCCGGGGAGGCGCTTGAAGCCGCTGCGCGCGTAACGCTGCAAGCGCCCGACGCAAAAGGCGGTGATCACCGAGGCGTCGGCCTGGGCGTCCACCGTGGGCGTGACGGCGCCGGTAAGCAGGGAGGCCTCACGCAGGTTCTGCTTCAGCGCCGATTCGATCTTGTCGAAAAAAAGATTCATGCGCTGCTGCAAGCGATCGTTTTCAAACACCAGCGCGTCACCCACCATCACGCGGGTCATGCCCGGGTTCTTTTCCCCAAATTGCAGCAGCAACGTGACCAGCTTGCGCGAGCGCACCTGCGCGTCGGCCTCGCGCTCACTCAACTGGTTGACCAGACCGAACACCGATTGCTCGATGAACTCGATCAGCCCCTCGAACATCTGTGCCTTGCTCGCAAAATGACGGTACAGCGCGGCCTCGCTCACCTCAAGCCGTGCAGCCAGCGCGGCGGTGGTCACGCGTTCGGCGCCAGGCTGCTCCAGCATCGTGGCCAAAGCCTGAAGGATCTGCACCCGGCGCTCGCCCGGCTTGGGCCGCTTGCGTCCGCCGCTCTCGGCGCTGTCACGACGCTCGGTCGGGGTTGGGTCGTCAACCGCGTGCGTGGGCATGGGCTCGGAGGCGCTGGAGGTCATGGGCGATCGGTCCTGTGGGTCTGGGATCGGGCCCTTGTCGTGACCCGCAGCTTGTCTTCCTGCAAATCA
>JBBSDB010000242.1:0-5254 GCA_038249735.1 Burkholderiales bacterium
GAGAGCAGCCGCAAGATCAGCGACATCATCAGCGTGATCGACGCCATTGCCTTTCAAACCAATATTCTGGCGCTCAATGCCGCTGTGGAGGCCGCGCGTGCGGGCGAGCAGGGCCGTGGCTTTGCGGTGGTAGCGGGCGAGGTGCGCAACCTGGCGCAACGCAGCGCGGAAGCAGCCAAGGAGATCAAGGGCCTGATTGGCGCGAGCGTGAACCGGGTGGAAGAAGGGTCGCGTCTTGTGGATCAGGCCGGCAGCACCATGCAGGAGGTGGTGAACTCGATCCGCAGGGTGAGCGACATCGTTCACGACATCAGCGCCGCCAGCGCGGAGCAAAGTTCTGGCGTGGCCCAGGTGGGCGCGGCGATCACTCGCATGGATCAGGGCACGCAACAGAATGCCGCCTTGGTCGAGCAAAGTGCAGCCGCCGCAGACAGTCTGAAGCAGCAGGCCGAGCAGCTGGTGCAAGCGGTTTCGGTGTTCAAGATTGACCAGCGGGTGAGCGCCTGATTCGCCTGAAGACGGTTCACCTTTGAGGCCAGGTCCCCGGCGCTGCCTTGGCACCGGGGCAGGCGCAAGTCAGAGAGAAGGGTGAGGCAGCAGAGGTGGCGGGTGAGCACCGCGATCGGCCACCCCGCGTTGCCACGCGTCAAGGTGGGCCGCGATGCGATTGGCTGGGTCATCGCCCAGCCCGCGCACCACGCAACCCCCGGCAGCCCCGGCAGCGGCAACCGCCTGCAGCTGGTCGGGCGCCAAGATACCGCCGATGCCGACCACCGGTGCCGGCGACATGTGCGCCCACCAGGCGAGGTTGTCCAGGCCTTGCGGGTGCCAGGGCATGTCTTTGGTGGTGGTGGGCCAGACCGGCCCGCAAGCGATCAGATCGGGTTGCAGCGCGGCTGCGCGGCACAGTTCCCACAGGCTGTGCGAACTCAGGCCGAGCTGCACGCCAGATTCGCGCGCGGCCTGCAAGCGCTCGCGTTCGTCTGGCGTGAGGTCCATCAGGTCTTGCTGGCCCAGGTGCAACGCGCGCGCACCAGCGGCCAGCGCCAGTTGCCAGTGGTCGTTGACCACCAGCGTAGCGCCAGCCGATTGCGCTGCGTGCAGGCTGCGCTGTACCTGCTCGCTCAGGTGTTCGGTCCAGACGGCATCGTCCATGCCGTCGGGCCGCTTCATGCGCAGTTGGATGGTGCTCACGGTGGGCGTTGCGCGCAGCACCGCTTCGACCCGATCGGCGCTGTCCACGATGGCGTAGACACCGAGATCGCGGCCACGCGGCCCGATGGCCCAGGCGGCTGGTGGCGTGACGTCCAGCGAGAGCTGCGGCAGCAATGACGGTTCCAGCGCAAAGCCCGCGCGGGCGATCACCGGGCCGATGCCGCGCCCCACGGCGCGCGCGTGGCGCAGCGCGAAGGTGGCCGCCATTTTGGCTAGCACGGTGGCATCGGCCAGCACCCAGCCCAGGGCCAACGCCGCCGCCAGCGCACTGGCGAAGGTACAGCCGGTGCCGTGGTTGTGTGGCGTGTTTTCTCGCGGCAGGCTCAGCCAGCCTTGCGCCTGCGGCGTGTCCAGCCAATCGAGCGACAGGCTGGCGTGGCGGGAGACGATGGCCGCGTCGCCACCGGTGATGACCACCGCTTCGCAACCCAGCGACCGCAGGGCCTTGGCCTGCGCCGGGATGTCGGTGGGGCTGTGCTCGCCCAGCAAGGCCATGGCCTCGCTCTGGTTGGGCGTGATCACGGTGGCGCGCGGCAGCAGCAGGTCGCGGTAAGCAGCGCGCAGCTCGGCGTTCGCCAGCTCAGCGCCGGTGCTCGCAGCCAGCACCGGGTCGACCACCAGCGCCAGCGGCCGCTGCTCGCGCAGCCGGTCGACAAAACGCGCCAGCACGCGCACATTCTCTGCGCTGCCCAGCAGCCCGGTCTTGATCACGCTGGGTGGCATGTCCTTCGCCAACGTGTCCAGCTGTGCCTGCAGCACCGCGGGCGGTGTGGCCTCGATGTGCGTCACCTCAAGGGTGCTTTGCGCGGTGATGCCAGCGACCACGGTGCAGCAGTGCACACCGAAGGCGTCGGCCGCGCGCTGGTCTGCCGCCAGGCCCGCGCCGCCGCCGCTGTCGGTGCCGGCGATGCTCCAGATGATGGGAATGGATGGGTGGTTCATGGGTGGCGTTAGTTGATGAGGAATGGTTGACCGGACACGGGCGTGCTGGCTACCGCCATCGATTGCGGGGCCATCACGCCAGCTTCAAACGCGCCGCGCCCGGCCTCGACCGCTTGGCCAAACGCGCGCGCCATGCGCACCGGGTCCAACGCCTGGCTCACGGCGGAATTCAGCAGGACCGCGTCCATGCCCAGCTCCATGGCCTGCGCCGCATGCGAAGGCGCGCCGATGCCCGCGTCCACGATCAGCGGCACGCTGGGCAGGCGCGCGCGCAGCGTGCGCAGGGCAAATGGGTTGATGAGGCCCTGGCCCGAGCCGATCGGTGCGCCCCACGGCATGAGCACTTCACAGCCTGCATCAAGCAGGCGCTGGCAGGTGACCAGGTCGTCGGTGCAGTAGGGAAAGACTTGGAAACCGTCGCGCACCAGCTCGGCTGCGGCGTCCACCGTGCCCCAGGGGTCGGGCTGCAGCGTGTGCTCATCGCCCACGACTTCCAGCTTGATCCAGGCGGTGCCGCAGAGCTCGCGCGCCATCTGCGCCAGCGCCACCGCTTCGCGCGCGGTGCGGCAACCGGCGGTGTTGGGCAGCAGCCGCGCGCCGCGCTCGCGCACGGCGCTCTGGATGATGGCAATGAAGCCGTTGTCGGCCGCTCCACTGCCCAGCGTGCGTTTCAGCCCCACGGTGACGATCTGCGTGCCGCTCGCAACGATGCTTTGCGCGAGAACCTGTGGCGAGGGATAGCCTGCCGTCCCGAGCAGAAAGCGGCTGCTGAGTTCGACGCCGTACAGCGACCAGGGGTGTGAAGCTTGATTCATGTGAGACCGTTTTCAATGCGAAGGAGCGCGTCAGATTTCGCCAGAAATGAAGCCAGTGCAGGGCACCACGGAACTGACTTTGCCGGGCTGCCAGTGCTGCCTATTTGGGAGATGACGGGGAGCACATCTAGCCGCCGACGATGGCTTGAAAGGTGAGCACCTCGTCGCCAGGGTGCAATGCGCGTCCAGCGCGCTGCTCGCGCTGGACGAACTGCCCGTTGACGGCGGTGGCCACGCTGTCGCCCGCGATGCCATGCAACGCCAGGAGCTCGCTCAGGCTCAGCGGGTTCGTGAGTGCCTGTGGCTGTCCGTTAAAACGCAGCGAACTGCTGTTCGTAGAGATTGATTTGTTGACGTGTTCAGGCATGGCTTGTTTCCTTTTCGGGTGTGTCCAGCCCCAACGCCGCCAGCGCGTCTTGCACCAGCGCAGGTGCCAGCAGCCAGCCGTGGCGAAACAGGCCGTTGATGCGCAACAGGCCGGGCTCGATGTGGGTGTGGGGTTCGTTGTCGGGCAGGGCGGGGCGCAGGTTGCTTTCCATGTGGACGATGCGCGCCTCGGCCAGCTCGGGGATCACGCTGTGCGCCGCGCTCATCAGCTCCACGGCGGTGCGCAGGCTCACCGGCGAACGGTCTTCGCTCTCGATTTCGCTGGCGCCCACCACGAACCGATCGCCCGGGCGCGGCACGATGTAGACGCGGTGACGCGGGTGCAACAGGCGCACCGGCCGCTGCAGCTTCACGCCAGGCGCGTGCAGCCAGACGATCTCGCCACGCACGCCGCGCAGCGCGCGCATGGGCATGTCCTCGCCGCGCAGCGCCAGCTCGGGCCTGGCGCCGACACCCCGGGTGTCAATGGCCAGATCAAACCGCAGCGCTTCACCATCGGCGAGCATGATGCGACCCGGCTCCACCCGAGCCGCGCTGTCGCCCCAGCACCAGTAGACGCCAGGCGCGTGCACCGCGAGCGCGCTCAGCAGCTCGCGCGGCATCACCTGCGCTTCCTGCGGCAACAGCCAGGCCTGCAACCCGGGCGCCAGCGCGGGCTCCAGAGCGGCCAGTGCAGCGCGGTCCAGCGGCTGGGGCAAAGGCAGCTCGGCGGCGAGCGCAGGCGCGGCCTGCAGCCGAGCCAGCACGCGCTGCGCAGCGCCCAGGTCGGCTCTGTGCGCGAGCAGCAGGCTGCCATGTTGCGCAAACAGCGGCGCGGTGACACCCGCATCAAACAGGGCGTCGGCCACCTCGCGCCACAGCGTCAGCGAGCGCCAGCCCAGCCGCGCCACCTCGGGACCGGCGTTGTCCAGCTCGGCCAGCGGACTCAGCATGCCCGCCGCCGTGAAACCCGCGGCGTGGTGCGCTGTGGGCGCAGCCAGCGCACCAGTGGCGGGCGCCTGCGGGCCGGGCGCCGGGTCCAACACGGTGACCGCGTGCCCAGCGCGCGAAAGCCGCCAGGCCAGCAACCGCCCGAGCACGCCCGCACCGGCGATGCCGATCTTGAGCGCGGCCATGCTGCTCAAGCCTTTTTGTTCAACGAGGTGGTGATCGCGTCCACCGGCACGTAAAACTCGCCACCCACCGCCTTGAACTCAGCGCTCTTTTGTTCCATGCCTTGCTTAAGCGCCTCGATCTCGCTCACACCTTTGGCGGCGGCGAAATCGCGCACGTCTTGCGTGATCTTCATCGAGCAGAACTTCGGACCGCACATGGAGCAGAAATGCGCTTCCTTGCTGGAGTCTTTGGGCAGGGTTTCGTCGTGGTAGTCGCGCGCCGTGTCGGGGTCGAGGCCGAGGTTGAACTGGTCGATCCAGCGGAATTCGAAGCGCGCCTTGCTCATGGCGTCGTCGCGGGCGCGAGAGCCCGGGTGGCCCTTGGCGTTGTCGGCGGCGTGGGCGGCGATCTTGTAGGCCATGATTCCCTGCTTCACATCGTCGCGATCGGGCAGACCCAGGTGTTCCTTGGGCGTGACGTAGCAGAGCATGGACGTGCCCATCCAGCCGATCATGGCCGCGCCAATCGCGCTGGCGATGTGGTCGTAGCCGGGTGCGATGTCGATGGTGAGCGGGCCCAGCGTGTAAAACGGCGCCTCGTGGCAATGCTTCAACTGCTCGTCCATGTTGGCCTGGATCATGTGCATGGGCACATGGCCTGGGCCTTCGATCATGGTCTGCACATCGTGTTTCCACGCGATCTGCGTGAGCTCGCCCAGCGTGGCGAGCTCGGCGAATTGCGCTTCGTCGTTGGCATCGGCCGCGCAGCCGGGACGAAGGCCGTCGCCGAGCGAGAAGCTC
>JBBSDB010000243.1:0-5246 GCA_038249735.1 Burkholderiales bacterium
AGCTGCAGCGCGTTGAAGCCGAAAAAATCGGCCACGGTGAGGTCGAATTGGGCCTGCTCCCAGCCCAGCATGTACTGCCCCGGCGCTGTCTGCAGCCACTCGCTCAAGCCTATAATTTGTTCTCTCATCGATCGCTTGTCGCTTGCTTGTTTCAGACAGGGCGTTCAGGTTCCTGCTCCTCGCATCCGGTACGGCCTGACAGGCAGCTTCAGGAGGTACCCGTTGGATCAGGTTGATTTCTGGACTCTACACGTCCCGCACCGACGCCTGACCCCATGCACCTCCATCCCCTTGCTGCTTTCACCGACAACTACATCTGGGTGTTGCACGACGGTGCTGGTGCCCTGGTGGTCGATCCTGGCGAAGCGTCCGGCGTGCAGGCCTATCTGGCCGAACACCGGCTCAAGCTGGACACCATTCTGATCACCCACCACCATGGCGACCACACCGGCGGTGTGGCGGCGCTGAGAGCAGCCACCGGTGCGCGCGTGATCGGCCCGGTGGGTGAGCCCATGCCCGAGCCACTGCAGCGCGTGGCCGGCGGGCAGACGGTGGAGGTGTTGGGCCTGCGCTTTGCGGTGATCGATGTGCCAGGCCACACAGCTGGCCACATTGCCTACTACATTGAAGAGATGGACGGCGCACCTTTGCTGTTTTGTGGTGACACGCTTTTTTCTGCCGGGTGCGGTCGCTTGTTTGAAGGCACACCGTCTCAAATGCTGGCATCGCTCTCGCGCTTGGCCGCCCTGCCCGCAGCCACCCGCGTCTGCTGCACCCACGAATACACGCTATCGAACCTGCGATTTGCGCAAATGGTGGAACCGGGCAACACTGCGCTGACTCAGTACCGGCAGCGATGCGATGCACAGCGCGCGCAAAACCTGCCCACGTTGCCCAGCACCATCGGCCTGGAACAGGCCATCAATCCTTTTCTGCGTTCACATCTGCCCTCCTTGGCGGATGCAGCGCAGGCCCACAACCCCGCCTGTGGCGACGATCCTTTGGAGGTCTTCGCCACCCTGCGTGAATGGAAGAACGTTTTTTGATGAACTCTGACTCACCCCCCGCTTTCCGCAACCCTTCTGTCACCGTCTTTCGGCGTCTCAGCGCGGTGGCTACCGCGCTGACCGCCCTGCTGCTCGGGGGTTGCGCGGTCACCACCCCCAGCCCGGGCAGCAGCAGCGCACAGACCCCCACAGCCGATGCGAGCGCCGCCGCTTACTCGATGCAGCGGCCCTCGGCACCGTACATCGTTCAGGGCCCCTTGAGCGCGATCGGCAGCGCCGACACCAGCCGCTCGCCAGTGGCCTCGCTGGCCGCTCCCAGCGATCTCTGGGAGCGCATCCGGCGCGGCTTCGCCATGAACGATCTGGAAGGCGATCTGGTGCGCGACCGCGAGCAGTGGTACGCGACCCGGCCCGACTACATCCAGCGCATGACCGAGCGCTCCGGCCGCTACCTGTTTCACATCGTCGAAGAAATCGAGCGGCGCAACATGCCGATGGAGCTGGCGCTGCTGCCCTTCATCGAAAGTGCCTTCAACCCGCAAGCGGTGTCCAGCGCGCGAGCAGCCGGTATGTGGCAGTTCATGCCCGCCACCGGCGAATCGTTCGACTTGAAGCAAAACGTATTCCGAGACGACCGGCGCGATGTGCTTGCCTCTACCCGCGCTGCGCTCGACTATTTGCAGCAGTTGCACGACCGTTTCGGTGACTGGCACCTGGCGCTGGCGGCTTACAACTGGGGCCAGGGCAGCGTGAACCGCGCCATCACGCGCAACCAGCGAGAGGGCCTGCCCACCGGCTACACCGACCTCACCATGCCGATGGAAACCCGCATGTACGTGCCCAAGCTGCAGGCGGTGAAAAACATCATTTACCGGCCCGAGGCGTTCAGCACGCGGCTGCCCAACATCGGCAACCACCCGTTTTTCGATACCGTGGTGATCGAGCGCGACATGGATGTGGCCTTGATCGCGCGCCTGGCCGAGATCAGCGAAGCCGATTTCCGCGCACTCAATCCGGCGCAGAAACACCCGCTGGTGATGGCATCCGGCACACCCACCATCCTGCTGCCTTGGGACAGCGCAACTGTGTTCCTGCGCAATCTGCAGGCCCACGGCGGGCGTCTGGCGAGCTGGACCGCCTGGGTTGTCCCCAGCACCATGAGTGCCGCAGATGCGGCCAAACGCGTGGGCATGGGGGAAACCGAGCTTCGCAACCTGAACAACATCCCATCACGCATGCTGGTACGTGCCGGATCCAGCCTGCTGGTACCCAGAAGCGAGCAACTCAACCGCGACGTTGAGGGTCGGGTGGCCGATAACGGCCAATTGAGTTTGCAGCCCGAGGTGATTCTGCGACGGGTCAGCGTGAAGGCGCGCAAAGGCGACAACCTGGCGCGGCTGGCCGGTCGCTATGGCGTGAGCCCAGTCAGCGCCGCGGGCTGGAACAAGCTGGCCGTCAACGCCCCTCTGAAGCTTGGCCAGCGCGTCACACTGATGCTGCCCAAGGCTGCAGCCACAGCCACCCGCAGCACGCGATCGGACAAAGCGGCGCGGGCCACAGCATCATCCAAGGCCCGGCCTGTTGCCCAGACCCGCAACAGCAAGACCTCCAGCAAACAGGCGGCAACTGCCAGCCAGAAAAAAAACGCGGTGGCGGCCAAGAAAACTCCCATCCGGGTGGCCAGCCAGAAACCCTGATGGGTGGTTATGGCTGGGCCAGGACCAAGCTCAGGTCTTGAACTTTGCCTTGGCCCGGCGCGCAAACTCGTTGGTGAAGGTTTGCGCCAGATCCACCCGGCCGACGCCGCCCGATTCCGACGAAGCGCCAAGGGCGCGCGCGACGGTGGCGGGGCCTTGATCGGACATCATGCCATCGGGCGACCAGGCCTCGCGCGCACGCGTGAACGCTGCCAAGTACAGCGCACGGTCGCCCTGAAAATAGGCTTCAGGCACTGCCTTGATCAGGTCTGAGGGGCCAGCGGTTTGCAGCCACTTGAGGGCGTGGACCATGCCGTTGGCGAGCGCCTGAATCACTGGTGCATTGGCGCCGACGAACGCCGCAGGTGCGCTCAGGCAACCCGAGGCCCAAGGGCCGCCGAACAGCTCGGTGCTGCCGCGCAGCGTGCGCAAATCGGCCACCACCCGCAGGTCCCCGCCCTGCTCCAACTCGGTGATCGCCAGATCGCTGTGGCAAATGGCGTCGATCTGGCCATTGCGCAGCGCGGCCACGGCGGCCCGGGGTTCGACCAGCGCCAAAAATTGCACCTCGCTGTCGCTGACGCCAGCGCGCTGCAACACCATGCTCGCCACCCGCTGCGAGGCCGAACCCAGCCCCATCACACCGATCTTTCTGCCGCGCAAATCCTGCGCGCCCTGGTAGCGCCCCAGCGAGCGCTGAGAGACACCAAACACAATGTGCGGCGCACGACCCTGCAACACAAACGATTTCAGCCATTGGCCACGCGCTTGCAGGTAAAGCACGCTGCTGAACGGCCCGCACAGCACCTGCGCCTCGTTGGCCAGCACGGCCTGAGCAGATTGAGCGGTGCTGGGCAGCTCGCGCACCTGCAGGTCAAGCCCTTCGATCGTGAAGTAACCCAGGCGCTCGGCGATGGTGAGCGGCAAATAGCAAAAGGAAGATTTGCTGTCCACCGCCAACACCACGCGCGTGCGTTGTGAAGGTAGCCTGGTTTGCGCACCGAGCGGGCCTGCTGCGAGCCAAGCGCCCGCTGCCGCTGCGGTGGTCAGGCCCCATTGGCGCCGGTTCCACATGTGATTCCCCTGTTGCGTCTGTTGTTGGTTGTGCACCGAGCCTAAAGCGGCCCGTCATCAGACGCATCGGGACGATTCCCGAGCGGGTTTCCCCCGAGGGAGTTTCAGCAAACCGACTCACGCTGGCGCGCTGCGCGCACGCGCCGGGCGAATCACCTCAGGCGAACAGAATGGCGATGTTCACCGCCAAGGCAGCAATCCAGATCAGGCTGCGCACGCTGGCTTTGTCGGCCACGTAGAGGGCGATATAGGTCAGACGCAGTGCCACAAAAATCCAGGCCAGCAGATCCAAGCGCGACTGGAGCGCGCCGAGCTGGTGGGCAATGATCACCGCGCCAATGAAAAACGGCAGCGCCTCAAAGCTGTTGGCCTGCGCGGCATTGGCGCGGATGCGCCAGCCACTCTGGCGCGCCAGCCAGGCGCGCGGATCGTGGTTGTCGTACCCGCCGTCGCGCCGCGACTGGCCAAACGCACCCCATTTGGCGATGCCCGCGCACACGATGGGCAGCAAGGCCGCCACCAGCAAGGCCCAGTAAGCCAGCGTCAGTCCAACAATCGTCATGTATGTCTTTCAATCCATGTTTGGGTGGGCGAGCGATCAACGCCGATCGACCAGCGCGTGGGCGATGGTGCCCAGATCCACATACTCCAGCTCACTCCCCACCGGCACGCCACGCGCCAGCCGCGTGATCACGATACCGCGCGACCTCAAGCCCTGCGAAATCACATGCGCAGTGGTCTCGCCCTCTGCCGTGAAATTGGTCGCCAGGATCACCTCGCGCACCTCGCGTTCGCCGTCGGTCAGCGCATCCACGCGGTCGAACAGCTTTTGCAAACCGATCTCGTGCGGACCCACGCCGTCGAGCGGGCTGAGCTTGCCCATCAACACAAAAAACAGGCCTGTGTAGGCGCCTGTTCGCTCCAGCGCCGCCTGGTCGGCGGGCGTCTCCACCACACAAAGCTGGCTGCGGTCACGTCTGGGGTCTGCACAGGTCGCACAAATTTCGCCTTCGGTGAAGGTGTGGCACAGCACGCAGTGCCGCACCGATTCGGTGGCGTGTCGCAGCGCATGGGCGAGCTGCAAGGCCCCTGCGCGGTCGTGCTGCAGCAAGTGAAATGCCATGCGCTGCGCCGATTTGATACCCACACCCGGCAGCCGCTTGAGCGCCTGCACGAGAAGTTCGAGGGAATGGTTGTCTGACATTGCGTGCTCAGTTTCCCCCGCCGCGTCGCGCGGCAGCCGTCAAAACGGGAGTTTCATGCCACCGGGCAGACCTGGCATGCCGGCCGTGAGCTTGCCCATCTTTTCGTTGCTGGTCTCTTCGGCCTTGCGCACGGCGGCATTGAAGGCGGCGGCCACCAGGTCTTCCAGCATGTCCTTGTCGTCGGCCAGCAGGCTGGGGTCGATGGTGACGCGCTTCACATCGTGCTTGCAGGTCATGAGCACCTTCACCAGGCCCGCGCCCGA
>JBBSDB010000244.1:0-5237 GCA_038249735.1 Burkholderiales bacterium
CCGATCTGGGCACAGGAGCCCACCGTGGCCCAGGTGTCGACCATGGTGCCTTCGTCCACATAGGCGCCGATGTTCACATAGCTGGGCATCAGGATGGCGCCCTTGGCGATGAAGCTGCCGCGGCGCGCCACGGCTGGCGGCACCACGCGCACGCCAGTGGCCTTCATCTCGGCCTCGCTCAGGTGGGAAAACTTGGTTTTCACCTTGTCGTAGAAAGCGAGATCGCCGCTTTTGATGATCTCGTTGTCTTTCAGGCGAAACGACAGCAGCACCGCCTTTTTGATCCACTGGTGCACCGTCCACTGGCCCACCGACTCGCGCGTGGCCACCCGCAGCCGGCCCATGTTGAGCTCGGCAATCACGTGGTCCACCGCGTCCATCACCTCTTTGGGCGCGGTGGCGGGGGAGAGCTCGGCGCGGTTGTCCCAGGCGGTGTCGATCAGGTTTTGCAGTTGTTGGGTCATGTCTTGTGGAGCGGGTAAAAGCGGAAATGGGAGCGGGGAAAAGATCAGCCGCGGCAGAAGTTGGCGATACGCTGCGCAGCTTCCAGGCACTCGGCTGTTTCAGCCACCAGGGCCATGCGAATCCTGCCGGCGCCGGGGTTCTGGCCGTTGACCTCGCGGGCGAGGTAGCTGCCAGGCAGAACCGTCACATTGTATTGAGCCAGCAGCGTGCGGGCGAAGGCCTCGTCGGCGCCCAGACCGTCGGCAGCCTGGGCAAACCGGGCGGGCACGCCGGCCCAGAGGTAGAACGCGGCGTCGGGCAGCACCACGTCCATCACCTCGGCCAGCAGCGGTGTGACCTGAGCGAACTTCTCGCGGTACATGCGCCGGTTCTCCACCACATGGGCTTCGTCGTTCCAGGCTGCGCTGCTGGCCGCCTGCACCGCCGGGCTCATGGCGCCGCCGTGGTAGGTGCGGTAAAGCAGGAAGGGCCTGACCAGCGCGGCGTCGCCGGCCACAAAGCCGCTGCGCAGACCGGGCACGTTGCTGCGCTTGGACAGGCTGGTGAAGGCCAGCAGGTTCTTGAAATCGTTGCGCCCAAGCTGCTTGGCGGCTTCCAGACCACCCAGCGGCGGCTCGTCGCGGAAGTAAATTTCGCTGTAGCACTCGTCGGAGGCGATCACGAAGCCGTGGCGGTCACTCAGCGCAAACAGCTTGCGCCACTCGTCCAGCGGCATCACCGCCCCGGTCGGGTTGCCGGGGGAGCAGACGAACAGCAGCTGGGTGGTGGCCCAGATCGCCTCGGGCACGCTGTCCCAGTCGGGCGCGAAGTTGCGCGCCGGATCGCTGGGCACATAGTGCGGCGTGGCGCCGCCGAGAAGGGCCGCGCCCTCGTAGATTTGGTAGAACGGGTTCGGAAAAACCACCGTGGCGCCGGGCTGCGTGGGGTCGATCACGGTTTGCGCAAACGCAAACAGCGCCTCGCGCGAGCCGTTGACCGGCAGCACCTGGGTCGCCGGGTTCACCGCCACACCGTAGCGGCGTTGCAGCCAGGCGGCGCAGGCTTCGCGCAATGCAGGCTCGCCAGCGGTGGCCGGGTAGCCGGCCAGGCCCGTGTCGAGCGCGTGGGCCAGGGTCTGCTTGATGAAGTCAGGCGTGGCATGTTTGGGCTCGCCGATGCCCAGGCTGATGGGGCGGTGCGCCGGGTTGGGCGGTACGCCGCTGAACAGCTGGCGCAGCCGCTCGAACGGATAGGGCTGGAGAAGGGACAACTTGGGATTCATCGTCCAGATTATCCGCGCCAGCCAATCCCACCGTGGGCGCGAGTGCCCAGGCAGGGATGGGGAGCGGTCGGTGCCGCGCGGTATCATGCCCAGTGAATTTCGATCCCGAATTTGATTGAAAATTCTTTACAAATCAAGCGCTTAGGCTTTCGTTCAGCATTCCCTGCCCGGTCTCCGTTTCGATTCTCGCCCCCCAATCCCGTGCGTCTCAACTCGATCAAGCTCTCCGGCTTCAAGTCTTTCGCCGAGCCGACCAACTTTTTGTTGCCCGGCCAGCTGGTGGGCGTGGTGGGGCCGAACGGCTGTGGCAAGTCCAACATCATGGATGCGGTGCGCTGGGTGCTGGGCGAGAGCAGGGCGTCGGAGCTGCGCGGCGAGTCCATGCAGGACGTGATCTTCAACGGCACCAACACCAGGAAGCCAGCCAGCCGCGCCAGCGTGGAGCTGGTGTTTGACAACAGCGACCACCGCGCCGGCGGCCAATGGGGCCAGTTCACCGAGATCGCCGTCAAGCGCGTGCTCACCCGCGACGGCACCAGCAGTTACTACATCAACAACCAGCCGGTGCGCCGACGCGACGTGCAAGATGTGTTCCTGGGCACCGGCCTGGGCCCGCGCGCCTACGCCATCATCGGCCAGGGCACCATCAGCCGCATCATCGAGAGCCGGCCCGAGGAGCTGCGGCTGTTCCTGGAAGAGGCGGCGGGTGTTTCCAAATACAAGGAGCGGCGCCGCGAAACCGCAAACCGCCTGGCCGACACCCGTGAAAACCTGACCAGGGTGGAAGACATCCTGCGCGAGCTCAACGCCAACCTGGACAAGCTCGAAAAGCAGGCCGAGGTGGCCTCCCGGTACCACGCGCTGCAGGCCGGCGCCACACTCAAGCAACACCAGCTCTGGCTTCTCCGACGCGCCGATGCCGAGGCAGAGCAAACGCAAGTGCAGCAGGCCGCCGCTCAGGCGCTGACCGATCTGGAGTCGCGCACCGCCGATCTGCGCCGCGTTGAATCCGAGCTGGAGACGATTCGCCAGGCGCATTACGCGGCCGGCGACCAGGTGAACCAGGCGCAGGGCAAGCTGTACGAGGCCAGCGCCGAGGTCGGCAAGCTGGAAGCCGAGATCCGCTTTGTGGTCGAGGGGCGCAACCGCGTCGAGCAGCGACTGGTGCAACTCGCAGAACAAATTGCGTCCTGGAGCACCCGCAGCGAAGACGCCGGTGTGGAGCTGGAGCAGATCGCCGAGACCATGTTGGCGGCCGTTGAGCAGTCGGTGGTGCTGGCCGCGCAGGGCGAAGATCAGGCGAGTGCTTTGCCCGCGCTGGAAGACGGGCTGCGCCAGGCGCAAAGCCGCGCCAGTGAGCAGCGCAACAGCGTGGGCCAGGTGCAGCAGCAAATTCAGGTGCTCGCCGCCAATCAGCGCAGCATCGAAGAGCAGAGCCGCCAGCTGGGCCAGCGCCACGAGCGCCTGAACGCCGACCGCAACGCGCTGGCTGCGCCCGACGAGACGCAGGTGCAAGACGCACAAACCCAGCTCACCGCTGCGCAGGAGCAGGCCGAGGTGGCGGAGGCGGTGCTGCACGAGCTGCAAGACCGCGTGCCCGAGCTGGATGATGCGCGCCGCACAGCGCAGCAGGCGGTGAACCAGGAGTCGGCCCGGCAGGCCGATCTGTCGGCGCGCATGGAAGCGCTCAAGGCCTTGCAGGAGAAGGTGAAGACCGACGGCAAGCTCGCGCCCTGGCTGGCCAAACACGGGCTCGAAGGCCTGCAAGGGCTGTGGAGTCGCATCCATGTGGAGCCGGGCTGGGAAAACGCGCTGGAAGCCGCGCTGCGAGAGCGCCTGGGCGCGCTCGAAGTCTCGCGGCTGGAGATGGTGCGCGGGTTTGGCAACGGTGCGCCGCCGGCCAAGCTCGCCTTCTACCAACCGCCTGCAGGCGCCTCAACTTCGCCGGCCAACGCGTCCGGCCTCAAGCCGCTGGCCGACTGGTTGCGCTTGCACGATCCAAGCCAGAAAGCACTGTTGGCCGACTGGCTGCAAGGCTGCCTGAGCGCCGCCACGCTGGAAGACGCGATGGCCGCGCGCGAGCGCCTGCGCCCCGGCGAAGTGGTGTTTGTGCCCGCCGGCCACGCGGTCAGCGCGCACAGCGTGAGCTTCTACGCGCCCGACAGCGAGCAGGCCGGCCTGCTGGCTCGAGCCCAGGAAATTGAAAATCTCGACAAGCAACTGCGCGCCCAGGTGCTCATCAACGAGCAGGCCCGAAGCAGCCTGGTGCGCACCGAGGCCGCCTACACCGACGCTTCCCAGCGCCTGGTGAGCGCGCGCCGCGAAGGCGCCGACACCCGCTCGCGCGCCCATGCACTGCAGGTCGAGGCGTTGCGCCTGAGCCAACTGGCAGAGCAGGCCCGCGCCCGCAGCGCGCAGATCGCCGCCGACCTGGCTGAGGTCGACGCGCAGCTCGAAGACCTTCAAGAGCGCCGCGTCACCGCCGAGGCCCGCTTTGAAGAACTCGACATGCAACTGGCCGACAGCCAGGAGCGCCACGCCCAGCTGGATGACCAGGTCATCGCCGCCGAGCGCGCGCTGAACCAGGCGCGCGAACAACAGCGCAGCCTGGAGCGCAGCGCGCAGGAAGCCACTTTTTCCCTGCGCAGCCTGCAGGCGCGCCAGGCCGAGCTGCGCCGCTCGGTCGACACCGCTGCGTCCCAGGAAAAAGCCTTGTTCGACGAGCAGCAACGCGCCAGCGACGAGCTGGCCCGGCTCAACGACGCGGCCGCCCAGGCCGGCCTGCAAAGCGCGCTGGCGATGAAGCTCGAGCGCGAGCAGGCGCTGGGCGCGCTGCGCAGCCACTACGACGATCTCACCGCCAAGCTGCGCGCCAGCGACGAGCGCCGCCTGCAGCTGGAACGCCAGCTCGACCCGCTGCGCAGCCGCATCACCGACTTCCAGCTCAAGGAACAGGCGGCGCGCCTCGGTGTTGAGCAGTACAGCCAGCAACTGGCAGAGGCAGAGGCCGATCTCGCGGCCGTCGCGCAAAGCGTGCTTGAGGGCAATGTGCGGCCGAGTGGCCTGCAGGGCGAGATCGATCGCCTGCACCGCGAAATCCAGTCGCTCGGCGCGGTCAATCTGGCCGCGCTCGACGAGCTCACCCAGTCGCGCGAGCGCAAGACTTTCCTGGACGCGCAGACCGCCGACCTGGTCGAGGCCATGACCACGCTGGAAGACGCGATCAAAAAGATCGACAACGAAACCCGCGACCTGCTGGGCAGCACCTTCGAGACGGTCAATACCCATTTCGGCAAGATGTTTCCCGAGCTGTTCGGCGGCGGCAACGCGCGACTGGTGATGACCGGTGAGGAAATTCTGGACGCCGGTGTGCAGGTGATGGCGCAGCCACCCGGCAAGCGCAACAGCACGATTCATCTGCTGTCGGGCGGAGAAAAGGCGCTCACCGCAATTGCCTTGGTGTTTGCGTTGTTCAAGCTGAACCCGGCGCCGTTTTGCCTGCTGGACGAGG
>JBBSDB010000245.1:0-5220 GCA_038249735.1 Burkholderiales bacterium
GCAACGCTTGAGACACACGACTGACCACCCGGTCAGCGAAACGCCGCAAAGCCTTCGATTATAGCCCTGTGCCCTCTCGGCATTTCTGGGCATCACACAATGCGCGCATCCTACCCAAAAACCCCACCATGCCCCTGATCCGCCCCAGCACAGATGCCGACCTCGACGCCATCACCACCCTATACGCCCACCATGTGCTGCACGGCACCGGCACGTTTGAGACCACGCCGCCCAGCGCCGCCGAGATGGCTGCGCGCCGCGCCGATGTGCTCACGAAAGGCCTGCCCTGGCTGGTGGTGGAAGACGACAGCGGCACGGTGGTGGGCTTTGCCTACGGCAACTGGTTCAAGCCGCGCCCGGCCTACCGCTTTTCGGTGGAAGACTCCATCTACATGTCGCCCGAGGCAGCTGGCAAGGGCTTGGGCCGCGCCCTGCTCGCTGAGCTGATGACCGCACTGGAGCGCGCCGGTGTGCGTCGCGTGATGGCGGTGATTGGCGACTCGGCGAACGCCGGCTCAATCGGCGTGCACCGCGCGCTCGGCTTTGAGCCCGCCGGCACCATCAATGCCTGCGGATGGAAGTTCGGCCGCTGGCTAGATATCGTGCTCATGCAGCGCAGCCTGGGCGCTGGCGACAGCAGCGCGCCAGAGGCCACCGCATGAGCGCTCGCCCACGCAATAAAACCCTGGCCGTCTGGCTGGCCGCGCTGTTCGGTAGCCTGGGCATTCACCGTTTCTACCTGCGCGGCCTGTTCGACTGGATCGGCTGGCTGCACCCCATCGCGGCGGCGGTGGGGTGGTGGGGTGTGGAGCGGGTCCAGATGCACGGGCAGGACGACAAGCTGTCCTGGGTGTTGATCCCGTTTCTGGGCGCCAGCATCGCCGTGGGCTGTCTGGCAGCCATCGTCTACGCGCTGACCGACACGGAAAAATGGAACAGCTGGTTCAATACCGACCACGACCCTGAATCAGCAGCCGGCAAAACCAACTGGCTGACCATCATTGCTCTCGTCTTCGCCCTGCTAACGGGCACCATCGCATTCACGGGCAGTCTGGCGTTTGTTTTCCAGCACTACTTTGAATACCAGGTCGAAGAAGCCCACAAAATAAGTCAGTGAGCGCCGCGCGCAACGGATCTCAGTTGGCCAGCGGCAGCACCGAGAGCAGCAGCATCCATGCGCTCAAGCTCAGCACCGCCAGCACGGTTGACGAGCCCATGCTGGCGGTGGTGAGCGCCTGGGCCGTCTGGTAGCGCTGCGCAAACAGGAACACATTGGCGCCCATCGGCAAACCGGCCGCCACCACCATCACGGTCAGCGGCAGGCCGGTGATGCCCATCGCCCAGGCGGACACGCCCACCGCCAGCGGTAACAGCACATTTTTCGACAGACAGATCCACAGCGCGTCTCGCCAGTGGCCTTGCAGCGGGGTGCGCGACAAAGTCACCCCCACCAACACCAGCGCCAGCGGCCCGAAGGCACTCCCGAGCAGCTGCAATGGCTTGTCGACCACCTGCGGCAGCGTCCAGCCGGTTTGGGCGAACAACAGGCCACACAGAATCGGCAAAGGGATCGGGTGGATCAGCGCCCCACGAAACGCCGACCACGCGGTGACCAGTACATGGGGGGCGCGCTCGCCGCCGGTGCGCGCCTCACGCGCCACCGCCAGCTCCAGCAGCACCGAGCCCAGCGTGAGCAAGATCAACGCGTGCACCGACACCAGGGTGAGCAGCGTCACCAGCGCGGCCTTGCCGTAGGCCAGTTCCACCAGCGTGATACCGATCATCACCATGTTGGAAAACGTACCAGCTAGCGCCATCACCACGCTGCGTCGATCGAAGCCTCGCCAAGCCACCGAGAGCAGCAGCAGACTGACAGCCGCCATGAAATAGGCGGCCAGCGGCGTGAGATCGAGCTGTTCCACATGCACGCTGCTCATGGTGCGAAACAGCAGCGCCGGAATCAGCACCAGAAAGACCAGATTCGACAAATCCCCGACCGCTGCCTCGCGTATCCAGTTGAGCCGACCGGCGAGATAGCCCACACCAATCAGCAGAAAAACCGGGGTGAGAGAAGCAACAACAGGATGGGCGGCGATGGACACGGGCAAGATGTTACCCACTCGCTGTCGCCCCACCCACCGCGCCCGGCATCAATGCGCGTGCTTCATGCCGCAGTACTTGCCGATCGCCAGGCCCTTGCAAGCGGCCTGCAGCTCGGCCATGCAAACCTTGGCTTCTTTCCCGGCTTCCAGGCATTGGGCCGCCTTGCCGTGGGCGGTCGCCATGGCGCGGTGGCGTGCAATGTCCTCTTTCAACTCGGCCTCTGTGTGTTGAGCCCACGCCGTCCCGCTCAACGCCAAAAAACAGCCCAGGCCACACACCATCGAACGCACATTCATACCCATACGATTCCCCTTCAAAACTCAATAACAAGTGGTCGATCAGACCGATCCCACGGCCGCAGAACCAGGCGGTGGCAGACTTCCACGCGACAAGATGAGTCGAACGCAGCCCGCCCTGTGTCGCCCTCGCACCAAAAGCCTACCAAAACTGTCCAACCGCGCACGCTCCAACGTTGGCGCGTCGCACGCGCGTCGCACTGCCGATGGCCCGCTGGCGACCCGGCCGTACACTGCGCGCCCTGGGCCACCCGACCTGCTGGAGACTTCTTGCCTCTGAATCATTTGCTGCTGGCGCTGGCCGTCGTCTTCGTCTGGGGCACCAACTTCGTGGTGATCCGCTGGGGTCTGGACGAGCTGCCACCCTTCCTGCTTGCCACCCTGCGGTTTGCGCTCTCAGCCCTGCCCTGGATGCTGTTCATGCCGCGCCCCGCCGTGCCTTGGAGCCGGCTCATGGCCTTTGGCGTGCTGCTCGGCGTGGGCCAGTTTGCGCTGCTGTTTCTGGCCATGCGCAGCAGCATCTCGCCCGGCATGGCGTCGCTGGTGATCCAGATGCAGGTGTTTTTCACCATCGGCCTGTCGCTGCTGATCTGGCGCGAATCCGTGCGTGTTTACCAGCTGCTTGGCCTGCTGCTGGCGGTGGGTGGGCTGGGTGTGATCGCCAGCCACCTCAACGCCACGGTGACCGCCACCGGCGTACTGATCGTGCTGGCGGCCGCTTTCTTCTGGGCCTGCGCCAACCTGGTTGCGAAGTCTGTCGGGCGGGTCAACATGCTGCACTTCGTGGTGTGGAGCAGTGCCTTTGCCGTGCCGCCGCTGTTTGCGCTGTCATGGTGGCTGGAGGGTTCGCCAGCGGTGATGCTGGGTGTGATCCAGCAGACCAGCCCGCTGGTCTGGGCCACGGTGCTCTGGCAGGCGGTGGGCAACACGCTGTTTGGTTACGGCGTGTGGAACTGGCTGCTCTCGCGCCACAGCGCCGCAGCTGTCACCCCCATGGCGCTGCTGGTGCCGGTGTTCGGCATGAGCGCCTCAGCGCTGGCGCTGGGCGAGCCGCTGCAACCCTGGAAACTCACGGCCGGCGGGCTCGTGATGGCGGGGCTGGCGGTGATCGTTCTCTGGCCCAAGCTGCAAGCAGCCTGGGCCCGTGAGCGGCCTGCCTGATCGCGGCTTACTTCGCGAAGCGTGCAAACGTCTTTCTGAACTTCGCCACCTTGGGCGCCGCCACCGCCACGCAATAGCCCTGGTGCGGGTTGCGCTCAAAGAAATCCTGGTGGTATTCCTCGGCCGGGAAATAGTGGGCCAACGGCAGCAGCTCGGTCACCACCGGTTTGCCAAACAGACCCTCCCTGTTGAGCTCGTCGATCAGCGCCTGCGCGGTCTCCTGCTGCTCAGGCGTGGTGAAGTAAATGCCGCTGCGGTACTGCGTGCCCACGTCGTTGCCCTGGCGGTTCAGCGTGGTCGGGTCGTGGATGACAAAAAAGATTTCCAGCACCTCGCGCGTGCTGATCTTGCTCGGGTCATAGGTCAGCTTCACCACCTCGTTGCAGCCGGTGCGCCCGGTGCATACCTGCTCATAGCTGGGTGCGGTTTCCTGGCCGTTGCTGTAGCCCGACTCCACGTCGGTGATGCCTTTCACGCCTACGTACACCGCCTCGGTGCACCAGAAACAGCCGCCGCCGAGCACCAGGGTCTGGGTGGTCTGGGTGTTTTGGGTCATGGGGTTCTCCTCGTTGTTGGTTGGATCAACTTTATGCCGACTGCGCCGCGGCGCGCACCACCTGCAGAAATGCCCCCAGCGCCGGCGTCTGCTGCGCGCTTGCGCTGCGGGCGGCGCGCCACAGGCATTGGGTCTCGTACGGCGGGGTGTCCGCGTCCAGCGGAACGAACACCGCACCCGGCACGCCAGCCGCCTGCAGGGCCGCCGGCACCAGGCCCACGCCCAGCCCCTGCGACACCACCGAGACCACGCTCAGCCAGTGCCGCAACTCGCAGCGCTGCTCGGGCGCAAAGCCGGCCCCGGCGCACAGACCGAGGATGCGGTCGTGATAATCGGGCGAGACGGCGCGCGCCACCATCGCAAACGGCTCTCCGGCCAAAGCTTTGAGCGCCAGGCGCCGTTTGCGCGCCAGCGGGTGCGCGGCCGGCAGGCAGGCAACGAACGGCTGGCTCGACACCAGAATCTGGTCAAACCCCGGCGGCACGCGCGTGGTGTGCACAAAGCCCACATCGAGCCGGTCGTGGTGCAGGTCGATCAGCTGGTCGCTAGAACTCATTTCGCGCAGCACCAGCCGCAGACGGGGGTGGGCCGCGGCAAAGGCCTGCAGCATCTGCGGCAGGCCGCGATACAGCACCGTGCCGGCAAAGCCCACTTGCAGGCTGCCACTCACGCCCTCGGCCACCTCGCGGGCCTCGCGCGCCGCCTGGGCCGCCTGCTCCAGCAGCGCGCGCACCTGCGGCAAAAAGGCCTGGCCAGCCGCGGTGAGCGCCACGCCGCGGCTGTTGCGGGCAAACAGCTGCGCGCCCACCGAGGCTTCGAGCTGCTGGATGTTGAGCGAGAGCGGCGGCTGGGTCAGACCCAGGCGAGAGGCCGCGCGGCCAAAGTGAAGCTCCTCGGCGAGCACCAGAAAACAGCGCAGGTGCCGGAATTCCATGAATACGCTTTCTGTATGGATGAATACAGGATCAATATTAGACAAGTATGCAGACGCGAGGGACAATGTTTCCCATTGACCACCCCACACCGGAGACACCCACCATGCTTTCCCCCATCAAGGCCACCACCAAAGCCCGCTTCAGCTGGGAAGACCCGTTTCGCCTCGCC
>JBBSDB010000246.1:0-5152 GCA_038249735.1 Burkholderiales bacterium
CCAGTTCATGCCCAACGTTCGGGTGCTGAATTATTCAGGCAGCGGCATCGAGACCACCTTCACCCAGGGTGAGGACGCCTGCCTGGCTTCGCTGGTGCCCAGCCTGCCCCCAGCCAAAGCCGACGCCGCGCCCGCACTGATGGTGGTGGGCACCCTGGCCGATGTGGTCGAGGACCAGTTCACGCGCTTGTTTCTGGCAATGGGTTTGGGTCCGGTGGCCTTCTTTCCACCCCGTCAGGCCGACCGGTTGCCCAACGTCGGGCCAAACACCCGGTACCTGCTGGCCCAGCCCTTTTTGGCCGACACCGCCGTTGCGCTGGAAGCGCGCGGCGCTCAACGGCTGAGCGCACCATTTCCGCTTGGCGTGGAGGGCACGGCAGCCTGGTTGCAAGCCGCAGCAACCGCTATGGGCGTGGATGCCGATCGTTTCGAGCAGGCGACCGCCCCCGCCCGGGAGCGTGCCCAATCCGCTTTGGTGCGCCAGCGCTCGCAACTGGCTGGCAAAAAGATTTTTTTCTTTCCTGACTCGCAGCTCGAAATCCCGCTGGCGCGTTTCCTGTCGCGCGAGCTCGGCATGCTGCTCACCGAAGTTGGAACGCCTTATCTGCATAAGCAGCATCTGGCGCCGGAACTGGCTTTGCTGCCAGCGGGCACTGTGCTGTCCGAAGGCCAACACGTGGAGAACCAGCTTGACCGCTGCCGCGCCGCCGAACCGGACATCGTGGTCTGTGGCCTGGGGCTGGCCAATCCGTTGGAGGCCGAGGGCTTCACCACCAAGTGGGCCATCGAGCTGGTGTTCACCCCGATCCAGGGCTACGAGCAGGCAGCCGATCTGGCCGAGCTGTTCAGCCGGCCGCTGCTGCGGCGGCAAAAAATCAACCCCAAGCCAGCGCCTTTGGCGTTGAGCAGCACGCTGGCTGCCAGCGTCGCCGGAGCCTGAGCCATGCAACTGACGCTCTGGACCTACGAAGGCCCGCCCCATGTGGGCGCGATGCGCGTGGCCACCGCCATGCAGGGTGTGCACTACGTGCTGCATGCGCCGCAGGGCGATACCTACGCCGACCTGCTGTTCACCATGATCCAGCGCGACGCCAAGCGCCCGCCGGTGACCTACACCACCTTCCAGGCGCGCGACCTGGGCGGCGACACCGCCGAGCTGTTCAAGAACGCTGCGCGGGAGGCCTTTGAGCGCTTCCAGCCGCAGGCCATGATCGTCGGCGCCTCCTGCACCGCCGAGCTGATTCAGGACGATCCGGGTGGCCTGTGCAAAGCGCTGGACCTGCCAGTGCCGGTGGTGCCGCTGGAGCTGCCGTCTTACCAGCGCAAGGAAAACTGGGGCGCGGCCGAAACGTTTTACCAACTGGTTCGCCATTTGGCCGATACCTCGGTGCGGCGCGCCCCGCGCCAGGCCGGCGAGCGCGCCCGCTGCAACATCCTGGGTCCCACCGCGCTGGGATTTCGCCACCGCGATGACCTGCGTGAGATCACAGGCCTGTTGACGCAGATGGGCATTGACATCAACGTCACTGCGCCACAAGGCGCCAGCCCTGTCGATTTGGCCCGCTTGGGCGATGCCGACTTCAACGTCGTGCTGTATCCCGAAATCGCCCATGTGGCAGCTGGCTGGCTCAAGCGCACCTTCGGTCATCCATCCACCACCACCGTGCCGATCGGCTCGGGCGCCACCTGCGATTTCATCGTTGAGGTGGCCGCGCTCGCTGGTGTTGATCCGGAGTTGGTGCTGGACAACGCCAACGCGCGCGCTCCCTGGTATTCGCGCTCGGTCGATTCCACCTACCTCACCAGCAAGCGCGTCTTTGTTTTTGGTGACGCCACCCATGTGGTGGCTGCTGCGCGGATCGCACAAGACGAGATGGGTTTCAAGGTGGTGGGCCTGGGTACCTACAGCCGAGAGTTTGCTCGCGAGGTGCGCGAAGCCGCCCAGTTGTACGGTGTTGAAGCGCTGATCTGCGACGACTACCTGGATGTGGAAGCACGCATCGCCGAACTCCAGCCCGAGCTGGTGCTCGGCACCCAGATGGAGCGCCACATCGCCAAGCGCCTGGGCATTCCTTGCGCGGTGATATCGGCCCCGGTGCATGTGCAGGATTTCCCCGCGCGCTACTCGCCCCAGATGGGCTTTGAAGGCGCCAATGTGCTGTTCGACACCTGGGTGCACCCGCTCATGATGGGCTTGGAAGAGCACCTGATCGGCATGTTCCGGGGTGACACCGAATTCCATGCAGACGCTGCGCCGTCTCACCTGGGTGGTGCTGTGTCGCGCCCCTCCGCAGAGGTTCCCCAGCCTGCGCAAGCCGTCCCCGATGCAATCACAGAATCCGCGACCGCACAAGCCGACCAGGCCATCGCCGTTGCTTCCGACAGTTCTGCGCAGGTGGTGGCCACCTGGTCGGCCGATGCCGAAAAAGAGTTGAAAAAGATCCCGTTTTTCGTTCGTGGCAAGGCCCGCCGCAACACCGAGCACTACGCCAGGGACCAGGGCCTGCCCGTCATCACCATTGAGACGCTCTACGATGCCAAATCTCACTACAGTCGCTGAAACGCCAGCCACCACACCGAAACTTCGGGTGGTGGTGGTCACGATGGATACCCACTTGGCAGGTGCCATTGGACGCGCTCAAACAACCCTGGCGCGCGAAATTCCTGGGTTGACCATGGCTTTCCACGCGGCATCTGAGTACGCCGGCAACGATTCAGCCATCGCCCGCTGCTGCGATGACATCGCCCAAGCCGACATCGTGGTGGCCGGCATGCTCTTCCTGGAGGACCATTTCCTTCCGGTGCTGCCCGCGTTGCAAGCGCGGCGCGATCACTGCGATGCCATGATTTGCATGGCCTCAGCCACCGAAGTGGTGAAGATGACCCGCCTGGGTCAGTTCGATATGTCCAAGCCCGCCAGCGGCCCCATGGCCTTGCTGAAAAAGCTGCGCGGCAACAAGGAAAAGAAAGCGACGGGTGGCGCGGCACAAATGGCGATGCTGCGCCGACTGCCGCAGCTGTTGCGCTTCGTTCCTGGCACGGCCCAAGATGTGCGCGCCTATTTCATGACACTTCAGTACTGGCTGGGCGGATCGGACGAGAACGTGCTGAACCTGGTGCGCCATGTGGTGAGTCGAGGTGCCATGGGCGAGCGCAAAGACATGCGCGCCCTGGTCAAGCCCCAAGCGCCGATCGAGTACCCGGAAGTGGGTGTCTACCACCCGCGGATGCCGGGGCGTTTCGCCTCCGAGGTGGCGGCGCTGCCCGCGCCCGTCAACACGCCTGCGGTGGGTACCGTCGGGGTGCTGGTGCTTCGCTCGTACTTGCTCTCAGGCAACTCGGCCCATTACGACGGCGCCATTGCGGCCATGGAAGCGCGCGGCTTGTGCGTGGTACCGGTGTTTGCGGCCGGTCTGGACTCACGCCCAGCGATTGACCGTTTCTTCTTCAACAACGGTCAGACCACGGTGGACGCGGTGGTCTCCCTCACCGGGTTTTCTCTGGTGGGTGGCCCGGCCTACAACGATGCCAAGGCCGCCGAAGAAATCTTGGCCAAGCTCGATGTGCCCTACATCGCTGCCCACCCGGTGGAGTTCCAGAACCTGGCAGCGTGGGGCGGCTCCGAGCGCGGGCTGCTGCCGGTGGAGAGCACCATCATGGTGGCGATTCCCGAGCTCGATGGCGCCACCAGCCCGATCGTCTTCGGCGGGCGTGCCGGTCCGGTGGGTGTGGCGTGCGCAGGTTGTCACCACGCTTGCACCTTCACCGCCAGCGACAGCGCGCAAGACATGCAGTCTTGCCCAGAGCGCGCCATCATGCTGGCCGCCCGCGTGAGTCGTCTGGTGGCTTTGCGGCGCAGCGAGCGGGCCCAGCGCAGAATAGCTGTGGTGGTGTTCAACTTTCCACCCAACGCAGGCAACATCGGCAGCGCGGCCTACCTCTCGGTATTCGAGTCGATGTTCCACACCCTCACGGCGATGAAAGCGCAGGGTTACAACGTGGACATGCCCACCAGCGTGGACGATCTCAGAGATGGTGTCTTGTTGGGCAACGCCAAGCTGCATGGGGCCGACGCCAATGTGCACACCTTGATTCACGCCGACGACCACGTCAAGCGCGAGCGTTGGCTGAAAGAAATTGAGGCCCAGTGGGGCCCTGCGCCCGGCCGCCAGCTGAGCGATGGCACGAACATCATGGTGCTCGGCAAGCAGTTCGGCAATGTGCTGATCGCGGTTCAGCCATCGTTCGGCTACGAGGGCGATCCAATGCGCTTGCTGTTCGAGAAAGGCCTGGCACCCACCCATGCGTTCTCGGCTTTCTACCGCTACCTGCGCGAAGATTTCGCCGCCCACGCGGTGCTGCATTTCGGAACACACGGCGCGCTGGAGTTCATGCCCGGCAAGCAAAGCGGCATGTCAGGCAGCTGCTGGCCCGACCGCCTGATCGGTGACTTGCCCAACGTGTATCTCTATGCATCCAACAACCCGTCAGAAGGCGCCATTGCCAAGCGCCGCTCGGGCGCCACCCTCATCAGCTACCTGACGCCGCCGGTGGCCCAGGCTGGACTTTACAAAGGGCTGATCGACCTCAAGAGCGCCATTGAGCGCTGGCGCAGCATGGACCCAGATGCCCGCGAGCGAGCCGACTTTGCCGTGCTCCTGCAGTCCCAAGCGGCTGAGCTGGATCTGGTGCCGGTTGAGCCGCTGTGGGATGCGACAGCACGTGGTGACGCCGACGCGCAGGTGATGCAACTGGCCAAGCAGGTGTTGGAGCTGGAATACACCCTCATTCCTTGCGGCCTGCATGTCACCGGCCGCGCGCCGGGTGCCGCCGAGCGCCTGGACATGTTGCTCGCCATGACCGAAGCCTGGCCTGGCCAGCGACCGTCGCGCGATGCCGTGCGTTCGATGATGGAAGGCATCGCCCTGGAGCGGGTGATGAAGGTCGACGGCATGCGGCACGACGATGTCTCCTTGGCCGCCATGCAAGGCTTGGCAGACGCCAACCGCATGATGTCTGTCGACACCGAGGTGCCTGCCATTCTCGACGCCCTTGATGCACGCTACATCCGGCCCGCGCCTGGCGGTGACATCCTGCGCACGCCGGAGGTGTTGCCCACCGGCCGCAACCTGCACGGCTTCGATCCCTTCCG
>JBBSDB010000247.1:0-5099 GCA_038249735.1 Burkholderiales bacterium
CTCCAACCCACCGTTTGCCCTGAGCCTGTCGAAGGCTTCACCCCACCTTCGCCACTGGCCGAACTCAACGCCCATATCCAGCGGGCATCGTCAGCCGCACGCACCAGCGATGCGATGGCCGGAACCGGCCCCTGGCCAGAGCTGCGCAGCGCTGCCCGCTTCCGCGAAACCTGGGAGCGCCTGGACGCCGAAACGCAGGTGCAAAGGGCGCAAGCCCGCGCGCCCCAAAACGCGGGCCCGCTCCACCCCCAGCGTTTGATGCTCGACACCCTGGCCAGCATGGGCGAGCTCTCACCGCACTACCTTCGCAGGTTCCTGGCACACGCGGAAACGCTGCTGTGGCTGGAGCAGGCGCAGGGGCATCTGAGGACGCCAACGGGCAAGGGCAGGTCTTCGGCGACTGGGAAGGCGGCACGTCAAAAGACGTGAAATTCTCCGTGGCTTGGCGCGCTGCGTTGTGGGCTTTTGTGTAACGGCTAGCGGCCAGAAGCAGTCTGTCGCGCCCGGTTGCATGGCAGCGGTTCGACGAGCACGAAAGAAGTGGATGGGCCGAAGGGCGGCAACGTCGACCAGCATCAACGCCAAGTCGATCACGCCCTACTTCGCCCGCGGGCCTCGTGCGACGCGAATCGTCGCCGTTGGCTCAGGCGGTGTCGAGGTCGCGCAGCCTGCCCGCATCAAGTTCGGCCAGCAGGAGGCTCAGGGCCTGCGCGTTCTGCGCGTCGGTGGCGCTGTCCAGGGCATCCTGCAGCACATCGCGGATGTGGTCGCCGGTGACGAGTTCCATGTCCCAGTCAGGGAACAGGCGCTCACGGACTTCTTCCACCTCGCTCAGCAGCACGATGCTGTCATGGCGGCGGTCGATGCGCAGCCGCGACATCAGCGCCGTGACATTGTCGCGCGGGCCTTCCAGCCACTGGAAAAAGATGCCGCTGCCGAAGACCAACATGCCAGTCACGCCGTGCTCGGGGTTCCAGCGGCGCGCGGTGGCGATGATGCGCTGCACGGCGGCTTCGTCCACGCCTGGGGTGGCGCGGCTGCAATAAACCACGTTGTAAAGCGCCGGGAAGGCGTGGCCGAACCCCGGTTCGTCGCCATGCGGATAAAAAATTGCGGTCATGTATGGGCCCTCAGGTGGAGTGTGCGGTGCAAAGTGACCGTGCGGCTGCGGCATCGGGCGCGCGACCAAGGCCAGACAACTGGCCGGCAGGTCTGATTCTTCGATTAGACGCGGTAAGGGGCGCCGCGTCATCCGGGCACGCCAAGATCGCCACACGCGACAATAAGCCAAGTCGACGCAAAAAAGGTCCGTTGGTCCACCTAATCGCTGGCACGCCGGATCCAGTGGCGCCTTTGAGCCATGCCGTCGAGCAGGACGGCTGGGTATTCGTCACCGGCCAGGTGCCGTTGTCCGGCACGGCCAACGATTCAACCTACCCCGACGGCATCGATGGGCTCCCAAACTGGTCGGCCCTCGAGGTCTCAAACGGTGCTCCGTGCCTGAATCCCTCAGCGTGCCGCCCAGCTGTGAGTCACCACCATCGCTGAGCCATCTGCGGCCGCATCGGCAAGGACACGAATGGCCGCTTCGGGGCGACGAAATCTGGGCCGCGTATGCTCCTTCAGGGTCGACGGCTGCCAGAAAGCTTCGTGATCAGGACGCCCGTCAGCCGACATTGAGGCCAGCTTACTGGACAGCAGTCTTTCGGCTACTCACATTGACGGCCAGGAGAGGGCGCTCGCGATCCGCCGGGTGGTGTCTGTTCGTCTGTTGCCAGAGATCGTTCAGTTTGATCGGAATCTCATGTCACGCCCCGGGCGGCGCAGCGCGACATGCGGGGTTGTGGCACAGCGTGTGGTGTGAGACCTTGAGTCGCAGCGAGACCCGAATGGTGGAGCCCGCAGGGCGTCACCCGCAGCAGCTTGCCGAGCCGCGGCGGTCATCCCGCTCGGCGTAGCCATCGTGAGCCCGGACAAGGTTTGGGTGTCTCTCACCTGCGCTTGTCCGAAAGAAGTCTCGATGACTGACCCAACCATGGCACTGGCCGAGCGCGCCAAAAAGGGCATCGATGTCGATGTGCTGCGCCAGATGGCGCATTTCATGGGCCAGCGCCCGATGGAAATCGACGTCGAGTCCCGCTGTGGCACAGGCCAACGAGGCCGACTGCGGGACACCTGTGCCGGCGCCGTCGATCTGAAGATCCCCAAGCTTCGCCGAAGCAGCTGCTTGCCGAGTTCCTGTGGCCGCAGCGCTCGGCCGAGAAGACGCTCGTGGCCCTCATTCAGAAAGCCTATGTCAAAGGCTTTGCCACCCGTTCGGTGGACGATCTGCTCAAGGTTTGGGGAAGATGAAAGAAAAACTCACAGATGCTTCAGGGGGTTGCCTGCAGAAAGCAGCACCTGAGCGCGCACGCTGTAAGCCCAGGCCAGGCCCAGTGCGGCGGCCAGCAACACCAGTCCCCGCCCAGCACGCAACTGGCTCTCCAGGGAATAGGCGTTGCACAGCCGCAGATCGGTGCTGGCCATGTAAAAACCCAGCCAGGCCAGCATGGGCAAGCCGTAGCCAATGAAGAACAGCTGCACCGCCAGGGGCGCCTTCAGAAAGGACTGGCGCAAGACCACGCCGGCCAGCCAAAGCCCCAGAAGCTTGCTGGCGTCGGCACTGGGCAGCACCACCGCCCGATCGATCATGGCGGGGATCATCCAGTAGGCGGTGATGCATTGCGCCAACATGAAACCCGTCAGACCGCAGTGGTTGAAGCGGGCCAGCCGATCGCCCAGCACCTGAGGCCAGGCAACAGCGGCGCAAAAGCCAGCCAGCACCAGCAAGGGCATTTGCACCAGCATGTGCCAAACCATGCTCTGCTCGATCAACGCGCGCAGAGGTGGCACCGACAGCAGGCCTGCCAGCAGCGTGAGCAGGATGGCCAGTGCTTTCGTCACGGAGCGCTCAGCGCGGCGGCAGCGTTGAGTGCCTGCTTGCCCGCCGTCAGGTCCAGGATCTGCACCAGTTGGCCGTCGGCGGTGACCAGGTGCAAGGCCGCGTTGTGTTCGAACTCCCCCAGCGGCGCAGGTACCACCATGATGCCGAAACTGTCCAGCAATTGGCGCCGGTCAGCCGGGCGCTGCAGGCTCACCAGCTGCCAGACGTCGCTTTGCATGCGCATGCGGCGCGCGTAGGCGTTCAGCGTGGTGGGGTTGTCGTTCTCAGGGTCGAAGCTGATCGACAGCAGACCCACGCGGTCTTGCAGACCCTGGTCAAGGATCTGCTGCTGCAATTGCTGATACACCGTGCCCAGCGCCAAGCACAGCGTGTTGCAGCGGGTGTAGACAAAGTCGACGATCCAGACGCGCTCGTCTTGTTGCAACAGTTGCCTGAGCGTCTGCGCCTGCCCGCTGGCATCGAACACGTGAAAGTCAGGCACCTGCACAGGCGCGCGAGCCACGGCGCTGCGGCGCTGGGTTTCGGTGGTGTAGGCCGTGCCGCTTTCGGTGGCGATGAACAGCGCCACCAAGCCCAGGCACAACACCAGCAGGCACGCGCCGAAGCTGGCCAGCAGCCCGCTCAGCGGGTCTGCGTCTGTCCCGCGTTGGGGGGCGGGTGGTGAGGCGCTCATATTCGCCTCAAGGTGCCAGAGCCTTCAATGCCGCACCGCCCGCATACGGCGTGGTCTGTTCCTTGGTGGCCTCGCGCTGTGCCGTCACCGTGGCCGCGGTGATGGGCGGGGCCTGATTGCCCCAATCGCTGCGGATGTAGGTGAGCACCGCGGCAATCTCTTCATCGGCCAGCGTGCCGAAAGCCGGCATCACGCCGTTGTAGGTATTGCCTTTGACGACGAGCTCACCCTGAACACCATGCAAGAGGATGCTGGCCAGCACCTTCTCGTCACCGACCACCCATTCAGCGCCAGCCAGTGGCGGGAACACACCCGACACGCCCATGCCGCTGGCCTGATGGCAAGCCGCGCACTTGGCGCCATACAACTGTTTGCCATCGACGGCAGCAACAACACCCGCGGCCGCCACCGGCGGGCGCAGCAGGGCCACGGTGCGCTGATCGCCGTAAGCAGACGACTCGCCTGATGGTGTGGCGACGATGTAGAAAGCCCCCCACATGCCCATGGCGCCCAGGAACATGATGAAGAACCAGGGCAGCGGGTTGACCTTCTCGTCGGGGTCGGGCAATTCGCGGTTCATGGCCGCGAATTCGCTGTTGTCCACCTCGGTGTTTCCGACCGCGGTCTTGCGGCTGTCGGGCGGCGAATTTTGGCGCGTCGGGTCCATCAGCGTGCCTCCCTTCGATTCACCGCCATGTCGTCGGCCGCCTTCAGCGCGGGGTAGGTGCGGTCCAGCGAAATCAGGTAGTCGACCAAGGCCAGCGCCTCGGGCTTGGCAACCACCACCTGGCCCGGCTTGGCAAAGGCGGGTGGCAGGTTGACGACCACCTCGTCTGGCTTGGCGACGCCTTGCCGAACTTCAAAAAGATAGGGGTATGCCGGCATGATCGAACCCGGCGTGTAGGCCCGTGGCGCGTACAAATGGCCCAGGTGCCAGTCGCGGCTGGGCTGGCGCGCGCCGATGTTGAGCAGGTCCGGCCCGGTGCGCATGGTGCCCAGCAGGTGTGGGGTGTCGTAGGCGTAATCGGCCGCCACAGACGCCCGACCCCAACCGCGCAGCGCGTCGGGGGCTTGCGCAATGTCGCGCGGCTGCTGCGAGTGGCAGTAAATGCAGCCATTGGCGATGTAGCTTTGCCGACCGATCAACTGCTGGGCGGTGTAGGGCTTCAGGCCCGGCGGCGGCTGGGTGTCTTTCAACAGCATGTAGGGCATCACGACCAGCAAAGCCGTGGCCAGCGACAGGATGAGCATGGCCCCAACGACCAGGCGCATTTCGTCCATTTCATACTTGCCCACACCGAAGCTCATGCTGTGGCTTCCCCGGCTGGCAGTGCAACAGGATCGGCTTTGGGCTCAGCCAGCAAGGCAGCCCCCAACCGACGTGGGCCAAACTTCCAGCCCATCATGAAGAAGTGCAAGGCAAACACCAGGTGTCCCAGCGTCATCACCGCCCCGCCCACCGAACGCGCCTCCAGATAAGGA
>JBBSDB010000248.1:0-5094 GCA_038249735.1 Burkholderiales bacterium
ATGCCGAAGAAGACCTGCTGGCGCTGGAGCCGCGCCCCGATCTGATGGCGGTGCTGGAAGACGAGCTGTTGCTGGCGCTGCCCCTGGTGCCGATGCACGAGGTGTGTCCGCAAAGCCTGCCGTCATCTGCTGGCACCTTGCCCGATGGCGATGAGCCGCGCCGGGAAAACCCGTTCCAGGCCCTGTCGAAGCTGAAAAAGTAGCCGGGTTTGTTGTCACGAGGGGCAAAGCCGCCAGCCGCTGGCCGCACTTTGGGCAACGGCCATCTCGGCCCCGCCGTTCTTGCAGGCGCCTGCCCCGCCTTGTGGTGGGCTTGGTCTGGTTTCACGCTATAATCGCAGGCTTCGCGCTGGCATCTGGCCCTCTGTTTCAGGGCGCCCGGTTTCAAAAAGCCCTCTGGCGCGCCGCCGATTCCACCCATTTCCCCAGGAGCCCGCCATGGCTGTTCAGCAAAACAAAAAATCCCCGTCCAAGCGCGGCATGCACCGCTCACACAATGCCTTGGATGTGCCCGGCATCGCGGTGGAACCCACCACCGGCGAAATTCACCTGCGTCACCACATCAGCCCCAACGGCTTTTACCGTGGCCGCCAGGTGCTGAAAAACAAATCCGAAGCTTGAATGCTGTCTGACCTCTGGCCTCGCCACCTTGGCGTGCCTGAGGCCATGCAGTCGGTTCAAACGCTGGCCCGCATGCCGAATGCGGGCTTTTTGCGTTGTTGGGCAACGCCCATGATTCACAGGGAAACGCCAGCATGATCACGATCGCGGTCGACTGCATGGGGGGTGACGTCGGTCCCGCGGTCACGCTGCCCGCCTGCGACGCCTTTTTGTCCAGCCACCCTCAGGCCCAGCTGCTGCTGGTGGGGCGGCCCGAGTCGTTTTCTGCCTGGCCGCAGGTGCTCAACAACGTGCGCTGCCGGGTGGTACCGGCTACCGAGGTGGTGGAGTCGGACGACGCGATCGAGGTGGCACTGCGTCGCAAGAAGGATTCGTCGATGCGGGTGGCGGCGCAGCAGGTCAAGGAAGGCGCGGCGCAGGCCATGGTCTCGGCCGGCAACACCGGGGCGCTGATGGCGATCGCGCGCTATGTGCTCAAAACCCTCGACGGCATCGACCGCCCGGCCATTGCCAGCCAGTTGCCCAATGCACGCGGCGGCGGCACCACGGTGCTCGACCTCGGGGCCAACGTGGACTGCACGGCTGAGAATCTGCTGCAGTTTGCGGTAATGGGCTCTGCGTTGGTGACGGCCATGACTGGCCAGCGGGAGCCGAGCGTGGGCTTGCTCAACGTGGGTGAAGAGGCCATCAAAGGCAGCGAAGTGATCAAAAAAGCCAGCGTTTTGTTGCGAAATGCGGCCAACGCCGGCGATCTGAACTTTTTCGGCAACGTCGAAGGCAACGATGTTTTCAAGGGCACGGTGGACATTGTGGTCTGCGACGGGTTTGTGGGCAATGTCGCTTTGAAGGCCAGCGAGGGCTTGGCTTCGATGGTGGGTGGCTTTCTGCGCGAAGAGTTTTCTAAGAATATTTTTCGAAAAATGGCCGCCATCGTGGCGTATCGGGCGCTAACTTCGTTCAAAAATCGGGTTGACCACCGGCGCTACAACGGCGCTGCGCTGCTGGGCCTGCGCGGGCTGGTGTTCAAGAGCCACGGCTCGGCTGACGCATTTGCGTTCGAGCAAGCGCTGGCGCGCGCTTATGATGCGGCCCACCACGGGATGCTGGACAACGTGCGCGATCGCATCGCCCATGCCGCACCCTTGATCGCAGGCGCCGCCGCTGCCAGCGAATTGAAGAACATCATCTCGGCCCATTGAATCCTCGCCCTTCCACCGCCCCCGCTGCATGAAACGCTTTGCCCGCATCACCGGCACCGGCAGCTCGCTGCCGTCTCGGCGCCTGACCAACGACGACATGGTGGCGCTGCTCGCCGAGCGCGGCGTGGTGACCAGCGACGACTGGATTGTCGAGCGCACCGGCATCCGCGCCCGCCACTTCGCAGCCGACGGCGTGTTTGTGAGCGACCTGGCCGCCGACGCCTGCCGGCAAGCGATGGACGCCGCACAAGTGGCACCGGCCGAGATCGACCTGATCATCGTCGCCACCTCCACGCCCGACATGGTGTTTCCCTCGTCCGCGGCCATCCTGCAGCACAAGTTGGGCATCGCTGGTTGTCCGGTGTTTGATGTGCAGGCGGTTTGCAGCGGGTTCATTTACGCGCTGACGGTGGCCAACGCGCTGATTCAGACCGGCACGGCCACCAAGGCATTGGTGGTGGGTGCCGAAATCTTCAGCCGCATCCTCGATTTCAACGACCGCACCACCTGTGTGCTGTTTGGTGACGGCGCCGGCGCGGTGGTGCTGGAGGCCAGCGACACACCCGGGATTCTGGCGACTGACATCCACGCCGACGGCAAGCACACCGGCATTCTGTGTGTGCCGGGCCATGTGTCGGGCGGCGCTGTGCTGGGCGATCCGCTGCTCAAAATGGATGGGCAGGCGGTGTTCAAGCTGGCGGTGGGCGTGTTGGATGAAACCGCGCGGACTTCGCTCGCGAAGGCCGGACGCACCGCTGCAGACATCGATTGGCTGATACCCCACCAGGCCAACATCCGCATCATGCAAAGCACCGCGCGCAAGCTCAATCTGCCGATGGACAAGGTGGTGGTCACGGTCGACCAGCATGGCAACACATCGGCCGCTTCCATCCCGCTGGCGCTGGACCACGCGGTGCGCGCCGGCCAGGTGAAGCGTGGCGACACCTTGATGCTTGAAGGTGTGGGCGGCGGATTTACCTGGGGCTCGGTATTGCTCGACTTTTGAGCGCGCGGTTTGCACCAAGCCATCTCTCTCACAGAAAACATATGACTCCTTTTGCTTTTGTTTTCCCCGGCCAGGGCTCGCAGGCCGTCGGCATGCTGGACGCCTGGGGCGATCACCCGGCGGTGGTGAGCGTGTTGCAGGAAGCGTCGGACGCACTCGGCGAAAACATCGCCCAGCTGATCTCTGACGGCCCCAAAGAAGCGCTGGCGCTCACCACCAACACCCAGCCGGTGATGCTCGTCGCTGGCGTGGCGGCGTGGCGGGTTTGGCTGGCCGAGGGTGGTGCGAAGCCTGCAGTGTTGGCAGGCCATTCTCTGGGTGAGTACTCGGCTTTGGTGGCTTCGGGTGTGCTCACGCTGGCTCAGGCCGCACCGCTGGTGCGCTTTCGCGCTGCTGCCATGCAGGACGCTGTCCCTGTCGGCACCGGCGCCATGGCCGCGATCATGGGAATGGATGCCGAGCGCGTGGTGGCAGGTTGCGCCGAAGCCCAGGCCACATTTGGCGCTGGTAGCGCCGAGGCGGTGGAGGCGGCCAACTTCAACGACCCGGGACAAACGGTGATTTCCGGTACCAAGGCGGCTGTGGACAAAGCCTGCGAACTGCTCAAAGCGCAAGGCGCCAAGCGCGCCTTGCTGCTTTCGGTGTCGGCGCCGTTTCACTCCAGCCTGATGAAGCCCGCCGCCGACAAGCTCAAGGAAAAACTGGCTGCGACCGCCTTTGTCGCCCCACGGATACCGGTGGTGAACAACATCGACGTGGCGGTGGAGACCGACCCGGATCGCATCCGCGATGCCTTGTTCCGCCAGGCGTTTGGCCCGGTGCGCTGGGTGTCTTGTGTGCAGGCGATGCAAGCGCGTGGCGTGTCCACGCTGGTGGAGTGCGGGCCTGGCAAGGTATTGGCTGGCCTGGCCAAGCGCATCGACACCGGGCTCACCGGCCTTCCTCTGTACGACCCGGCCACCTTGGCCGAGGTGAAGACCCAGTTGGGCTTGACCCGAGAGTGCACGCATGTCTGAAGTGAAATTGGCTGGCCAAGTGGCCTTGGTTACCGGCGCCTCGCGCGGCATTGGCGCGGCGATTGCGCACGAGCTGGCGGCTCGGGGATTGGTTGTGATTGGCACCGCCACCAGCGACGAGGGCGCGGCCAAGATCAGCGCGGCGTTGGGCAAGGTGCCGGGGGCGGCGCCCGGCTGTCGAGGTGCCTGTCTCAATGTCAACGACGCCGCTGCCGCCGAGGCGCTGATCGATGAGATCACCAAGGCCCACGGTGGCTTGCAGGTGTTGGTGAACAACGCCGGTATCACCCGCGACATGCTGGCCATGCGCCTGAAGGACGACGACTGGGATGCCGTGCTCGACACCAACCTGAAGGCGGTTTTTCGCATGAGCCGCGCGGTGATCCGCCCCATGATGAAACAGCGCTATGGCCGCATCATCAGCATCACCAGCGTGGTGGGCTCCTCGGGCAACGCGGGGCAGGCCAACTACGCAGCGGCGAAGGCCGGTGTGGCGGGCATGACGCGCGCGCTGGCCCGCGAGCTGGGCAGCCGCCACATCACGGTCAATTGTGTGGCGCCCGGTTTCATTGAGACCGACATGACGGCCTCTTTGCCCGAAGAACAGCAAAAAGCCTTGCTCGGACAGATTCCGCTGGGTCATCTGGGCAAGCCGGCCGACATCGCCCATGCGGTGGCCTATCTGGCCAGCCCGCAGGCCGCGTATGTGACAGGCCAGGAACTGCACGTTAACGGTGGCATGTTCATGGCCTGAGCAGCCCGGCGTTTTAACCAATCACGCCGACAAAGCCGCCCGGCGGGCCGTCTAGAGCCAGCTCTCTAGCCCGGCTAAAATGGCGGACTGTATTCCAACCACCCTCAGAGGGACTTATGAGCGATATCGAAGCACGTGTAAAGAAAATCATTGCCGAGCAACTTGGCGTGGAAGAGGGCCAGGTGACCAACGAAAAGGCATTTGTGGCCGACCTGGGCGCTGACTCGTTGGATACGGTGGAGCTGGTGATGGCTCTGGAAGACGAATTCGGTATCGAGATTCCGGACGAAGACGCTGAGAAGATCACCACGGTGCAAAACGCCGTCGACTACGCCACCGCGCACCAGAAAGCCTGACTGGGCCCGTGAGCCGCCGCGAGGCCCTGCCCCATGCGCTTTGCGCTGCCGGAGGGCTTCGCATGACATGCAGCGCGAAGCTTCCTTGCCCGCGCGGCGCAGCATAGGGGTTATTGATGAGTCGTCGTCGAGTTGTGGTGAC
>JBBSDB010000249.1:0-5093 GCA_038249735.1 Burkholderiales bacterium
GAGTTCACCCGGCTCCAGCTCGGCGGCCAGCGAAGCGCAGATCTCTTCGTGCAGGTAAGTGAGCACCCGCCCGGCGCGGTCGGTCTCGACCATGCTCCACACCGCGCGGCGCTCGTCGCGCGGCAGCGCTTCCAGCAGGCCGGCCACCTTGGCCGGGTGGGTGCGGTTCAGCAGCTTGCCCACGCGCTTGAGCCGGCCTTCGGCCAATGCCTCGCGCCCCGCCTGCAGGTGGCCTTGCGGGTGCCCGTCGGTGGAGTTGGCCGTGTCGGCATCGGTTGGCTCAGGCGGGTCTTCGCCGTCGAGCGCCCGCAGCTGCGGGCGCGGCTGCGCGCGCAGGTGCGGCAGGATGCGCTCGGCCAGCGCGGCGTCGACCTGTTGCCACAGGGCGTCGCGGCGGTCGTCGTCGAGCCGCTCGATCAGCGCTGCAATTTTGGCCGGGTGCAGGCCGGCGAGCAGCTTGCGCACGCGCTTGTTGCGACCTTGGTCCAGCGCCTCGATGATGCGCTCGCTGTCGGTCACGGCGCGGCTGCCGGGCGTGTGGCGCTCGGTGTTCACAGCGGCCACACCCACAGCAGCAGCGGCACGCTGATGGCAACCACGATCACTTCCAACAACAAGCCCATGCGCCAGTAGTCACCAAAGCGCAAGCCACCCGGACCGAGGATGAGGGTGTTGTTCTGGTGGCCGATCGGTGTGAGGAAGGCGCAGGACGCGCCGATCGCCACCGCCATCAGAAAGGCGTCGGCATTGACGCCGAGCGCGGTGGCGGTGCCAATCGCAATCGGGCACATCACGGCAGCGGTAGCGGCGTTGTTGATGAGGTCCGAGAGGAACATGGTGACCAGCAACACCAGCACCAGCGCACCCACCGGGCTGCCCTGCGCCACGTTGTCCAGCAGCACGCGCGCGATCAGATCGGCGGTGCCGGTGGTCTCCATCACCGAAGCCACCGGGATCAGCGCGCCCAGCAGCACGATCACCGGCCAGTCGATCGCGTCGTACACCGAGCGCAGGGGCACGGTGCGCAGCGCCATGGAGGCCAGCACGCCGAGCGCGAACGCGATCGCGGTGGGCAGCAGGCCGAACGCCGCCGCTGCGACCGAGCCCACCATGATGCCGCTGGCGATCCAGGCCTTGCGCACATTGGGAATCTGCAGCGCGCGCGGTGCCAGCGGCACACAGCCCATGTCGGCGGCGAACTCGTTGATGGCTTCGGGTGGACCCTGCATCAACAGCAGGTCGCCGGGCTTGAGCGACATCATCCGCAAGCGCTTGAGGGCACGCGTGCCATGGCGCGACACCGCCAGCAGATTCAGACCGAAGCGGCTGCGCAGCTGAATGTCGGTGGCCGAGCGGCCTTCGAGCAAGGAGCCCGGGCGCACCGCCAGTTCCATCAGCGCGATGTCGCGCGAGGCACCATCGTCTTTGTCCTTTGCCTTGCCTTTGCTCTTTTTGTCGTCCTTGGACGTCTCTGTCCCTGAATCTGCGTCCGCATCGGGCACCGATTCACCGCCTTTGGTTGTCTCTTGCGTCGGGGGCGGACGCACCGATTCCTCCAGCTTGAGCCCGAGCTCGGACAGCAGTTTGGCCAGCGACTCGGCATCGGCTTCCAGCACCAGGATGTCGCCTTCTCGCAGGCGCCGGCCCGGGCTGGGTGCAATCACCCGCATTTGGTCGCGCGTCAGCCCCACCACCTGCGCACCCACGCCGTCGAGCAGCGGATCGAGCTCGCCCAACGTCTTGCCGATCGACTTGCTCTCGGCCACCACCCGCGCTTCGGTCAGGTAGGCGCCCGTCTCGAAACCCTCCAGCCCGGCCTCCTTGCGCGCCGGCACCAGCCGCCAGCCGATCAGCGCCACAAAGGCCACACCCGCCACCGCCACCGCCAAGCCCACCGGCGTGAAATCGAACATGCCAAATCCGCTGCCGCTGGACTCGTTCCGAAACGCCGAGACGATCAGATTGGGCGGCGTGCCGATCAGCGTGGTCATGCCACCCAGGAGGGTGCCAAAGGCCAGCGGCATCAGCACCTGCCCAGGCGCGATCCCCAGGCGGCGCGCGAGCTGGATCGCCAGCGGCATCAGCAGCGCCATCGCGCCCACGTTGTTCATGAAGCCCGATAGCAGCGCGCCCAGCCCCACCAGCGCCAGCAGGCTGAGGGTGGTGCCGGCATTTTTGGGCAGCGCGTGTTGCGCCAGCAGATCGACCGCGCCCGAAAGCTGCAAGCCCCGGCTGAGCACCAGCACACAGGCCACCGACACCACCGCCGGATGGCCAAAGCCCAGAAACGCCTCGCTTGCGGGCAAAAGCCCTGTGACCACGCAGGCCAGCAGAGCGCCCATGGCCACCATGTCGTGGCGCCATCGGCCCCACAGAAACATGCCCACCGTCGCTGCGATGATGGCCAGTATGAGGATTTGGTCGGGTTGCATAACTGCGTTGCAGCTTGCCACAAGTGCTTCTGCCCGCGACCCCGCTCGGGGCGCCACTGGGTAGGACAAGACCGCCAAATGAGGCGTTCGGGCTGCGTTTGTTCCGCGCATGCGCCACCGGTGGCCATGCCGTAGCATCGCCGCATGAACCGCCAGAACCTCGTGCAACGCCTCGGCCCCTGGCTGCCGTTCTTGCTGTGGCAGCGACCCGACGGCCCGCTGCTGAAGAGCGAGGCGCTGGCTGGTGTCACCGTGGGTCTGATGCTGGTGCCGCAAGGCATTGCCTACGCCAGCCTGGCCGGCATGCCGCTGATCACCGGCATCTACGCCTCCATGCTGCCGGCGCTGATCGCGGTGCTGTTCAGCGCCTCGCCACGGCTCTCGGTCGGCCCCACTGCGCTCACCTGCCTGATGGTCAGCGCCTCGCTCACCGGCCTGGCCGCGCCCGGCAGCGCGCGCTGGATCGAGCTGGCGATGTGGCTGGCGCTGCTCTCGGGCGTGTTGCAGATCGCGCTGGGCTACCTGCGCTCGGGCTGGCTGCTCAGCCTGGTCAACGCCCCCGTGTTGATGGCTTTCACCCAGGGCGCGGCGGTGCTCATCATCGGCTCGCAACTGCCGGCCATGCTCGGCTTTGGCGGTGGCTGGGCCGGCCTGTTGGCGCTTCCCGAGCTGCACGCGCCCACGCTGGCCTTTGGCCTGGGCGCTTACGCGGCGCTGCTGCTGGCGAAGCGCCTGCCCAAAACCGTGCCCACCGTGCTGCTGCTGGTGGTGGTGACGTCTGGCCTGAGTGCATGGACCGGCTTTGAAGCCCGTGGCGGCGCCGTCATCGGCAACCTTCCGCAGGGTTTGCCCAGCCTGTCACTGCCCGGCTGGCCGGGCTGGGAGGTGCTGAGCCAGCTGCTGCTGCCCACGTTGCTGATCACCCTGGTGAGTTTTCTGGAAACCGCCTCCAGCGCGCGGGTCGACAGCCGCGAGCAGGGCCAGCGCTGGAACCGCGAGCGCGACCTCATTGGCCACGGCCTGGGCAAGATCGCGGCCGGATTCAGCGGCGCCTTCCCCACCAGCACCTCGTTCTCCCGCTCGGCGCTCAACCGCTATGCAGGCGCGCGCACCGGCTGGTCGGTGATCTTCTCGGTGGCGGTGGTCGCGCTGGCACTGCTGTTCACGCCCGCGCTGCACCATGTGCCGATGGCCGTCCTGGCCGCGATCGTGGTGGCCGCCGTGCAAGGGCTGATCGCGCCGCTGGAGTTCGTGCGGGTGTGGAAAGTGTCTCGGGTGGAGGCGGGCATTGCGGTGGTGACATTCGCAGTGACCATCGCGTCAGCCCCTCGTCTTTACTGGGGCGTGCTCACCGGCGTGGTGATGGCGCTCAGCCACTTCCTCTACATGCGGCTGCACCCGCGCATTGTCGAAGTGGGTCTGCACCCCGACGGCAGCCTGCGCGACCGCCACCTGTGGAACCTGCCCGCGCTCGGCCCCTGCACCTACGCGCTGCGCATGGACGCTGCGCTCGACTTCGCCACCGCCAACGACCTGGAGCGCAGCATCACGCTCTACATCGCGCGCCATCCCGACACCCAGCGCGTGGTGCTGATCGCCCACCCGATCAACTGGATCGACGCCACCGGCGTCGAAGTTTTCGGCACCCTGCTCAGCCAGCTCCATGCCCAGGGGATTGCGTTGCACCTGGTGGGGCTGAAGCTGCCGGTGGAGCAGGTGCTCAAGGCGGCGGGTTTTCTGGACGATCACCCGCTGCTCACGCTGTACCGCACCGAGGCTGAGATGCTGCAGCTTGACCGGGGCGATACGTCCTGAAATCTGAGCGCAGCGCGACCCGCCGGCTCGGCGGGGCTTGAAACCAGCCCGGCACAATCGCCCGATGTCTTTTTTCCGTGACCTGAATCTGTCTGCCGCCACCGCGGGTTTCGTGGCGGTGCTGGTGGGCTTCACCAGCTCGGTGGCGATCGTGTTTCAGGCCGCGCTGGCCTTTGGCGCCACGCCGGAGCTCATCACCTCTTGGATGTGGGCGCTGGGGCTGGGCATGGGGCTGTGCTCGGCGATTCCCTCGCTCATCCTCAAGCAGCCGGTGATGGTGGCCTGGAGCACGCCGGGTGCGGCGGTGCTGGCCACCGCCGGGCTGGTAGGCGGTTTTTCGATGGCGCAGGCGGTGGGCGCGTTCATGGCCTGTGCGCTGTTGATCATTCTGGTGGGGGCCACCGGCTGGTTTGAGCGGGTGATGAACCGCATTCCGGTGGCCATCGCCTCGGCTTTGCTGGCCGGTGTGCTGGCGCGCTTTGGCCTGGAAGCGTTTGAAGCGGCCCAGACGGCGCAGCCCCTGGTGGCGCTGATGCTGCTGGCCTATTTGCTGGCGCGGCGCGCGTTGCCGCGCTTCGCGGTGCCGATCACGCTGCTGGTGTCGGTGATCTATGTGGTGCTGGCCGGGCAGTTCAAACAGGGCACGGTGGCGCTGGAGCTGGCGCGCCCGGTGTTCACTGCGCCCGAATTCACGCTGGGCGCGCTGGTGAGCCTGGCGCTGCCGCTGTTTGTGGTCACCATGGCGTCGCAGAACCTGCCGGGTGTGGCGGCGATCCGCGCGGCGGGCTACCCGATGCCGATCTCGCGCATCATCACCCTCACCGGCGTGGCCACATTGCTGCTGGC
>JBBSDB010000250.1:0-5082 GCA_038249735.1 Burkholderiales bacterium
CATGTGGACGAGATCATTCCGCTGATGGCGGAGGGCCTTTGTCTGCCGTACCTTGACGTGCCGCTGCAGCACAGCCACCCCGATGTGCTCCGGCGCATGAAGCGGCCAGCCAGTGGCGAGAAGAACCTGGAACGTATCGCGCGCTGGCGCGAGCTGTGTCCACAAATTGTGGTGCGCAGCACCTTCATCGCCGGCTTTCCGGGCGAGACCGAGGCTGAGTTCCAGCACCTGCTGGACTTTGTGCAGGAAGCGCGCATCGACCGCGCTGGTTGTTTTGCCTATTCGCCAGTGCAAGGGGCGGCGGCCAATATCCTGGCCGATCCGGTTGCAGCCGATCTGCGCGAAGAGCGGCGTGCCCGCTTCATGGCGGCCGCCGAGTCGGTCTCGGCCGACAAGTTGCGCGAACGCGTTGGAGCGACCATGCAGGTGTTGGTCGATGCTGCGCCGGGCCTGGGCAAAAAGGGGGGCGTGGGGCGAAGCTACGCCGACGCGCCCGAGATCGATGGCGTGGTGCGCCTGTTGCCGCCCGAGAAGATCAGCAAGACACTCAAGGTGGGCGAGTTCACCAAGGCGCGCATCGTGGCAGCCGAAGGGCACGATCTGCTGGCGGTCCCGTTTTGAAAATTCGCACTCGCATCGCCCGCGCGCGGACCCAACAAAAAAGGCTTGCAAACGCGACGTTTGCAAGCCCTTATGATCGTGGTGCCCAGGAAGGGACTCGAACCCCCACGCCTCTCAGCGCTAGTACCTGAAACTAGTGCGTCTACCAATTCCGCCACCTGGGCATTTCAGGAAAAGCGGAATTCTAGCAGATAAATTGTGAACGAAAAAAACAGCCTGTTGGCCGAATTTGAAGGTGTTGTGTCTGGTCATCGCGATGGCCATGGCTTTGTGATCCGGGACGACGGACAGCCAGACATTTACCTTCCCTCCAACGAAATGCGTGCCGTCCTGCACAAGGACAGAGTGAAGGCTCGCATCGTGCGGCTCGACCGCAAGGGGCGCCCGGAAGGGCGCGTGACCGAGATCGTCGAACGCTCGAAAGCGCCCATTATTGGCCGCTTGCTGCTGGAAAGCGGCATCTGGCTGGTGGCACCTGAGGACAAGCGTTACGGACAGGATGTGCTGATCCCCAAGGGTGCGACCGCCTCCGCTAAGGCGGGGCAGGTGGTGGTGGTCGAACTCACCGAGCCGCCCGCGCTGTACGGCCAGCCGGTGGGCCGGGTGAAGGAGGTGCTCGGCGAGATCGACGACCCGGGAATGGAGATCGAGATCGCGGTGCGCAAGTACGACGTGCCCCACCTGTTTTCAGATGCTGCGCTGGCGCAGGCCCGTGGCCTGCCGGATCATGTGCTCGCGGGCGAGCATCGGCACCGGGTGGATCTGCGCGACGTGCCGCTGGTCACCATCGACGGCGAAGACGCGCGCGATTTCGACGACGCGGTGTATTGCGAGCCGGCCAAGGTCGGTCGCGGCAAGGGTTGGCGGCTGCTGGTGGCGATCGCCGACGTGAGTCACTACGTGGAAACGGGAGCGCCCATCGACGTGGACGCTTACGAACGCGCCACATCGGTGTACTTCCCGCGTCGCGTGATTCCGATGCTGCCCGAGAAGCTGTCCAACGGGCTGTGCTCGCTCAACCCAGGGGTGGAGCGCTTGTGCATGGTGTGCGACATGCTGGTCAACGCCAAGGGGGAGGTGCATGCGTATCAGTTCTACCCGGCGGTCATGTTCAGCCACGCCCGGCTGACCTACACCGAGGTGGCGGCAGCGCTGCAAAACACCCGCGGTCCCGAGGCCGCGCAGCGCAAGGCCGTGCTGCCGTATTTGATCAACTTGCACGACGTGTATCGCGCGCTGCTGGTTGCGCGCAATGCCCGCGGTGCGGTGGATTTTGAAACGGTGGAAACCCAGATCGTGTGCGACGAGTCCGGCCGCATCGAGAAAATCGTGCCGCGCACCCGCAACGATGCCCACAAGCTGATCGAAGAAGCCATGTTGGCGGCCAACGTGTGTTCGGCCGATTTCATCGGCCAAGGCAAGCACGCTGGCCTGTTTCGGGTGCACGAGGGTCCCACGCCGGAGAAGCAGGACATTCTGCGCAATTACCTCAAGGCCATGGGCGTGTTGCAGACCATCAGCGACAACCCGCAGCCGGCGGAATTCCAGCGCATTGCTGCGGCCACCAAGGACCGCCCGGAATCCCAGCAGATTCACACCATGCTGCTGCGTTCCATGTCGCAGGCGATTTACACGCCGAACAATGAAGGCCACTTCGGCCTGGCGTTTCAGGCTTACACCCATTTCACCAGCCCGATTCGCCGCTACCCGGACTTGCTGGTGCACCGCGTGATCAAGGCCATTTTGGCGGGCAAGTGCTACCAGTTGCCCGCTTTGCCTACCCCGGGTGAGGCCCATGCCAAGCTGAGCAAGCGCTTGGCGAGCCGGGTCAAGGCGCCGACCGACCAGCCGGCGAAGAAGCCTTCGGCCGACAACCTGGCCTGGCAGGCCGCCGGGCTGCATTGCAGTGCCAACGAGCGCCGCGCCGACGAGGCCAGCCGCGATGTGGAGGCCTGGCTCAAATGCAAGTACATGCGCGAACACCTGGGCGAGGAGTTCAGTGGTGTGGTGAGTTCGGTCACGAGTTTTGGCCTGTTTGTCACGCTGGACGCCATGTACGTGGAAGGCCTGGTGCACATCACCGAGTTGGGCGGCGAGTATTTCCGCTTCGACGAGATGCGCCAGGAGCTGCGCGGTGAGCGCACCGGCATCCGCTATGCCTTGGGCAGCCGGGTGCAGGTGCAGGTGAGCCGGGTGGATCTGGATGGGCGTCGGATCGATTTTCGGCTGGTCACCGAAGGTGAAGACCTCACCCAGCGCGCCACCCGCGACAAGTTCGGCGACAAGGCCGGAAACGATACCGGCGACCACGCAGCGCCGAGGTCGCGTCGGGCGAAGCCGGTGGGCGGCTCGCCAGTGGCTCGCGCGGGTGACTCGAGCAGCGTGGGCACGCCCGCCAAGGGGCCGAGCCGCAAAACCTCAAGCCAGCGCGGTGAGCGTGGTGCCTCGCGCAACGGGCCGCGCAAAGCGGGCAAGGCCGACAAAGGCCGTCGCTGAACAACCGATTCCCGGTCTCGCGGCCGCTTTTTTTGATTGGATCGGTGCTTATGCGCGTGGCTTTGTTTCTGCTCGATACGGTGTTCTTTTTTCTGGTCGCAGCCAGCTTGCTGCGTGCCTGGATGAACCAACTGCGCATTCACATGTCGGCCCAACCCGGCCGCTTCGGGATCGCCGTGACCGACTGGCTGGTGCAGCCGGTGCGCCGGTTGCTGCCGCGCAGTCTGGCGCAAAGCCGCTTGGACTGGGGCAGTCTGATGGCCGCCGTTCTTCTGGCGCTGGCGTATGGGGGCCTCTGGCTGGCGCTGACCACCACGTTCTCACCGGTGTCCGCGTCTTCTGCTGCGATGTTGCTGGCCATACCCACGCTCGCGATCAAGCTGCTCTTGCGCACTGTGCTGCAGGGTCTGATGGTGCTTTTGCTGCTTTACGCGGTGCTGTCTTGGGTGCAGCCGCACTCGCCGATTCTGGAAACCTTGGACCGGCTGTGTGCGCCCCTGCTGCGCCCGGTGCGCCGCATCATCCCAACGATCGGCGGGGTCGACCTGTCTGTGCTGGTACTCATCATCCTGTTGCAGGTGGCCTTGATGTTGTTGGGCTGATCAGCTCCCTTCACACCACGAGCCGTAGCCGCGACGCCAGCCGGTCTGCGCTCAGTGTCTCCCGGGTGGTGGACACCCACTGGTCGGCGAGCCAACCGTGTTGAAACACCGCCGCCGCTACCCTGTCTTGGAGATTGGCTGGCGATAGGTCATCGGGACTGGCAAGCGCTGCTCCCACCAAGCCGGCCAGCACATCGCCGGTACCGGCGGTGGCCAGTGTGGCGTTGCCGGTGGGGTTGATCTTCGGCGTTGAGCCTGGCGCTGCGATCACGGTGCCTGATCCCTTGAGCACGCACACGGCGCCATAGCGCTCAGCGATGGCGCGGCCTGCTTGCAGCCGGTCGCGCATCACCTCGGCTGTGTCGCTGCCCAGCAAGCGGGCTGCTTCCAGGGGGTGGGGTGTGAGCACGGTGAACGCGGCGCGCGCGTGGCGATGGCGCAACTGCGCTTGAAGCGAGGTATCGCGTGCAATGGCGTTCAGCGCGTCGGCGTCCAGCACCAACCGCCAGGCTCCCGCGATCACCTCCGGCAGCACGCTGGCCACCGCGTCACCGCCGCCGCAGCCGCAGACCACGACAGATCGGCAGAGGGCATCGCGCTGCAGCAACAAGGCGACCTGCCGGAACATCAGCTCTGGCGCCTGCGGATCCCAGCGCACGGCAACGATGTTGTCTGCCAGCAAACCCACCAGCACCCGGCCTGCGCCGGCGTGCACAGCAGCGCGCGCTGCAAGAATCGCCGCCCCCGTCATGCCCGCGCCGTTCAGCGAGATGTCTTGCCCGCCGATCACCAGCACGTCGGCGCGGCTGCCTTTGTGGCTGGCCTGGGCGCGCGGGGTGGCTGGCGCAGCCTGAAAGTCGCGGCCAGCGAGCCAGGCCGCCGGCACCAGATCGGCGGGTGCGGCGCAATCCAAGTCGTCAAACCAGACCTGGCCGGCCTGGTCACGGCCTTGTGCTGTGAACAGACCAGGTTTCAAGGTGAGCAGGGACAGGGTGTGGCGCGGCCCGCTGGGTGGCTCAGGGCCCGAACCGCCGGGGAGCGTCGACCAGCTTCCGGTATCAGCATCCAGGCCGCTGGGGACGTCGACGCACAGGCATGGCGAGGGTGCGCGTTGGAGCAGCCCCAGCCACTGTGCCAACTCGCCTTCGGGTGCGCGGGTGACGCCGATACCGAACACGGCGTCAATGCCGAGATCCCAGGCCGCAGGAGGTTGCTCGGCGAACCGAACGCCAACTGAACGCGCGGCGTCCAGCGCTTGGGCGGCATCGGGTGGGCGGGTGACGCCGGCGTTCAGCGTGACCACCACTTCGCAGTGCCCGCCCGCCGCTTGCGCCCATTGGTGGAGGTGTCTTGCGGCTACCAA
>JBBSDB010000251.1:0-5024 GCA_038249735.1 Burkholderiales bacterium
CGCGCGATTTTGTCGCCCACGTGCTGCGGCAGTGCAAACCAGTGGTTCTTGTTCCAGCTCTGGATCAGGTCGGTGCCCCATTCGCGGGTGACCACATCGGCCACGCGCGCGGCGGTGGTTTTGGGCAAGACACCGAGCGAGTTGCCGTCGAGGTAGATCACGCCGGGCGGCAGCTGGAACTGATCGCGCAGTTTGCGCAGCGGGTCCTGGGCGTCAAGCGCTTGGCAGTCTTTTTGGGTGATGGCGTTGGAAGTGGTCATGGAAGCGTTCTCAAAATGGCTCTGACCGGGCTGGCGTCCGCGGTCATCAGTTTCAGGGGCAGGGCGATCAGCTCGTAGTCGCCCTCGGGCACCTCGTCGAGCAGCAGGTTTTCCAGCACCCGCATGCCGCGGCGGCGGATCACCTGGTGGCTGTCCAGCGTTTTGCTGTTGGCCGGGTCGATGCTGGCGCTGTCGGTGCCGATCAGCAGCACGCCCAGGTCGGCCCGCTGCTCGATGGTTTCGGGCGCGAAGGCGGGCAGGTCGGGGTCGAATTGGGTCTGCGGCATGTGTTGGTAGACGCGCACCAGCACCCGGGCAGGCATATTGGTCACGGCGTGTTCGATGTGGCGCCACCCGATCAGCGGGCCGCAGCCGATGGCGTGGATCACGCGGCAGGGGCCGAGGTAGGGCGCCAGGTCGAGGGCGCCGGCGGGTGAACCCTGCGGGTCGTAGTGCAGCGGCGCGTCCGCGTGGGCCCCGGCGTGGGGCGATAGCGTGATCGCGCTCACGTTGACCGGGCAGCCCGGCCCCAGCGTGGCCGACCAGTGTTGCTGGTAGGCGGTGTCGCCGGGGAAGACCGGTGTGCCGGCTTGCAGGGGAGGGGAAATATCCCAGATTGGTCGCATGGCACCGACGGTACCCAAGCTGGTGGGTTGTGGTGTCGGTTTATTCCAACAAAAGGGGAAGCGCTGCGCTCGATCGGCTGGCCCGCGCCTCTTGGGATTTGACGGGCGTCAAAGCGGCTGAATTTTTTGTATCCGTGCTCGTTTTTCAGTCCTGCTTAAGTAGAGAATAAGAATCGTTATCAATCATAGAAGCATGAGCAAGCCGATAAAAATGCCCGACGTCTCCTGCGGCCTGGACCAATGGCCGAGCCAGACATGGGCTGAAATTGTGTCGCTGGCACCGGCCGGCGATGAGGAAGACCGCGCGGTGTTGCTGCGCCTGCTGGAGATCGGTTTTCTGCCAGGTGAGCCGGTGCGTGTGATCGCCCGGGGCCTGCCGGGCGGCGATCCGATGGCGGTGCGCGTGGGTCACACCACCTTCGCCTTGCGCCGGCACGAGGCGGCGATGATCCAGGTGCAGGCCACCGCGGGCAGCGCGGAGGCCGGGCCATGAACGCCGCCACCGGGGTCTCGGAGCCGCTGCGCATCGCGCTGCTCGGCAACCCCAACTGCGGCAAGACCGCGCTGTTCAACCTGCTGACCGGCAGCCGCCAGAAGGTGGCCAACTACGCGGGCGTGACGGTGGAGCGCAAGGAAGGCACGCTGACCACGCCGCAAGGCCGGCAGGTGCTGGTGGTCGATCTGCCCGGTGCCTACAGCCTCACCGCGATGAGCGCCGACGAAGCGCTCACCCGGGATATCGTTACTGGCCAGCGACCGCAGGATCCGCTGCCCGATCTGATCGTTTGCGTGGTCGACGCCACCAACCTCAAGCTCAATCTGCGGCTGGTGCTGGAAGCCCGCGATCTCGGCCTGCCCATGGTGCTGGCGCTCAACATGACCGATCTGGCTCGGCGCTCCGGCATCGAGGTCGACCGCGAGCGGCTGGAGAGCGAGCTGGGCATGCCGGTGGTGGAAACGGTGGGTGTGCAGCACGGCGGCGCGCGTGGCTTGCTGGAGCGTCTGGACGACTTACCACCGCTGCCCCGCCAGGCGCCTGCCGAGGGCGAGCGTTGGCAGGCTGGCACGGTGGAGCAGGTGATGGCTACCCAGCAGGCGGTGCGGCGCATCGTGGCGCAGGCGGTGCGCCAGCCGGCCAACACCCTGGCGCGCGACGACGCGATTGACCGGGTGGTGCTGCACCCGCTGTGGGGCATGTTGCTGCTCGCCGCCACGCTGTTTTTGATGTTTCAGGCGGTGTTCAGCTGGGCCGCGTGGCCGATGGAGTTGATCAAGTCGGGCGTTGCGTTCTTGTCGGACAGCATTCGCACGCTGCTGCCTGCCGGCCCGCTGGTCAGCCTCATCACCGATGGTGTGATCGCAGGCGCCGGCAGCGTGCTGGTCTTTCTGCCGCAGATCCTGGTGTTGTTCTTCTTCATCCTGGTGCTGGAAGACTCGGGCTACCTGCCGCGCGCCGCCTTCCTGCTGGATCGCGTGATGGGCACCGTGGGCCTCTCAGGCCGTTCCTTCATTCCGCTGCTCTCCAGCTTCGCCTGCGCGGTGCCCGGCATCATGGCCACCCGCACCATTACCCACTGGCGCGACCGGCTGGTGACCATCATGATCGCGCCGCTCATGACCTGCTCGGCCCGGCTGCCGGTCTATGCGCTGCTGATCAGCGCCTTCATTCCTTCGCGAACGGTGGGGGGCGTTTTCAACCTGCAAGGTCTGGTGATGTTTGGTCTCTACCTGGGTGGCATTCTGTCCGCCATGGCGGTGGCCGGTGTCTTCATGCTGTGGCGCGGCCATGCGCGCCCCACACCGCTCATCATGGAGCTGCCGACCTATCGCTGGCCCAGCGTACGCAACCTGGTGCGTGGCCTGTACGAGCGCGCGGCGATTTTTGTGAAGCGGGTCGGCGGCATTTTGCTGGCGCTGATGATCCTGCTGTGGTTCCTCTCCTCGTACCCCGGCGCGCCGGAGGGCGCCACCGGCCCCGCCATTCAGTACAGCTTCGCCGGCACCATCGGCCACTGGCTGGAGCCGCTGGTGGCACCGATTGGCTTCAACTGGCAGATCGCCATCGCGCTGGTGCCCGGCATGGCGGCGCGCGAGGTGGCGGTGGGCGCTTTGGGCACGGTGTACGCGCTCTCGGCCACAGGCGGTGACACCGAGGCGCAACTCGGTGGCCTGATCGCCCAGAGTTGGTCGCTCGCCACCGCGCTCTCGCTGCTGGTCTGGTATGTGTTTGCGCCGCAGTGCATTTCCACGCTGGTCGCCGTGAAGCGCGAGACCAACGGCTGGCGCTATCCGCTGTTGATGACCGGCTATCTGTTTGCCCTGGCCTACGCCGCCAGCTTTGTCACCTACCGGGTCGCGCTGGCCCTGGGCGGAGGTTCGTGATGGAACAAGAGCTGTTGATCGGGTTGATCGTGGTGGCGGCGGCGGCCTACACCGCCTGGGCCTGGATGCCGACGGCCTGGCGCAAGCGCCTGGGCAGCGTGCATCCGTCGCTTGCGCGAGCGCCAGTCTGCGGCGCCTGCGACTCGGGCTGCGGCACCTGTGCGAAGACGGCCGCGCCCGAGCCGAGCCCGCAGCCGACCCGCCGCGTCATCCCGATTGCGGTGGACCGCCGCCCCGAATAGCGCAAGCAGCAGCCAGTGGCCTCAAGGCAGAGACGGGGCGCGGTAGATCAGCACCTTCAGGCTGCGCTCGGGCGACACATCAGCGTACACGGCGGGATTGGGCAGCCGCTGCTCGTACACCAACTCGGGCGCGGCCTCGCGCATGCGCTCATGCAGAAACGCGGTGTCCAGCTCGGGCGCGTTGAGGCACAGCATCACGCGGCCGCCCGGACGCAACAGATCGGGCAGGCGGCGCATCAGGCGCACATAGTCCTGGGTCGCCACGAAACTGCCTTTTTGGAAACTCGGCGGGTCCACGATGACCAGGTGATGTGGCCCGCCCCGCGTGATCTTGCCCCAGGTCTTGAAGATGTCGTGGGCCAGAAAGCTTGCGCCCGACAAGGCATTGAGCGAGTGGTTGTGCTGCCCCAGCGCGATCGCGCTTGCACTCATGTCCAGGTTCACCACCTGCTTCGCACCGCCCTTCAGCGCTGCCACCGAGAACGCACAGGTGTAGGCGAACAGGTTAAGCACTTTCTGGCCGGCCGCTTGCTGGCGCACCCAGCGCCGGCCCTCGGCCATGTCGAGAAACAGGCCGTGGTTCTGACCTTGCAACAGATGCACCGCGTAGCGTGCGCTGTCTTCTGTCACCACGTGCGGATCGGGCACGCTACCAGCCATCAGCCGTGTCTCGGTGCGCTGGCCATCGCGTCTTTGGAACACCCAGTTCAGTGGCTCATCCGGCGCCAGCACAGCCCAACGCGCAACCAGCGCATCGTGTACCTGGGCCAGTTCGTTGTCGCTGATCGGCGCGAAGGCGGTCAGCAGAAAGACCGGTGGGTAGGCGTCCAGCGCCAGGTGTTCACAGCCAGGAAACAGCCCGCCGCGCCCGTGGAAGATGCGTTGGGCATCCACCGGCAGCGCCATGTGGCGAATGGCATCGAACAGGGCCTCCATGTCGCAGGTGGTCTGGCTGCTCAACGCCCCGAAATAGGCATCACAGCCGACCGAGCAACAGGTACTCCATCAGTGCTTTCTGCGCATGCATCCGGTTTTCGGCCTCGTCCCAGACCACGCTCTGCGGTCCGTCGATCACCTCGGCTGCCACCTCTTCGCCGCGGTGTGCGGGCAGGCAGTGCATGAACAGGGCGTCGGGCTTGGCGGTGGCCATCATCGCTTCGTCCACACACCACTGCGCGAACGCAGCGCGGCGGACCTCGTTCTCGGCCTCGAAGCCCATGCTGGTCCAGACGTCGGTGGTGACCAGATCGGCACCGGCACAGGCTTCACGCGGGTTCTTGAAGACTTTGTAGCAGCTGCGGTTGCTGATGCCGGCCAGCACCGGGTCGACCTCGTAGCCACTCGGCGTGCTCACGTGCACGGTAAATCCCAGCAGCTCGGCCGCCTGCAGCCAGGTGTTGGCCATGTTGTTGCCGTCGCCCACCCAGGCCACCGTCTTGCCCTGGAGGGCGCCCCGGTGGGCGAGGTAGGGGAAGAGGTCCGCCAGGATCGGGCGGGGCGGGACGGCGCTGGGC
>JBBSDB010000252.1:0-5012 GCA_038249735.1 Burkholderiales bacterium
ATGGGCGTGCCCACGCTGTACGTGCGCATGCTGGCCGAGCCCGCGCTCACGGCGGCGCAGGTGAGCCGCATGCGGCTTTTCATCTCGGGCTCTGCGCCGCTGCTGATCGAAACCTTCAGCGATTGGAAGAAGCGCACCGGCCACACCATCCTGGAGCGCTACGGCATGAGCGAAACCATCATGCTCACCTCCAACCCCTGCGGTCCTGACCCACGCCACGGCGGCGCCACCGAACGGCGGGGAGGCACGGTGGGCTTCGCGCTGCCGGGCGTGGACCTGCGCGTGATCGATGATGCGGGGCAGCCGGTTGCCGCGGGCGAGGTTGGCGGCTTGCAGGTGCGCGGTCCCAACGTGTTCAAGGGCTACTGGCGCATGCCCGAGAAAACCGCCGAAGAATTCACCGCCGATGGCTTTTTCAAGACTGGTGATGTGGGGCAGGTGGGCGCGGACGGCTACGTCACCATCGTCGGCCGCAGCAAAGACCTGATTATCTCCGGCGGTTACAACGTCTACCCGGCCGAAATCGAAGGCCAGATCAACGAGATGCCGGGTGTGGCCGAAAGCGCTGTGGTGGGTGTGCCGCACCCTGACTTCGGCGAAGTGGGTGTGGCCGTCGTGATCGCCAAGCCCGGCACCACGGTACAGCCAGAGAATGTGATCGCCAGCCTCAAAGTCCGACTCGCCAACTTCAAAATCCCCAAGCGCTGCGTGGTCGTGTCCGAACTGCCCCGCAACACCATGGGCAAGGTGCAGAAGAATATGCTGCGCGAGCAGTACAAGACACTGTTCATCTGAACAAGACGGAGCCGCTGGCAGCAGCATCCGGAGCGCGTGCCCCAACCCAGAGCGCCGCGGAACCGGCTTTGCCGGGCCGCCAGCGCTGCCCCCCTGGGGGGGTGACGCCGCAGGCGGCGCGGGGGGGTTACCTCAAAACAAGCACCGGAATGTGCGAATGCGTCAGCACCTGCTGGGTCTCGCTGCCCAGCAGCAGGCGCTTGATGCCGCGGCGGCCGTGCGAGGCCATCACGATCAGGTCGCACTTGTTGCGCTTGGCCGCCGCGATCACCGCTTCGGCGATCAGGTCTGACTTCACCGTGACCGCCTTTACTTTCACATCGCGCAGCTGGCCAGCCGACTTGACCGCGTTGACGGTGGTCAACGCTTCTTCGTTCCACTGTTTCTCGATGCGCGCCACCTCGGCCGCTGCCATGCCCATACCGCCTTCAAAGTAGGTCTGGGGATAGCGCGGCACTACCTTGAGCGCGATCACCTCGGCGCCGGTGAGGTCGGCCAGTTCGATGGCGTGGTCCACCGCCATCTTGGACAGTTTGGAGCCGTCGGTGGCAACAAGAATGCGCTTGTACATGGATATCTCCGGTGAAGTGGATGGGTTTCGGCTATTTGAACTTTCGCAGGCTAGCCTATCAAAGGGCGCGGTAACCCAGTTGATTTAAATCAAGCGCATGAAATCTCACCTGAACTACCCTCGGGGCATGAACCAGGCCGTCACCACGTCCCCGGTGGCGCCGTCCATCGCCGATCTGGCTGCGCGCTTCGAAACGGGCGCACAGAGCATTTTTGGTGCCCACCGCGGGCCGCTCACTGTCACTGACAATTTCGATGTGCTTGACGATCCGGTCGAGCAGCAGAACTTCACCACCTTCACCGATGCCGACGACCCGAGCTCTGCAGAGTCTGTGCTGATGGTGCAGGGCATGTACTGCGCGGCTTGCGCAGACGCGGTGGAGGGCGCACTGCAAGGGCTGCCCGGCGTTCAGAGCGCGCAGGTCCACGCGGCCACGCGCCGCCTCACGGTGCGTTGGGATCCTTCGCTTATCCGCTTGTCGCACCTGGCGCGGGTGGTGGGCACGACCGGCTACCGCCTGCTGCCGATGGCGCAGGCTTTGTCGGTCAGCGAGCGGCTTCTTGAGACTCGCCAGGCTTTGTGGCGCTTGTTCGTCGCGGGCTTTTGCTCGATGCAGGTGATGATGTACGCGTGGCCTGCCTATGTGACCCAGCCCGGCGAGATTCCAGCCGACATCGAGCAGCTGCTGCGCTGGGCCAGCTGGGTGCTCAGCCTGCCGGTGGTGTTCTTTGCCAGCGGCCCGTTTTTTCGAAGCGCTTGGCTCGACCTCAAGCGCGGCCGGGTGGGCATGGACACACCGGTGACGGTCGGCATTCTGGTGACGTTTCTGGTCAGCTCCGCGGCCACTTTCGATCCCACCGGGCCCTGGGGGCACGAGGTGTGGTTCGACTCGCTCACCATGTTCGTGTTTTTCTTGCTCGGCGGTCGCTACTTGGAGCACAAGGCGCGCGATCGCACCGCAGGCGCGCTCGACAGCCTGATGAACCGGCTGCCGCAGACCTGCGACCTGCAGGCTGCCGACGGCAGCTTTCAGACCGTCTCGGTGCGCCGGCTTCAGGTGGGCAACACGGTGCGGGTGCAGGCCGGCCAGGCTTTCCCGGGAGACGGGGCGGTCCAGAGTGAGCGCGCCACGGTCGACGAGGCCTTGCTCACTGGCGAGTCGCACCCGGTGACACGGTTGCGCGGTGAGCCGGTGGTGGCGGGCAGCTACAACCTTGGTGGGCCGGTGCTGGTGGCGATACAGCGTCTGGGGCGTGAAACCCGCTTTGCGCAAATCGTGGCGCTGATGGAAAAGGCCTCGACAGAAAAGCCACGCCTGGCGATTCTTGCCGATCGCATCGCTGCGCCGTTCTTGGTGCTGGTGTTGCTGGCCGCCGCCGTGGCGTTCTGGTACTGGTGGCAGATCGACCACACGAAGGCGCTGTCGGTTGCGGTGGCGGTGCTCATCGTCACCTGTCCCTGTGCGCTCTCGCTGGCCACACCGTCGGCCATGCTGAGCTCGGCGGGCGCGCTGGCGCGGCGCGGCATCCTGGTGCGGCGCCTGCAGGCCTTCGAGACGCTGGCTGGAATCAACGCGGTGGTGTTCGACAAGACCGGTACCCTGACCCACGATCGGCTGGCGGTGTCATCGGTGGCGGTTCGCCCAGGCAGTTCGGAAACAGAAGCGCTGGCGCTGGCCGCCGCTTTGGCGGCGGGCTCGCTGCACCCGGTGTCGCGCGGCATTGTGCTGGCTGCTGCGGAGCAGGGCGCCAGCGGGGTGGTGCCCGAGCTGATGTCGCTGCAGGAACAGGCCGGGCAGGGCATGCAAGCCGATCGGGTGGGCGGGGGCTGGGTGAAGCTGGGATCGGCTGCGTTCTGCGGTCTGAGCGCAGAGCGTGCTGACGAGGCAGACGAGCTTGCGCCGCTTGCCCACTTGGCCGACGAGCGCGGCTGGCTGGCCACCATCCATCTGAAAGAGGGTGTGCGCGCCGACGCGAAAGACGCGGTGGACGCCCTGCGCGCGCTGGGTGTGCAGAGCTGGCTGCTCTCGGGCGACCGGCCTACTGCCGCCCAGCAGGTGGGCAGTGCGGTGGGCGTGAACCATGTGATCGCCGGCGCGAGTCCGGAGCAAAAGCTGGCTGAGGTGATTGCGTTACAAGACCGCGGGCTGCGCCTGGCGATGGTGGGCGATGGCTTGAACGACGGCCCGGTGCTGGCGCGCGCCGACACCTCATTTGCGCTGGGCCACGCCGCGCCGCTGGCGCAGGCGCAGTCCGACTATGTGATTCAGGGCGGGCGGGTGATGGATGTGGTGCACACCCTCACCCTGGCCCGCGACACCATGCGCATCGTGCGCCAGAACCTGATGTGGGCGGCGGGTTACAACGCCGTCTGTGTGCCACTGGCGCTGCTGGGCCACATGCCACCCTGGCTGGCCGGGCTGGGCATGGCGGGCAGCTCGCTGTTGGTGATCCTCAACGCCCTGCGGCTGGCTGGAAAATTGCCTGCGCAACACGCTGACGATGCCGGCGCCACGCCGGTGGTCGCCTGATTTTTCTCTATTTGGTGATTGGAAACGCTCGTGGACATTCTCTACCTTCTCATTCCTGTCTCCATCGTGCTGGTGTTTGTGGTGATCGGCTTGTTCTGGTGGGCGCTGCAGGCGGGCCAGTTCGACAACATCGAGCGCGAAGGCGACCGCATATTGGATCGCGATTGACTTAAGTCAAGGCGGTCACTGCAACAGCTGGTGACACTCCTCCCAGTGGCATTCACGAGGAGTTCATTTATGTCAGTGACAACAAGGACCAGCCAGCCGGCGGTCTATGACGATGGGGTGGTGCGCGGCTTTGCCGTCATGTCCGTGATCTACGGCGTCGTGGGCATGCTGGTCGGCGTGATCATTGCGGCTCAGCTCGCCTGGCCCGAGCTCAACATGGGGGTGGAATGGCTGGTCTACAGCCGACTGCGCCCGTTGCACACCAGTGCGGTGGTCTTCGCGTTCGGCGGCTCAGCGCTTTTTGCGGCCAGCTACTACGTGGTGCAGCGCACCTGCCACACCAAGTTCTTTGCCGGCAAGTTGGCCTGGTTCACCTTCTGGGGCTGGAACGCCATCGTTCTCTCGGTGGTGATCACCTACCCCTTGGGTCTGACCCAGAGCCGTGAATACGCCGAAATGATCTGGCCGATCGATTTGCTGATCGCCGTGGTCTGGGTGTCGTACGCGGTGGTGTTTTTTGGCACGGTGGGCATCCGCAAGGTGCGTCACATTTACGTGGCGAATTGGTTCTTTGGTGCTTACATCATCACCATCGCCCTGCTGCACATCGTCAACAACCTGGCGGTCCCAACCAGCATGACGCACTCTTATTCGGCCTATGCCGGTGTGCAGGACGCGATGGTGCAATGGTGGTACGGCCACAACGCAGTGGGCTTTTTCCTGACCGCCGCCTTCCTGGGCATGATGTATTACTTCATCCCCAAGCAGGCCGAGCGCCCGGTGTTTTCCTACCGGCTGTCGATCGTCCACTTCTGGGCGCTGATCTTCACCTACATGTGGGCGGGCCCACACCACCTGCACTACACCGCGCTGCCCGACTGGACGCAATCGGTCGGCATGGTGTTCTCGCTCATCCTGCTCGCGCCCAGCTGGGGCGGCATGATCAAC
>JBBSDB010000253.1:0-5000 GCA_038249735.1 Burkholderiales bacterium
AATACAACCCTGCGTCCAATTTGTCCAGCGCGGCAGCGCCTGAAGCGGGAGCAAGGAAAATGAAGAAGTCGCTGATCGTGACCGGCGCAAGCCGGGGTATCGGGGCCGCTACCGCCATCCTGTCGGCGCGGGAGGGCTGGCAGGTCTGCGTCAACTACCGCAGCCCTGCCGAAGAAGCCGAAGAGACACTGCGCGGCGTGCGCAAGGCGGGCGGCACGGGCATCGCCCTCCAAGCTGATGTCGGCGACGAGGCATCGCTTGTCGCGATGTTCGAACGTTGCGACAGGGAACTTGCCCCCCTCGCCGGCCTCGTTCACGCACACAAGCGCGACCCGTAACACTACTTGGGCGCCACCGCGGTGCTGCCGCGCACCACGAGTGCAAACGGCAACAGCGATTGCGCTGCGATCGCTTCGCCGGCAATCGCCGACAGCACGCTGTTGGCCGTGATGCGCCCCAGATCCTGTGTCGGCAGGTTGATGGTGGTCAGACCGGGGTTGATGGCTTCGGCCAGTTCAAGGTTGTCGATGCCGCAGATCGAGAGCTGACGCGGCACTTTCAGGCCCATGCGCTGTGCCTCGAGCAGGGCGCCGGTGGCCAGCAGGTCGTTGCCGCAGAAGATGGCCGTGGGCGGCTGGCGCGCCGCCATGAGCGTTTGCAGCCCGCTGCGTCCGCCGTTCAGGTTGAACACCTGCTCGGTCAAAAGGCTGGGCAGCAGTTTGAGCCCTGCCTGCCCGAGTGCCTGGCGCACACCTTCGATGCGGCTGCGCGCCCGGTCGTTGTGTGACGTGAGGCCGGAGATGACGCCGATGCGTCGGTGCCCCAGCGAGAGCAGGTGCTCAGTCGCCATGCGGGCCGCAGCTTCGTTGTCGAATCCGATCGAGGGTAGACGTGCATCGCACGACCAGGTGAGCAGGCTGGGCTTGTCCCAGGCACGCAGGGCTTTCCACAGGCCAGGCGCGTGGTCAGTGCCCACCAGCACCAGCGCGTCCACGCCGCGTTGTTGCAACACCCGTACCACTTCGAACTCGATCGCCGGGTCGTATTCGTGGCTGGCCACCAGCAGCTGGTATCCCGCACGTGCCAGGGTGGTCTGCATGGACTGTGTACTGCGCGCGAAGATGGCGTGGTCCAGCGTGGGAATGACACATCCCACAGTGTGGGTCCGACCAGAGGCCAGGGCACGGGCCGAGGCGTCAGGTTGGTAATCGAGTTGGCGCACTGCTGACATCACCTGCTCGCGCGTGCTGGCGCGAACAACCTCGGGCCTGCTGAGTACGCGCGATACCGTGGCGGTGGACACCCCGGCCATGCGGGCCACATCCTCGATGGTGATGCGTTGGTTCATGATCGTCAGCATGCCATAACTGTGGCGATCTGTGCCTCAAAATGTAAGCGCTTGCGAAAACTTGCTTAGGTGTTTTCCCTTGATTTTAGGTTGCGCCTGACTTTGGGTATTGACAGGAATCGCCGATGCCGGCAAAGTTACTGCAAGCGCTTACATTCTAGTTGCCCGTACAAAAAGACCGGTCGGAAAACCACCGGCGAACATCAGAGACAAAGGATCCGAAGTGCCCCTGAACCAGCAAAAGACATCCCGAAGAACCATGGTCGGTGTGACCACGGTCGTGGTCTTTCTGGTGCTTTGGTATCTGGCCACCACCGTGACCGGTCTTGTCAATCCGTCCCGTTTTCCCCGCCCGAATGAGGTGTGGGCCGCTTTCAGCTTCATCCAGACCGAAGGGTACGGCAACGGCAAGCTGTACCAGCACGTGTTCCACAGCCTGCAACTGGTCGCCATGGGATTTGCGGTGGCCGTCAGCGTAGGCGTGCCGCTGGGGCTGCTCATGGGATATTCGCGGCGCGCCGAGGCATTGATCAATCCGGCCTTTCTGCTGTTGCGGCCGATACCGCCGTTGGCCTGGATTCCGCTTGCCATCGTCTGGCTCGGGCTGGACGATGGATCGAAGATTCTGGTGATCTTCGTTGCAGCCTTTGTTCCTTCGGTGATCAACAGCTACACCGGTGTGCGCAACATCGAGGCTCCGATGATGGAGGCCGCACGCATGCTGGGCGTCAAAGGCTGGCGTATGGTGGCCGAGGTGCTGGTGCCCGGCAGTTTGCCGATGATCTTCACCGGGCTGCGCCTGTCCCTGCAGGCCAGCTGGACTACCCTGGTTGCGGCCGAACTCATCGGTGCGCTGTATGGCCTGGGAAGTATTCTCAACCAGGCCGCGCAGGACATCTACCCGGCAATGATTCTGGTGGCCATGGTGTTGGTGGGTCTGTGCGGCGCAGCGACCACCTGGCTGCTGGGGCAACTGGAAAACCGGGCCATGCCTTGGCGCAAAGGACGGGTGGCGGCATGAACGATCAGATTTCACGCAGCCAGTTCTGGCGTCTCACCGCGATCGGGACGATCGGGTTCTTCGCCTTCTGGTACCTGGCCCGGGTACTGCACTTCGCGCCGCCCCAGTTCTTGCCGATGCCGCACGAAGTATTGGCCAAGCTCATCGACCTGCTGTACAACCCGTTTGCGGGCTACGTGTTGGGCGACCACATGCTCGCCAGCCTGCAGCGATTTGGCATGGGCTTTGGCCTGGCCGCGCTGGTTGGCATTCCGTTGGGTCTGGCCATGGGCTGGTTTCGACTGCTGGACGACATCGTTACCCCGCTGTTCGACGGGCTGCGCTTTATCGCGCCGGTGGCCTGGGTTCCGTTTGCCGCGCTGTGGTTTGGCACTGGCATCGGTGGCCCCACACTGATCATCTTTGCGGGCGCGTTCCCCCCCTGCCTGATCAACGCCTACAGGGGCGCCAGAAACGTGGACGTCCGATTCCTGGAGGCCGCGAGCATGCTGGGCGTGGGCAATTTCAGAACCATCACCGAGGTGCTCTTTCCGGCGGCGGTGCCGTCCATCATCGCCGGCTTGCGCATCGGTGCGGGTTTGGGCTGGATGTCACTCGTCGGTGCCGAGCTGATTGTGGCCAGCAGCGGCATGGGCAATCTGATCGTGCGTGCCCAAAGTGCCATCGCCACCGACACCGTGATGGCCGGCATGATCGCCATCGGTGTGGTCGGTGTGGTCATCGACGTGTTGATCCGCCGGCTGGAGCGCTGGCTTCTCAAACACCGAAACGCCTGAGTCATAACCGCCGATTCCGAAAGACAGTAACGCAATGGCAACCATTCAGTTTTCCGATGTAACCCGGGTGTTTTGGCGCGATGGCAAGGATTTTCTCATCCTGGACGGCATCAATCTCACGGTGCAGGACCAGGAGTTCGTAGCCATCGTAGGCCCGTCGGGTTGCGGCAAGACCACCTGCATGCGCATGGCCGCGGGGCTGGAGTTTCCCAGCACTGGCTCGGTGAAGGTGAACAACGTGGTTGTCACTGAGCCAGGGCCGGACCGCGCGGTTGTGTTTCAGCAATTTGCGCTGTTTCCGTGGAAGTCGGTGCATGAAAACATCGACTTCGGCTTGCGCAGCAAAGGCCTTGGCAAGCACGAGCGCGAAAAGCTGATCGCCCATTACATCGACCTGATGAACCTCAAGGGCTACGAGAGCGCCTATCCACACCAACTCTCTGGCGGCATGCAGCAACGGGTGGCGATTGCGCGCGCCTATGCGCTCAATCCCCACGTGCTGCTGATGGACGAGCCCTTTGGTGCGCTCGACGCTCAGACCCGCGTCGTGATGCAGGAGGAACTGGTCAAACTTGCGCGCAAGAACCCGCGCACCGTGCTGTTCATCACCCACGCGGTGGAAGAGGCGGTCTACCTGGCCGACCGGGTGGTCATCATGACCAGCCGCCCTGGCAAGATCAAGGAAATTCTTGATGTGAAGTCCGTCCGTGAGTCCGAGGACTGGGACCAGCACAGCAAGATCGAAGACGTGATGGACCTGGAGAGCTTTGTCCATCTGCGTACCCGCATCTGGAAGTCGTTGCGTGAAGAGCACGCCGGCACAGATCATTGAATCCCAACTCGAAGGAGATATCGCGATGAAGAAAACCACTGTGGCGACGGCGATTGGCCTGAGCCTCATTTTCGGATCGGCCAGCGTGGCACAGGCCCAGGCACTCACCCCCATCAAGATCAGCTACCAGCCCTCGCTGTACTGGGCACTGCCCTTTCATATTGCGACCGAGAAGGGCTGGTGGAAAGACGTGGGTCTGGCGCCCGAGTTCTCCACTTTCCCGGCGGGTGTGCCACAGATCGCGGCGTCGGCTGCGGGCTCGTGGGACGTGGGCGGCACCGGCTCGGTGCCTGCGGTGCTGGGCCATGTGCGTTTCGGCATCAAGACGATCGGCGTGACCAACGACGAGTCAGCTGCCAACGGGCTGGTGGGCAGCGCCAAGGCTGCCGCCGAGTTTGCCAAGGACCCGGCCGGCGCATTGCGGGGCAAGACCATCACGCTGACGCAAAACTCGACCGCCGACTTTGCGGTACAGGCCTGCCTGAAAAAGTACGGCCTGAAGAAGTCCGACGTAGTGATGAAGAACATGGGCCAGGCCGAGATCATTTCAGCGCTGTCTTCCAACAACTCCGACCTGGCCGGCATGTGGGCACCCAATACCTACACGGTGGAGGAGAAGGCGGGGGCCAAGATGCTTTGCAGCGGCAAAGACAGCGGCGCCATCGTGCCGGGCGCGCTGATCGCGCGCGGCGACTATGCAAAGCAGAACCCGGAGAACGTAGCCAAGTTTCTGGCCGTCTACCTGCGCGCCTGGAGCTGGATGAGCGTGAACCGTCCCGAGTCGATCCGCATGATGAAAGACTTCTACGCCAAGGGCGGCGTGAGCATCAGCGAAGCTGCGATGAACAAGGAGTTCGAGTCCCGCCCGACCTTCAATCTCACCCAGCAGCTCAAGAACATGCAGCGTACCGGCAGCAGTGCGAACTCCGCCATGGATGGCTGGTTCACCGAGCTCTCGGGCTTCATGCGCGAAACCGGTGCCGTTCAGCAGGTGCCCAACGTGGCCGACTTCGTGACCGACGA
>JBBSDB010000254.1:0-4835 GCA_038249735.1 Burkholderiales bacterium
AAGCTGGACACGCGGGGTTTTGGCAACCGCAAGCTGCTGCTGGAGCCAGGCCGCTCGCTGGTGGGCAACGCTGGCGTGTGCCTGACCGAGGTGCTTTATCTCAAGCCGGGCGAGCAGAAAAATTTTCTGATCGTCGATGCCGCCATGAACGATCTGCCGCGCCCCGCGATGTACCAGGCGTTTCACCGCATCGAGCCGGTGGTGCCTCGCCCGACTGAAGCCACCACCTGGGATGTGGTCGGCCCAGTGTGCGAGAGCGGCGACTGGCTGGGCCGCGACCGCGCGCTGGCGGTGCAGCCCGGCGACCTGCTGGCGGTGCTTTCGGCAGGCGCTTACTGCATGAGCATGGCCAGCAACTACAACACCCGCGGCCGCGCGGCCGAGGTGCTGGTGGGTGGCGGCCAGACGACGCTGATCCGCGAGCGAGAGAGTGCCGCCGATCAGCTGAGGCTAGAGCGCCTGCTGCCCTGAACCCAGCGCCACACGCGCCAGGCCAACAAGCAGCCAAGAATCGCGGCGTACACCGCGACCTCGGCAAAATCGTTTTTCCCGCTGCGCATCCAGTAGAAATGCAGCACCGCCAAACCGGAGATGCCATACACCGCGCGGTGCAGCAGCTGCCAGCGCCGGGCGCCCAGCCATTGCACGGCGCGGTTGAACGAGGTAACTGCCAGCAGCAGAAGCAAACTCCAGGCGAGCATGCCGACCAGGATGAACGGGCGCTTGATCACGTCGTCGACCACCGCAGCCAACACCAGCCCCTGGTCGAACCACGCGTAGGCCAGCAGATGCAGGCTGGCGTAGAAGAAGACAAACAGGCCCAGCATGCGCCGCCAGCGCGCCATCACCGCCAAGCCGGACACGACCCGCAACGGGGTCACCGCCAGCACGATCACCAGAAATCGCAGCGTCCAGTCACCCAGCGACCGGATCAGCGCTTCCGCCGGATTGGCGCCCAGCTGATCGGAAACAGCGGCCCAGACCAGCCAGGCCGCTGGCAGCAAACAGAGCAGGAACAGCGCGGGCTTGACCAGCCCATGACCCAGCACTCGGTTCACGCGGCTGCGCAGCGAAGCCGCTGCTGGCGTGGTTGCACTCGGTGGCACCGCACGCGGCGACACCTGGGCCGTGTCCATCGCCATCTCAGAAGAACTTGCGCAAGTCCATGCCGGCGTACAACTGGCCCACCTGCGGCTCGTAGCCGTTGAACATCAGCGTCTTGCGGCGCTTGGCCAGCAGGCCGCCCTCTTCACCGATGCGCCGCTCGGTCGACTGACTCCAGCGCGGGTGGGACACGTCGGGGTTGACGTTGGAATAAAAACCGTACTCCTCTGGCGCAGACCGGTTCCAGGCGGTGCGCGGCTCCTTGTCGGTGAGGCGGATTTTGACCAGCGACTTGCCGCTTTTGAAGCCGTACTTCCAGGGCGCCACCAGCCGAAGGGGCGCGCCGTTCTGATTCGGCAACACCTCGCCGTACATGCCAAACGCCAGCAGGGTCAGCGGGTGCATGGCCTCGTCCAGCCGAAGACCTTCCACATAAGGCCAGTCGAGAACGTTGGAGCTCAATCCCGGCATGGTCTTGGCATCGGCCAGCGTCACAAATTCCACGTACTTCGCGCTGCCCTGCGGCTGCACCTGGTTGATGAGCACTGAAAGCGAATAGCCCACCCAGGGAATCACCATCGACCAGCCTTCCACGCAACGCAGGCGGTACACCCGCTCTTCCATCGCGCTGAGCTTCAGCAGGCTGTCCATGTCAAAGGTGCGTGGCTTGCCCACGAGGCCTTCGACCGACACCGTCCAGGGGCGTGTGCGCAGGGTGTGCGCCTTGGCCGCTGGGTCGGCCTTGTCGGTGCCGAATTCAAAGAAATTGTTGTAGGTGGACGCGTATTCGTAGCGCGTCAGCGCCTCCATCGTGCCCGCGCCCGCCACCGCCGAGCGCGCGCCGCTCAAGGGCGCCAGCTTGCCCGGGCGTGGCGTGCCGGTCTGCGCCAAAGCATCGCGCGCGGCCCAGCCGCTCAAGGCAACGCCACCCGCGCCCAATGCGGCCTGCTGCATCCAGGCGCGCCGGCCGAGGTAGGCCGCCTGCGGCGTGATGTCGCTGCTGGTGGGGTGCTGAAAACCGTTGCCGGCGGTGCGAATGATCATGCGGGGCTCCTGAATGACGGGTGGATCGTCCGAGCCGCACCGTTCTGACAAAGTTCCGACCTTCCCGCGTGGCACGGGACAGGCCAGCATGCGCAACCTCAGAGCTCGCCGTAGCTGTGCAGACCCGAGAGGAACATGTTCACGCCGATGAACGCGAAGGTGGTGATCGCCAGACCCGTCAGAGCCCACCAAGCCGCCACCGTACCGCGCAGGCCCTTCATCAAACGCATGTGCAACCAGGCCGCATAGTTGAGCCAGACGATGAGCGCCCAGGTTTCTTTCGGGTCCCAGCTCCAGTAGCCGCCCCAGGCCTCGGCGGCCCACAGGGCACCCAGCACGGTGGCAATCGTGAAGAACGCAAAGCCGACCGCAATGGCCTTGTACATCACATCGTCCAGCACCTCAAAACTCGGCAGGCGCTCGGCAATGCGCCGCCGGCCGAGCATGATCGCACCCACGATCAGCACCGACACGCCGAAGTAAACGAACCAGAAACTGCCACCCTTCTCGCTCGCCGACTGGCGGAACACGATGGGCTCCAGACACAGTACCAAGCCGAGCACCCACAGCGGCGCCAGTTTGTACCAGCGGGTCTCGCTGGCGCTTTGCTTGATCAGATAGGCAAAGGCCAGCATGGCGGCAATCGCAAACGTGCCGTAACCGATGAAATTGGCCGGCACATGCAGCTTCATCCACCAGCTCTGCAAAGCAGGCACCAGCGGCTGGATCGCGTGGGCTTCGCGCACCACGGTGTACCAGAGTAAAAAGCCCACCGCCGCGCTCACCACCAGCATGGCGAACCCGCCCATGGATCGGGTCTTGTACTGATCTTCGTAATACAGATAAAAGGTGGTGGTCATCCAGCAGAACAACACGAACACCTCGTACAGGTTGCTCACCGGCATGTGCCCGATGTCGGGGCCGATCTGGTGGCTCTCGTACCAGCGCACCATGGTGCCCACCAGCGCCAGCGTGACCGCGACCCAGGCGATGCGCGAACCCAGCACCTCGAACGTCTCGCCCGCACGCGTCAACATGCCCACCCAGTAGAACAGCGTGCTCATGAAGAACAGCATGCTCATCCACAAAATCGCCGACTGGCTGGAGATGAAGTACTTCAGCATGAGGACCTGATCGGCGCGTGCCAGATCGGCGCCACCCGCCGGGGTCTGGTAAAGCCAGATTGCGAGCAGTGAGATCGCCGCCACCGCCACGCTCAACGCGCGCAACGGGCGCCAGAACCACCCGATCCAGATCAGGCTGGGCACAGCGCCCGCCAGGATCGCGGTTTCGTAAAAATCCATCGAGGCGCCGTAGCGAACGAACGCCAGCGCCGCACCAGCGACGACCATCGCGGCAAACAACCAGTCCCATACATTTCGGCGGGCGAAATACCCGGGCTGCTGGCCCGAGCCGTTGTTCTTCAGCTCAATCGTGTGGGTGGCGGTAGCGCTGTTCATGCGGACACCTTCAACAGTTGTTTCTTCAACACTTCAAACACCTGATCGGATTCCATGGTCTTGCGGTTGGACGACAAAGCCATGCTGGCCTGTGAACGCCCCTCGGCTGCGGGCGCGAGCCAGACCCAGATGCGGCGCTCGCGCACATACAGCATCGCAAAAACGCCAAGGATGAGCAACAGGCAACCCAGGTAAACGATGTTTTGTCCCGGCGCTCGCGCCACCTGGAACACGCTGGCCTGAATATGCTCGAAATCCTTGAGCGCAAAGGTCACGGGTGCCGGGTAATAAAACGCGTCGCTCAGGCTGAGCACGGTGTTGGTCATGAAGGTCTGAGTGGTCGCGTCGCGTGGCAGCGGCGCCAGAGCAGCGCGCTCGCGGCTGATCTGCATCAGCTCGAACAAGGTGCCATTGAGGATGCGCACCAGCACGTCGCTCGCGCGCTCGCGCTCGGCAGCGGGCACATTGACCTCCAGAAACGCCGAGATCGCCGGCAGGCCGCCTTTGGCGGGCTGCGAGGCCATTTCGGCATTGCCCGGAATGTCAATCCGTTCGGCACCCGCAAACAGATCCAAGGCGCGGGACGCAGAGGCTTGTAGCGCATCGGTGAGCGCAGCCCGCCCCTCTACCGCCGAACCGGCGTAGCGCTGCACCGCAAGCGCGCGCAAGGCCGGATCGGCGAGCGCCGCGCGCAAGCGCACGAAATCGCCCATGCTGTCGTCGCCGTCCACCGGCACTCGCAGGTAGCGCATCGGCTCCGCAGGCGATTCGCGCATCCCCAGCAGGTACATGCGGGCGCCATCGATCTCGACCGGCAGCATGTAGTTGTTGTATTCGACCGCCTGGCCTGATGCATCGCGCAGCTTGTAGCTGATGCTGGGGCCTACGTTGCGCAGCACCTTCTCTGTCGCCGTCTTGTGACCTGAACCCAGCCGGCTCTCGATCGCGGTGCGCAAATCGACCTTGCGCACATCGGTGCCGGAGACGCTGTCGCCCGAGAAATTCTCGACGTTGATGACACGCAATCCGGTGAACTCCAGCGTGAGTTTCTCGCTGCCGTTGGACAGCGGCGCAGAACTGCCGATCACACCGGACACCATGAACGGCTTGGACATGCCGTTGAGCGGCAGCGCCTGCAACGTGACCTTGGAGCCGCCGTCATCGAAGCTGGACTGGTAGATGTTGATGCCGCGGTGGCTCGCCGGGTGGTTGACCTCGACCCGGGCC